>CAZVYC010000097.1:0-9263 GCA_964631425.1 uncultured Rhodospirillales bacterium
ATTGGGAGTTGCCGGTCAGGTAGGTCTTTACGTACTGCGCCACGCCGTCCTCGAGGGAGGTGAAGCGCTGGGCGTAGCCGGCGTTGCGGAGGCGCTCCATGCTGGCCTGGGTGAAGGATTGGTACTGGCCGTGAAGCGCCTTGGGCATGTCGATGAAGTCTACGCGGCGCTCGACCCCCATGGCGTCGCACACGGCGTGGGCGAGATCGAGATAGGTGCGGGCCGTGCCGGTGCCGAGGTTGAACAGGCCGCTGACGTCGGGCGCGTCATACAGCCACAGCATCACGTCGACCACGTCGCCGACCCAGATGAAATCACGCGCCTGCGCACCATCGGCCAGGCCGGGCCGGTCAGACCGGAACAGACGCGCCGCGCCGCCGGCGGCGAGCTCATCATACTTGACCTTGACGACCGAGATCATCGGTCCCTTGTGGTATTCGTTCGGGCCGTAGACGTTGAAGAATTTGAGACCTGCCCATTGCGGCGGAACGGAGCCGGACTCGCCCACCAGCTTCATGACCTGCAGGTCGAAGACATGCTTGGACCAGCCATAGAGATTGAGCGGGGCCAGCTGGGCCAAGCGCGCGGGATCATCGTCGAAGCCCTGATCCCCGTTGCCGTAGGTCGCGGCCGACGAGGCGTAAACCAGCCGGACCTTCCGCGCCGCGCACCAGTTCCAGATCCGGCGGGACAGCTCGACATTGGTGCGCCAGACCAGGTCCCCGTCGGTGGCGGTGGTCTCGCTGATCGCGCCCAGATGGTAGACCATCTCGATTTCGGGGTCGGCGGCCAGGAACGCGTCCAGCATCTCAGGCGCAATGATGCGCGTCGGGGGATGGCGCGCGATATTGCGCCATTTCCCGACATTGCCCAGCCAATCGACGATGACGGTCTGATGCCCGCGCGCCGCCAGCTCAGCCTGAAGATACGAGCCGATAAAGCCCGCGCCGCCGGTTATCAGAATCATGTTCGCCAGGCCCCAAATAATTTACCGGTCGATCGGCGCCGCGGGTCCTTAGCCTGGAAGCGGCCTGACCACACCCCTCCGGACCCGTTGCGCTGCGCGTCAATAAGCGGACGGCAACCGACCCTCTTCATAGCCGTGCTCCAGGAAATGCTGGCGCGCCGACTGGATTTCGCCGCGTTTGATTCCCTCCGCCACGTCGGGATACTCGGTCAGATACCACTCTTCGTCAACCTCGAGCGGTCCGGGGAGCCGACCTTCGAAGTAACCCGAATCGATAAAATGATGGCGCGCCGATTTCACCTCGCCCGCAGCAACGGCCTCGGCGATGTCAGGGTATTCAGCCAAGTACCAAGCTTCGTCGACGGTGACGCTGCCCAGCAAAAGCCGAACAAGATTCAGGAACTCGTCATAGGTATTATTGACTTTAAGGTGACCGTTTACTGTCACAATGGAAAGCCGCTCCTTCAAGAGCTTAAAAGCTGGAATATAGGTCACTGTCAGTTCCTTGATTTTACGTCTGGATTGGCGCTTTGATGGCATTATCTTACCGCACTCTTCATTATTGTTGCAATGCAATAATTTTGCCCTTGGCTCCCGTTTTCCGCGCGTCGGGAGGACGCAGGGACAGCATGCGCTTGCAGGCTCGGTATACATCGCCCGGGAGAATCTGTCGCAGGCAGGCGAGCGCGCGGTGGCATTCGTCCAGCCTTGCCCGGTAGCACGGGGAGCAGGTCATGTCCCGGTCGATGCCGATCGCGAGAACGCCGACGGGGCCCCATTCCCGGGAGTCGACCATGCCGGAATGGATGCCGACCGTCGGAACGCCCAGGCCCGCGGCGATGTGCTTGGGGCCGCTGTCGTTGCCGACGAACAGCACGCAGGCCGCGATGAAGCCGGGAAGCTCAGCCAGCTTGAGCTTGCCCACCATCGACCAGACTTTCTCGGGATGGGTGACGTTGGCAAGGATCGCGGAGGCGATGGGCTCGTCGTCGGGACCGCCGACCACGGCGACATGCACATCCTCCAGCGCGATCAGCTGGTTGATCAGCAGCGCGAAGTAATCCGGGGGCCACTGCTTCATCTCGTTGCCGGCGGCGGGGTGAATGCAGACGACAGGCTTCTTGAACAGCTTGCGTACCCAGGGCGCCTTGGGCAGGGCGGCCTGCTGCCCGACGATGACGCTGCGGTCGGATTCGCCGGCCGCGGCGATGGCGTCGATGAGGTTGGTCAGATCGTCGGCGGCGTGCTGCCGTTTGTGAAAGGAGGCCTGGTCTTCGCTCCATTCGAGCGCCACGTCGAGCCAGGGACAGCGGCCCTTGTGGTCATAGCCGGCGAGCGTGCGCGCGCCGGTATGAAGCAGCACCGGCCGGGTTTCGAGATGCTTGCGCAGGTCGACCGCGAGGTCGAAGCCGTAAGGGATCAGCCGGTCGGACAGCGCGCGCCAATCCTCCTCGGTGCGCTCGACGGCGCCCAGGCTGGACTTGGCGTGGAAGAAGTCGAACTCGATGATTTCGTCGATCGCTGGCTCCATCGTCCAGATCGACCTGGAGGCGCGGCCGGTCAGGACGTGCAGGCTGGCGTCGGGGAAGTGCCGCTTCAGCCGACGGACGGCGGGGAGCGCGGTGACGCAATCGCCGATGTGGTCGAGCTTGACGATCAGGATCTTCCGGATCGTTTCGCGGGCGAACACCGGGCGACCCGGGCAGAGCACCTGGACCGGTTCCCACTCGCAGGAATAGTCGTCGCGCTCTTTCGACAGTCGTGGGTGGAAGAAAGGATCGCCGGCCACGAACAGGTTGGCCCACTGGCTTTCGAAGGCGCCGGCGTCGTAGATGTCGTCGATCTCCATCCGGCTCGCCTGCTCGTGGTGGATGAGCGTGGTGTGCGGGGTGTAGATCGTGCTGAGCCCGGCGCGCCAGACGCGCAGGCAGTAGTCGAGATCGTTGTTGACGACGGTGTGCGTCTCGTCGAAGCGCCCGAGCGCCTCGAAGGTTTCGCGCCGCGTCAGCAGGCAGGCGCCGGTCACGGCGATGACGTTGCGCTGGGTCCGGGCCAGGCCGAAATAGCCGGGATCGTCAGCTTCCATGTAGCGGAAGGCGTGGCGCGCGATCCCCATCCCGGCCAGGAACATGCCGGCATGCTGCACCCGGCGATCGGGATAGAGCAGCTGGGGCCCGACGATGCCGACCTCCGGCCGGAGGGCGTGCTCGAGCAGCACGTCGAGCCAGTCGGGCCGGATGATCTCGATATCGTCGTTGAGGAACAGCAGGAACTCGCCCTTCGACTGCGCGACGGCGAGGTTGTTGAAGCGCGACCAGTTGAAGGGCTCGAAGGTCTCGATCACCACGTCGGCATTGGCGCGCAGCCAGGTCTTCCAATCCTGCTGGTCGGCCGGGATGTTCTCAATGCAGACGATCTCGAAATTGCGATACGCGGTCTGGTCGCGGAGCGTGTCGAGGCAGGTCTTGATCAGGCCGCGCGCGGCGCAGGTCGGGATGATGATCGAGACCAACCCCTTGGTCACCGAAGTTCGCCGGACGCGGAAGATGCCCGGCGCCACGCCGTCCTCGACGACGCCGTCGATGCCCCGCCGCTTGAGCGCGCCTTCCAAGGCCTGCCGCTCGGCCTCAGGCGTCTCGCGCGCCTCCGGCGCCTCCTGCAGCAGGACCGATTGGGCGTGGCGCACCGATGTTGCCGCCTCGCTCAGCCGGGGGATGAGATCGTAGGCGCCGCATTTCAGGATATCGCCGAGCGTCATCCCGCTCCGTGCGATCAATCCGGCGCTGGCGCACCAGGCGCGGCCGATATAGTTGGTCGACAGCAGGAGGTCGGGCGACCAGTCCGGCTTGAAGAACGCCTCGAGCGCGCCGGTGACGGGGCTCACGCGCCGGTCATCGGCGTAGAGCAAATCGGCATCGCGCCTGAGGCCGCTCTCGACCGCGAATTCGACGAAAGCATCGCAGCCCAGCTCGTCTCCCGGCCGCAGCACCATGAAATAGGCGGGCGTGTCTGCTTGCGGCCCGATGAAGCTGTCGAGCGTGGCGGCGGGGCGCTTCACCAGCTCGATCCGCTCAGCCAAGCTGGGGACGTCCGCGAGAAGGTCAGCGGCGAACGTGTCGTCCTTTGCGCCTTTGCCGTACGGCAGGACGAGGATGCGCAGGTTGGAGTAGGTCTGCGCGGCGAGGGACTTGAGCGTCCGGCGCGCAGGGCCCAAGGCGGCCTCGTCCTTTGCCGGGACGGCGAGAGCGACCCAGAAGCGCGGCTTCCAGTCCAGGCCCGCGAGAATGCGGCCGTTAAGGTCGTTTTCAGCGAGCACCGTCTTGTCACGCAGCGACCAAGGGCCAATTGTTTCCGGTGCTTCCTCGACGTCGATGGAAAACTCGGTTGCGATCGCGTTCCCAGCTTCGTCACGCAGGGTGACGCTGAGAACATGACTGCCGATGGGCAGCGATCGGTGCGACAGCAGGGCGGTGAAGCCGCTGGTGAGGGCCCCCGGCCAGTCGCCGAACTGCGCGTAGACGTCCAGACGGCGGACGCCGGTAAAAGCCTTGGTCAAAGGCTCGCCGTCGACCGCGATTTCGATGCTGCCAACGCCGTTGCGCGCCACGGCCCAACCGGCGATCTCGAGATTGCCACGCACGGGATTCGCCACCGCGCCGGCGACCAGTTGCGGGATATCGATGTTGAGCTTCAGCAGCTCGCTTCCCGCCACCTGGCGAGCTGGCTCGGTGACGGCCGGTCGCGAGGCCTCCGGCCGCGCGGTCACGGGCAAGGGGATTTCCACCTCGCCGGCGGCGCTGCGCACGCGCAGAACCACCATGTGCTCGCCTTCCGGGACCGGATGGGTCAGTTTGCGAAACGAGAAGCCGGAGCGACGGGCATGCGGCAATGCCGGGAAATGGCTACCGACATCGGTCCGTTCGCGGCCGATCTCAGCCATGCCCACGACAGTTCCATCGAGCTCGACCAGAATTTCCTGGGTCTCGGCGGGGCAAACAGCCCAACCCTCGGCGACCAGCCATCCGTCCGTGCCAAGCTCGATCACATCGCAAAAGACGTTGACCGTGCTGTCCTGCGGCTTGATGGCCGGCTTCGGCGGCGGCGCCAGGTCGATCGGCAGCTCCGCGTCACGCGAAATGCCCGTCGAGGCCACCGCGCGAACCTTGAGAGTCTTGCGGCCGGCCCCGAGCCGTCTGATGTCGCATGTCAGGCCGAACCCGGGCCGGCTGGAGCCGGGATAATCGGGAAATGCCAGCCCCACATCCTCGCGCGGCTGGCCGAAATCGGCTGTACCCAGCCGCTCGCCGTCGATGAAAACCTCGACCGCTGCGATCGGGTCAAGACAAACCGACCAGCCGGAGACGCGCAGCATTCCGGCCTTGTCGACGGAAACCGAATCGATCTCCAGTTTCAGCGGCGGAAGACGGCCGGGCGCAGACGCCCGTCCCGCCTCGCCTGCATCTGCGGCCGGCAACAAATAGGTAACAACCGAGCTCTGGTGGGTTCGTCCGTCCGCGGTCTTGATAGTGAAGGCGAAATCCACCAGCCCTTCCGTCACCTCCGGCGGCAGGCCGGGGAAGGTGAACGCAAATCCCGACTGCTCGGATCGGGGGTATTGCGGGTACGTTTGAGCGACGTCGGCCCGGGGCAGCCCGTAGCGGGCGGCCGCCCCGAACCGCCCGACCGCGACGTCCACTTGGGTAACGGGCGCGCGCGCAACCAGCCAGCCGTTGCCCACCACACGCCGGGTCCCGCCCGCAGATCCGTTCCCGACCGACGCCTTCTCAAGCGCCATGAGAACTTCCGGCTCTGTCGTCGCCGCAGGCGGCTGCCGCAGCCCGGCAGCTTTGAACCTTATAAAATGGAGAAGCGGGTTTTCGGGCTCCTCCCCCCTTTCGCGGCACCGCAGCGCGTAGGAGCTAGCGTCGAATTCCCTGTTCGGGTTGCGCATCTCCCGCGCGCCCCGCTCCAGATAGTGCACCAGCGGGTCGCAATTGAGGGCAGCGACGTCAGGATTTGCGGAAATATAGTAATCGGCGTCAAACAGGCCCGATTGGACGATTGCGGCATAGTCGTCAAAAAAAGATGACATGAATAGTCCCAAAACCTTGCCTGACCTAGACAAGAACTAACGCGCTCGAACGATGACCCGGTGATCGTTGACAAACATGCGACGCAACCGCTGCAACCACACCTCAAAACACCAGCCGGAGCGTTCAAATTCAGTAATCTATTCTCCTATCGCCATTTGCTCATCAATGAATTTCAACAGGTACTTGCCGTAGGGCGTCTTGCTGAGGTTCTCAGCGCAATGCCGCAACTGGCTCAGCGATATAAAACCATTGAGGTAAGCTATTTCCTCCAGGCACGCAATCTGAATCGCCTGGCGATGCTGCACTGCACGCACGAACTCGGCGGCCTCCAGCATCGCGTCATGCGTGCCAGTGTCGAGCCAGGCATAGCCGCGGCCGAGCTTTTCGACGCAGAGCGCACCCTGCTTCAGGTATTCCATGTTGACCGACGTGATCTCGAGCTCGCCGCGCGCCGACGGCTTGACCGCGGCGGCGATGTCGAGAACGCGGTTGTCGTAGATGTACAGGCCGGTCACGGCCCAGGGCGAAACGGGATGCGCCGGCTTTTCGATGATGTCGACCGGCTTGCCCTGGGCGTCGAACTCGACGACGCCGTAACGCTCGGGGTCGGCGACATGATAGGCGAACACGGTTGCCCCGGGGTTGCGCGCGCCGGCGTCGGCCAGCTTTTGGCTAAGGCCGGCGCCGAAGAAGACGTTGTCGCCGAGCACCAGCATCACGTCGTCCGTGCCGATGAAATCTCGCCCGATGATGAAGGCCTGGGCCAGCCCCTCCGGCCGCGGCTGCGGCGCATAGCTGATGCTGACGCCAAGCTGCTCGCCGTTCCCGAACAAGGCTGCGTAGCTGCCGACATATTCCGGCGCGGTGATGATGAGGATGTCCCGGATTCCCGCCAGCATCAGGACGGAGAGCGGGTAATAGATCATCGGCTTGTCGTAGAGCGGCAACAATTGCTTGTTCGTCGCCCGCGTCACGGGATAGAGGCGGGTCCCGGACCCGCCTGCCAGTATGATGCCCTTCATTGGTCCCTCGCCCTTATGACGCTGCCGGCAGCAGCCTGCCGATGATTTCTTGCACCGCTGTTTGCCACGGACGCGGCGAAATGCCGAAATGCGCAGTAAGCTTGCCGGTCGCCAGCCGGGAATTGGCGGGCCGGCGCGCCGGAGTCGGATACTCGGCCGTCGTGATCGCCTCGACCGATGGCGCCGGTCCGCCCTGCGATGCGGCAAAGGCGAAGACCGCCCGGGCGAGGCCGCACCAGGTGGTGTGGCCGGCGTTGACGAAATGATAGGTGCCGGTGGGCGCATCCGCGTCGCCAGCCAGGCGCAGCGCGATCCGGGCCGCCGCTTCGGCCAGATCCGCGGCCGCGGTCGGGCAGCCAAGCTGATCATCGACAACGCGCAGCACCGGGCGCTCGGCGCCCAGCCGCAGCATGGTCTTGACGAAGTTCTGGCGATGCGCGCTCACCACCCAGGCGGTGCGCAGGATGACCGAGCGGGGATTGCCGCTGCGCACGGCCTGCTCGCCCGCCTCCTTGCTGGCGCCGTACACGCCCAGCGGATTGATCGCGTCGTCGGTCTCGTAAGGATCCGGCTTGGAGCCGTCGAACACGTAATCGGTCGATACGTGGACCAGCGGAATGCCGGCTTCCTTGGTCGCCTCGGCGAGCAGCGCCGGCCCCAGCGCGTTCGCTGCGAAAGCGGCGCCGATCTCGCTTTCCGCCCGGTCGACCGCGGTGTAGGCGGCGGCGTTGATGACCGCTGCGTAGCGGTGCTCCGCGAACGCGGCGCGCACGCTGTCGGCGCTGGTCAAGTCGAGCTCGGCGCGCGGCGGCGCATGGATGCTGACGCCATCGGGCCAGGAGAAGGCCGCCAGCTCAATGCCCATCTGGCCCTGGCCGCCGGTCACCAGAATTTCCATGGGTGCGCTCACGCAGCCAGCCCGCGCCGCGTGGCGGCATCGGTCCGGGCCACGATCTCGCGCCACCAGAACTCAGTATCGAGATACCATTGAACCGTCTTGCGGATGCCGTCTTCGAAGCCGTTGCGCGGCTTCCACCCCAGCTCCGCCCCGATCTTCGAGGCGTCGATCGCATAGCGCCGATCGTGGCCCGGCCGGTCGGTCACGTAGCCGATCTGCTCGGCATAGGGGCGGCCGTCGGGGCGCGGCCTCACCTCGTCCAGGATCGCGCAGATGGTCTGGACCACGGTGATGTTGGTGCGTTCGGCCGAACCGCCGACATTGTAGCATTCGCCGGGCTTGCCGGTCTCGAAGACGAGATGAAGCGCGTCGGCATGATCCTCGACGAACAGCCAGTCGCGGATATTGTCGCCCTTGCCATAGATCGGCAGGGTCTCGCCGGCGAGCGCCTTGATGATCATCAGCGGAATCAGCTTCTCGGGAAACTGGTAGGGCCCGTAATTGTTCGAGCAATTGGTCAGCAGCGCGGGAAGCTCGTAAGTGTGGCCCCAAGCCTGCACCAGATGGTCGGAGGAGGCCTTCGAGGCCGAATAGGGCGACCGCGGATCATAGGGCGTGGTCTCGCAGAAATAGCCGGTCGGGCCCAGCGAGCCGAACACCTCGTCGGTCGAAACATGGTGGAAGCGGAAGCGATCCTGCCGAATGTCGGGCAGGCTGCGGAAATGGCGCAACGCTTCCTGAAGCAGCGTATAGGTGCCGACGACGTTGGTCTGGACGAAATCTCCCGGCGCGTCGATCGAGCGGTCGACGTGGCTTTCAGCCGCCAGATGCACCACGATGTCGGGATCGAACCCGGTGAATGCCTCGCGGACAGCGGTCGCGTCGCAGATATCCGCCTTGAGGAAGCGATAGCGCGGATGATCCGCGACGGTCGCGAGCGAGGTCAGCGTACCGGCGTAGGTCAGCTTGTCGAAATTGAGCACGTGATGATCGCTTTCCGCGATCAGGCGGCGGATCAATGCGGAACCGATGAAGCCGGCGCCGCCGGTAACCAGTACGCGAAGGGAGGGTGCTGACATTCCGGATTGTCTATTCCTGCAAGGGGCGGAGGGGGCGGCCGTCATAGGTGAACGGGGTGACGAAATCAGCAAGCCGGGGGAGCACCATGTCCTTGGGCGAAAGCCGGGGCGTGCGGCCGCCGAGCCTCCAATCGATCGCGATGTCGGGATCGTCCCATCGGATGCCGCCATCACAGTCGGGGGCGTAGTAGTCGCTGACCTTGT
>CAZVYC010000097.1:9273-14499 GCA_964631425.1 uncultured Rhodospirillales bacterium
GTCGGACAGGATCGCCGCCGCGGGCTCGATCGGCCACGTGATGCCGAGCGCCGGATCGTTCCAGAAGATGCCGGTATCATGCTCCGGCGAATAGGGCATCGACACTTTGTAGATGACCTCGGTATCGGGCTCCACAGTCAGAAAGGCATGCCCGAACCCGACGGGAACGAAAAGCTGGCGGCCGTTTTCAGCCGAGAGCTCGACGCAGACCCATCGGCCGTAAGTCGGCGATCCGCCCCGCAGGTCGACGGCGAAATCAAGGATTCGGCCCCGCGGGCAGCGGACAAGCTTGTCCTGCGCATGCGGGGGCGACTGGAAGTGAATGCCGCGCAGCGTTCCGACGGCGCGCGAGAACGAGTGATTGTCCTGTACGAAGCGCCCGAGACCAGCCAATCCAGGAAAATCCTTCTCCCTGAAGGTTTCCGAGAACCAGCCGCGATCATCTCCGAACCGACGCGTCTGGATCAACCTGACGGGGCTATCCGACATCCGATACATCCCTCTCCAGCGTGGCCCGCGTTGGTGACCGAAGGCCGCCCGCGCGACCAGACGTACCCGATCCGGTCGGACGCCCGACCAGCGCTTGCCAAACACGAAGCGTTCACTCGGGAGGCCCGACCCGGAAGCCTCGGACGGGTGGTTTTAAGCCGGAACAGTGGCGCATTGCAACATGGAATACACCTGAGAAGATGCGCTCCGCGCGACATGATCCTGGCAGCGATTCATCTGCAAACTTAGGAAAATTGAGAATACAGCAATTCTCGACAACGTGAAGAACTTGCGGACGTCCGGTTGCAATGGCTCTGCATCATGGGATCTATTGGTGAATACAAACCAATATGCTCGGACGCTTGTCAAACGCCATCCAACGTCTATTGCAGATTAGTGGGTGACCTCTATGTCATCTAGAATAAATGAAATCATTCGTCCGTCAACGCCACTCGCTTGCCGAACGGCGCTGGCTTCGATCGACAGGATACCACCTGCGGAAACGGGCTGGTTAAAGCTGAGATTCACCGCGAAGGTACCACCGCCGATCCTTTTCGACGACGACTGGTCATGAAGGCGCAGAGTAATCTCGATCTCATCCTCTGAGTCGTCGGGTCTCCAGCCCGACAGCTGCAGTCCCAAGATGGGCTTGCGCGGTTCGATTAACAGCGAGACGCTCCGTCCCACCCAGCCGTCCGGGAAGGGCGGCTCGTAGACGCGGCGGATTTTGACGTGTCCCATTACGGGAACGTAGGCATGGCTGCGCCACTCCGCGATCTGGGCGTTGAGATCATCAACGTTCAAGGAGACGACGCGGCTTTGCAGCAGGCACACGGCATAAGCGCTCGCCAGCCCCAGACCGGACGGATCATGCCGTATATAGGGCCGGACGCTGCGGGCATGGTCGGCCCAGATATCGCCTGTCCGCAGCATGCTGCTGGCGTGAATTCGGTACCAAAAGAGCGGTTCAGGCACTATTTCCAGCCGAAATCCTCTGAAAATGGCCTCCGCGAACAATTCCCAGTCCTCATGGCCGACGCCATGGTCAGTAGTATAGCCACCGGCGCGCAGGAAAACATCGCGCTTCCATAGAGCGTTGGCATCGCCAAAGACGTTACGAAACAAGCCAGGCCCCAGAGCGCCACCCAAGGGTAGCCATATCTTCTCCGGCTTTGCGGGCGGCCTGTCGCCCTGGAAGAGCTGCGCGACACAAGTCAAAATGTCCGCGCGGCTGTTGAGCGCAGCCTTGACGAACACCTCCAGCTCGTTGGGCATGGCAACATTGTCGTCATCCATGAACAACAGATACGAGCCTCTGGAGGCCTCAGCGGCGCGGTTGCGGGCGGCGCCGAGATAGCGGTTGGGCTGACGGATGATCTGCCAGCCGCGGCTGGCGAATTCCGGCTCCAGCGCGTCGAGAAATGCCTGCGCTTCGGCCGACGGGCTTCCGTCGTCCACGAGCACGATCTCAAAATTCGGATACGTCTGTGCCCGCAGCGAATCCAGCGCCTGAGCGAGCAGTGCTGGGCGGTTATGATGCACCAGGCAGACGCTGATCAGTGGCGAGGCCTCCCTCGTGCCGCCGACGGCGGTAAGGCCTTCTGCCCGTCTGGCCTGCGCGATCCGCTCCAGCCAAGCGGACCAGAGCGCACGCGTCTGTTCCTGCGATTGGGCCATCCGCGCGGGCGCGGTTCCCTCTTGCAGCGCATCTGCAAGCTTCTGCGCCAGAGAGGTTGGAGTTGGATCGAACAAGGATCGGTCACGATCGTCGGGATGCACCAATTCCGGAATGCCGCCGACCGTGGTTGCCAGAAAGCAGACACGATGATGCAGACACTCCAGGACCGTGTACGGCGAGTTCTCGGAGAGCGAGGCGATGACGGCGAGAACGCCCGGCCGTGCCAGGTAGCTCAGCGCCTCCTCGCGATTGCGGTCCGTATAAATATCGACGGGAATACTCCAGCCATGACTGCGCATACGAATGTATTCGGCCGAGGCGAGTCCCTTCACCTGGGAGCCTTTCCCCATAAACGTGACACGCTCCAGCTCCCTGAGCTGCGTTGCTGACAGCCGATCGATCGCGTCGCAGAAAAGCTTCATGCCTTTCCGGAATTCAAGTCTTCCGAAGAACACCAGTTCGCGAACCGCCGGATCGCCCTCCGCTCGTTCGTCTTGAAAGGAGCACTCGCTCAACAAGTTCTGGATTACGTCGCGCTGCGCCGGAAGCTGCCATTGGTGCTTCTGCATCCAATCGAACATGTACACGCTTGGACTGATCAGCCAGTCGGCGCGCCTGACCGTTTCGCGCTCCATAAATTCTCGATCCAGCATGTCGGGGCTGTCGGGCAACGCCCGATTTCCTTGCAGCGCCCAATTCTCGGGGCTATGCGCGTTCACCGCGATGGTCAGGTCGCCATAGGCTAGGTTATGGCCCTTGCTGATCAGGACGTAGTAGGCAAGGCCCATCCATTCCGGAAATACTGCCAGGTCGAAATCCTGTTCGCGCGTCTTAAGCCAGCAATGAACTTTCCAGGCCGACTGACTGTATAGTGAACCTTGCAGCTCCGGCTTCATGTCGAGCGTCTGAGCTTCCAGCGGAATCAGGTTTACACCGACCGCAGAATAGTACTCCCGCCAATAGGCGACGGGTTCGCTCTCGGTATAGTCACCGAGCGCATACAGGATGCTGACCTCATATCCCCATCGTACGAACGAAATCGCCAGCGCGGAAAATGCCGTACCGATGCCCCCATTGCGAACGGGACCGTGTATGTCGGGCGTTACGATGAGAATGCGCAACCTGTCGTCCAGTGTCCTTGTTGCCGAGGGCCGCGGCATCGGTTCAGATAGATTGGTGGCCTCCGGCAGACCGAGGACGACGGACGCAGTGTTTGAGTACTCAATTGCAACACTCGGTTCCCCTGCCGCCGGTCCGGCCTCGCAGGTCTCGGTGACAGTATCCGATCCGTTCCCTACCCGCTCCACGAACAACCTTGTGACGCCGCGCATCGGAGCGGTCACGCGCCAGGAGCGGGACCGATACATCGCGTCCAGAGCGGACCGCAGATGCCCGGCATCGATCTCAAGCTGCTCGACCCGACGATTGGCCGTCGACAGGTCGGCTTCAGTGCTGCTGCGCCTCATTTCTTCGCTGCGCACCTTTTCGGCCAGGCGATCGCGTTCATGCATCAACGATCGGATCACCTCGGCTTGATAGTGGTGACGCTCCTGGAAGTCGGCGAGCTCTTTGCGCCGATCCTCGATCAGCCGGCAGCGCTCTGTCTCCAGCGAACGGATCGTCTCGGCCTGAAGGAGCCGCTGGGCCTCGTGATCGGCGACTTCTCTGCGCCGATCCTCGACTAACCGACTGCGCTCCTCCTCCAGGGACCGGATCGTCTCGGTCAGCATCAGCCGCCGGGCTTCGTGATCGGCGACTTCCCTGCGCCTATCTTCGATCAGCCGGCCGCGTTCCTCCTCCAGCGACCGGACGGTCCCAGCCAGCACCAGTTCCTCACTGCGATCCTCGGCCAGCCGGCGCCGTTCCTGCTCCAAGGAACGGACGGTCTTGATCAGCAGGTCGCGCTCGCCTTCCAGCCAGCGGATCGCCTTATCCTGGTGGTTTTGCTGCGTCAGCTGGTAAGCCACCTGCGCGCAAAGGGCATTGGCTTGACGTTCCCATTCATCGAATTGCCCCGCTATTGCATCGAGGGTCTCTGCGACCGTTGCATTCGGGAACGTCAGCATCGCCGCGTAGGCATCCGCGCACCAGGAAGAAACCGGCCCCGTATCTTCCCCGCCCGTCCAATCCTCGCACGCTTTCTGATGCCACAGGCCTACATCAAGAAAATCCGCAATGTCTGTGTTCTGCTCAGAGGTGCGCGCCGGTAAGCGCAACTCAAGCACGCTGTCAAGACGATCGAGCTCTTGCTGCCAATTCGCTAGAAGGTTCTGGTAGGGCTGGATAGCACGCGGCTGAAACCGTGTCGCGCGCTCCGCTTCGAGCGTATAGCGGAGCCACAGCGCTAGGCCGTGCGCCTCGCTGACTCCGTCGCGCCGCGCAAGCGAGCGAGCGCTTTCAAAAGGATGGCGGAGCGCCAGAACCACCCGGAGATCCATACCCATCGACTGGGCCAACCCCGGCCATAAATCGAAGAGGCGGCTGGCACGGGGATCCTTCGCTCCCCAAAGGTCCGAACACAGGAAATCGCGGCGCAAGATCGCACCCAAGTCCAGCACAGCCCGCTTCGCGGCATCGCTTTGCTGCCATCCAGCAGGCAAACAACGGATGTCGTGCCAATCGCTGCCCAGCGCTTGAAGAAGCGTGTGGTGCACGCGCCAAATCTCGTCATGCTCGAAAAACCCCCGTGGGTTATCATCACGGCCGGGCGTGAGATTCGGCCCGAGATCAAGCCCTGCCAGACGCAGAGTGCCGGCCAACGCGGACGTGCCACTGCGGTGCATTCCCAGGATCAGTAAGGCTTTGCTCATCAAAACTCCCAGAGAAGCGCGTGAGTGCGCACATCGTCAGTCAGCGGGACGGCGCTGTATGAGAGTCCCGTCCACGGGAATCAAGATCGAGGTTGAGAACTCAGCGATGCCGCAGGGGCGGCAAGCTGATCTCCAGGTGTGCGGATATTCTTTCTTAGTTGATGATGTCCACCAATCCTAAAGGCCCCTTTACGGAGCTCTTAACTGAAAGCCGTGGCGGACTTTCGCCGATTCTTCTTCCTGATTCGA
>CAZVYC010000097.1:14599-17544 GCA_964631425.1 uncultured Rhodospirillales bacterium
CGAAACCCACACAATACAAGAGTTTTTGACGTGACATTTCGCCGGCATCGGATCGTATCCATTGCTTTGCCTCTTGGCTTCCCAAAACAACCCGGCATAGTGGCGGCATGTTCGCAAACCTGTTTCGCCGATCCTCCAGATTGCGAGCCGCACGCGCGGAAGTCCCGCCCGGGAGCCGGCTATATGCGATCGGCGACGTGCATGGCTGCGCCGGTTTGCTGAAGCGGCTGCACGGGCTGATCGAACAGGATGCCGCCGCACACCCCGGTAGCCGCAAGCTTGCCATCTATCTTGGCGATTATATCGATCGGGGCCCTGACTCCCGGGGCGTGATCGAGCTGTTGCTCACCGAGCCGCTTCCGGGGTTCGAGTTCGTCTTTCTGAAGGGCAATCACGAGGACAGTCTTTTGCGCTTCCTGGAGGACAGCAAGATCGGACCTGCATGGCTCGCCTATGGCGGTGACGCCACCCTCCATAATTATGCCATCCGTGCGCCCGACCCCGCCGATCCGGATGCACTTCTCGCGGCGCAACGGAACCTAGCCGCGAACGCGCCAACCGAGCATCTCGAATTTCTGCGCCGGTGCCGGCTCTATCATGTCGAAGGCGACTACGCGTTCGTTCATGCCGGCTTTCGTCCGAATGTCACGATCGAGCAGCAATCCGAGGAAGACATGCTGTGGATCCGTGAAGAATTCACGCTGTCGCGCGCCGATTTCGGCAAGGTCGTGGTTCACGGTCACAGCATCACTGGCAGACCGGACACTAGACACAATCGGATCGGTATCGACACCGGCGCATACGCGACCGGCATGCTGACCTGCGTAGTCCTGGAAGGCGCCGAGCGATCTTTCCTCACGACCTGAGGCACGCTCGCTTTCCGCGACGGTCCACGATAAAAGCCGATAAGCGCGTGCTGCAAAGGCGCGCGCGGCCGCTTGGGAGGACTCGATGGATAGCCGCGCCCCATACCCTGAACCGGTTTCGACCGACGGGCCATATTTCCGCGAAGAGCATGTGCTGTTCCGAGAACAGCTGGCTCGCTTCGTCACGGAAGAGGTAAAACCCATGGGCGAAGCGTGGGAAGAGGCCGGCATGGTGCCGCGCCCCGTGTTGCGCCGGATGGGGAAACTAGGCTTTCTGGGACTACGGTATCCCGAGGAATACGGTGGCAGCGCGATGGACATGATCGCCTCGGCGATTCTGGCCGAAGAGTTGGGCAAGTCCACCTTCGGCGGCTTCGCGGTCACCGTACTGGTCCATACCGACATGGCATCACCGCACCTGGTTAATTTCGGCAGCGACGCGCAGCTCCGCCGCTGGCTGCCTGACCTGATCGCGGGTCGCAAGATCTGCGCAGTCGCGGTCACCGAGCCCGACGCCGGTTCCGACGTCGCCGGCATGCGGACCAGTGCACGGCGCGACGACAATCATTTCGTGCTGAACGGCACGAAGATGTTCATCACCAATGGCGTGCATGCCGACCTCTATTTCGTCGCCGCCAAGACTGACAATTCGGTCAAGGCGACGCGCGGCATCTCGATGTTCGCGGTGGAGAAGGGCACGCCGGGCTTCTCGGTCGGCAGGGCACTGAAGAAGCAGGGCTGGTGGTCGTCGGACACGGCCGAGCTGATCTTCGAGGATTGCCGCGTGCCGGCGGAGAACCTGCTGGGCGCCGAAAATCGCGGCTTCTATTCGATCATGCGCAATTTTCAGAACGAGCGGCTGGTGCTGGGCGCGCAATCGATGGGTGAGGCGCAGGTCGCGATCCAGCTGGCGCTCGACTGGGTCACACAGCGCAAGGCGTTCGGTGCGACACTGTGGGACAAGCAGGCCATCCGGCAGCGGCTCGCGATGCTGGCGGCCAAAGTGACTGCGGCCCGGCAGCTAGTCTACCACGCAGCCTGGCTGGATTCGCTCGGACGCGATTGCGTCAAGGAAATGTCGATGGTGAAGGCGGTCTGCGGCGAGCTCGTGAACGAGGTGATGTATACCTGCCAGCAATTCCACGGGGGCGCCGGATACCTACGCGAGACCGCGATCGAGCGGATGGTGCGGGACGCACGGGTGCAGTCAATCGGCGGCGGCGCCACCGAGGTGATGCTGGAAGAGATCGCGAAAAGGATGGGCGCCTGATGGCGACGCCGTCCCTGCCTGTTCTTCCTACCCGCATCGTCCCCCAATCCGCAGCTTTCAAAGCCAACCAGGCGCATTACCAGGGTCTGATCGACCGGCTGCGCGATGCTGTCCGCTATGGCATAGCCGGCGGCGGCGAGGCGCATGTCAAGCGGCATTATAAGCGCGGCAAGCTGTTGGTGCGCGACCGCATCGACCTGCTGGTCGACCCCTTCACGCCCTTTCTGGAATTGTCGCCGCTGGCGGCCTGGGGGCTCTACGGCAACGAGGTGCCGGGGGCCGGGATCGTGACGGGGATCGGCATTCTCCAGGGTACGCCCGTCATGATCATCGCCAACGACGCGACCGTGAAAGCCGGCTCGTTCTTTCATGAAACCGTGAAGAAGCATGTCCGCGCCCAGACGATCGCCTGGGAGAACCGGCTGCCGTGCATCTACCTTGTCGATTGTGGTGGGGCCTACCTGCCGGAGCAGGATAGGGTCTTTCCCGATAAGGACCATTTCGGCGGCACGTTCTATAACCAGTGCCGCATGTCGGCCGACGGGCTGCCGCAGATCTCGGCGGTGTTCGGGGGCTGCACCGCGGGCGGCGCGTATATTCCGGCATTGTCGGACGAGGTGGTGATGGTGAAAGGCAATGGCCGCATCCATCTGGGTGGCCCTTCGATCGTTGCGGCCGCGATCAACGAGATGGTGGATGGCGAGATATTGGGCGGCGCCGAAATGCAAACGCGCGTCTCCGGCGTCGCCGACTTTCTGGCCGATGACGAGCCAGCGGCGCTGAAGAAGGTGCGCGACATCGTTGGCGGG
>CAZVYC010000098.1:0-17487 GCA_964631425.1 uncultured Rhodospirillales bacterium
GGACGGTCAGCGCCACGATCTCGTCCAGTTCGTGCGGCGTCGCCCATTTGAAGGCGGTAATGTGCTCCTCCGACACCATCGGGTCGTTGAGCTCATCCTTCTTGTAGAAATACTCGATCACCGACCGTTCGAGTGGCGTGCCCTCGGGCACATTGAAGCGCTTGCTGAACGAGCCGGCGGCGACGTTGCGGATCACGACCTCAACCGGGATGATCTCAACCTCGCGGACCAGCTGCTCGCGCATGTTCAGGCGGCGGACGAAGGCGGTGGGCACCCCGATTTCGGCAAGCTTGGTCATGAGAAAGGCGGAGATGCGGTTGTTGAGCACGCCCTTGCCCGACAGGATCTCGCGCTTCTGGGCGTTGAACGCGGTGGCGTCGTCCTTGAAATACTGAATCAAGGTGCCGGGCTCCGGCCCCTCGAACATTGTCTTTGCCTTGCCATCATAGATGCGGCGGCGTCTCGACATTTTGAAAAATCCTTCCGAACGACGGCTCGTCGCTGCTGATCTGCGCGTCTGCGCCCCTGGGATGTGACTGCTTGCGGGTTGGCGCAAGTCGGGGTGACCCCTGTCATCGTAGCCCTTCCGTGGAGTCTGTTCAATTCTGAGCAGGGCGCTCCAGGGCAGGGCGCCTCAGGGCAGGGCGACCGGCTCCCAGCTCCAGCTTTCGGGCACGCCGCTGGCGAACAGCCACACGGGCTTGAGCTCGGGGAGCTCGACCGCGGGCAGTGCGATCAGACTGGACGACACCGTGCCGAATCCCCCGGTGAGGGCGCTGTCGATGAATAGCGCGCCGCCGGGGCCGCTGCCCGGCTCCTGGCCGCGCTGGGCCAGCAGCGCCTCCCAGGAGGTCCAGTCGCCATTTGCGGGGTCCGGCGCCGCGGCGGCGGCGAAGCGCGGGCGATAGAGACGGATGCGCGGCGAGCGCGGGTCGTCCCGTTCGAGGGAGGTCACCATGGTGAGCCCTTCGGGCAACGGGTCGACCGTGATCGGCGTCTTGCCGCTGCCGTCGCGGTGGCTCAGCAGGAAGGCGTCGCGGTTGTCGGCGATCACCAGGTTGAACGGCCGATAGGCGAGCGGGTCGAGCGCGCCCAGCGCCATAGCCGCGGCGGCCGCATCGGCATGGTCGAGCGCGTCCAGCACCAATTCGCCCCGGCTGCGCTTACCCGCCTGTGGCCCCAAGGTACCTTCGCGGTTGAGCACCGCCCCCACGACGCCGGTCACATTGAGGCCGAGCCAGCTGCCGCCGGCCAGCGTATCCAGCCCGGCGACCACTTCGGGCCGGTCCGGCCAGTGCGCCGCCGGCGGCTGCCAGGGCCGGCTTACCAACTCGTCGCGGTTGGCAGCGATCAGCACTGGCCATTCATGGTCAGGTCGCCGCAGGATGAGGATAGTGCACATAGACGTAGCTCGCGCACGGCGCGGCCATGATGTAAAGAGGCGGTGCTTGCTGCGCGCGGGGAAGAGCGTTTTCCTTAGCCGCCACCCTGAGGAAAGTCGGGATCCACCTTTGGGCAGCACAGGTTCGAAAAGGTATCCCGGCTGTCTCCGGATGACGGATTAGAAATGGTATCGGCCCTCGGTCACCTATCCTTGACCCGCTCTGGGCGGTCTGATATCCGCGCTCAATCCTGCTTGGCCTCCAGCGTAAAGGGCTGCCGCAGTCGCGGCCGTATCGTGTCTTAGATGTCGGATTTGGAAGCCTTCCGCGAGGTTGATGAGGATTATCGCCGCGACCGCATGATGGCCTTCTGGCGGCGCTATGGCGCTGCCGTGGTGCTCGCCATGGCTGTCGCGATGGCGGGGGTGGCGGCCTTCAACTATTACGAGGCGCGGGTGCATGCGCGCGAGGCCGCGCAGACCATGCAGTTCGAGGCGCTGCTGTCCAGCATGGCGCCGGGCACTGAGGCGATCACCGCCGATGCGCTGGCGCAGTTTGCCGCCAAGGCTCGGCCGGCCCAGGCGACGCTGGCCCTCTTCGCCGAGGCGGCGCTGCGCCAGCAGGCCGGCAACCTGCTCGGCGCGTCGCAGATCTATCACCAGATCGCCGACGGGTCCGCGGCCGACCCGCTGCTGCGCGACCTGGCAGTGGTGCGGCTGGGATATCTCGCCGCCGACGAGACCAATCCCGAGCCGCTGATCCCCAGGCTGCAGGAGATTGCAGCCAAAGACAGCCCCTGGCGCTATGATGCGCGGGAAGCGATCGCGCTTTTGACGGCCAAGGCCGGCCAGAAGGACGCGGCCGCGAAGATGTTTTCGGACCTGGCAAACGACCCAGGCGCACCGCCCGACCTTGCGGGACGCGCTCGGGTGCTTGCCGAACTTTACAGCGGGAAATGAAATCGATGGCGCGCTCTCGCCTTATCCGTCTGGTGCTCCTGGGCACTGTGCTCAGCGCCGTCGCGGGTTGCGACACGATTTCGGGCATTTTCGACAGCTCGGACAAGCCGAAGCTGCCCGGTAAGCGCGTCTCGGTGCTGGCGGTGGAGCAGAAGCTCAAGATCGACCAGAAGCTGGCCAATGTCTCGGTCACGCTGCCGGCGCCGGCGCCCAACCGCGACTGGCCGCAGATCGGCGGCAACCCCAGCCACGATCTTGGCAACCTGGCGCTGGGCAGCGACCTGCATCAGGTCTGGGCGGTCGGCGCGGGCGAAGGACCCCAGAGCCACCTGCTGTTCACCGGCACGCCGATCGTCGCCGAAGGCAAGATCTTCGTGCTCGACACCCAGGCCGAGGTCACCGCGCTCGATGCACAGACCGGACATCAGCTGTGGCGGGTTCGCGTATCGCCCCAGGATGCCCGTACCGACACGCTGGGTGGGGGCATCGCCTATGGTGGCGGGCGGCTTTATGTCACCGGCGGCTATCCGGAGATCCAGGCGCTCGATCCGGCCAATGGCGGGCTGGTCTGGCGCCGGCAGCTGACCGCGCCGCCGCGCTCGGCCGTCGCCTACGCCGATGAGCGTTTGTTCGTCACCACGCTCGACAACCAGACCCAAGTGATCAACGCTGCCGACGGGACAACGATCTGGACCCATGCCGGCCTGCCGCAATCCGAGGGCGTTCTGGGCCAGGCAACGCCGGCGGTGGATTCGACGATTTCCGTCGTCCCCTATTCCTCGGGCGAGATTTTCGCATTGCGCGATCAAACCGGCCGCATCGCCTGGCAGGACAACCTCGTCTCGATCCGCCACACCAACGCGCTGTGGAGCCTGACCGACATTTCGACACCGCCGGTGATCGACCGCGGCATGGTCTTTTCGGTGTCCGAGGGCGGCCGCCTTGTCGCAATCGACGAGCGCACCGGTGCACGTGTCTGGCAGCAGGAGATCGGCTCCAACAACATGCCGTGGGCGGCCGGCGATTTCATCTTCGTGCTCGACACTAATAACGAGCTGGTCTGTTTCTCGCGCGAGAAGGGCGGCGTGCGCTGGATTTCCCAGCTCCAGACCCATGAGGATATGGAGAAGCGCAAGCGGCCGGTCTATTGGCAGGGCCCGGTCCTGGCGGGCAACCAGCTGATCATGACCAATTCGATGGGCCAGATCGTCTTCGCCTCGCCCGAGGACGGCCGGGTGATCACCACGATCACCGCCTCCGACACGATCGATGTGCCGCCGGTGGTAGCCGACGGGACGCTCTACATCCTGTCCAACGACGGCGTGCTCGCCGCCTATCGGTGACCGGGACCGGCCCCGGCGACACGGCGGGCCCCGGCGAAGCGGCGGGGGATCAAGCCGTCCGCCGTCTGGCCACGGTGGCGATCATCGGCCGGCCGAATGTCGGCAAATCCACACTGTTCAACCGCCTGTCCGGCAAGAAGCTGGCGCTCGTCGACGACATGCCGGGGCTGACGCGCGACCGGCGCGAAGCCGACGCCACGCTCGCCGGCGCGCCGTTCCGGGTCATTGATACGGCCGGGCTTGAAGACGTGCGCGACTCCAGCTTGGAGGCGCGGATGCGGCTTCAGACCGAGCAGGCCGTGCGCGACGCCGACGTCGTGCTGTTCGTCATCGACGCGCGTGAAGGCATCACCGCGATGGACGAGCTGGTCGCCCGTGATCTTCGCCGCCAGAAGACGCCGATCATCCTGGTCGCTAACAAGGCCGAGGGCCGCGCCGGCATCACCGGCATCGGCGAGGCTTACGGGCTGGGTTTCGGCCAGCCTGTCGCGATCTCAGCCGAGCATGGCGATGGCATGGGCGACCTGTTCGATGCCCTCGCGCCCTATATCGATACGACGCAACCGGATGATGCCGAGGACGACGAGGAGAGCAGCGGACGCATCCACGTCGCGATCGTTGGCCGGCCCAATGCCGGCAAGTCGACCCTGCTCAATGCTCTCCTGGGCGAGGAGCGGGTGCTGACCTCGCCCGAGGCCGGCACGACGCGCGACTCCATTGCCGTCGATTTCGAGCATGGCGGCCGGGCGCTGCGCCTGGTCGACACGGCGGGCTTGCGCCGCCGCGCCCGCGTTTCCGAACGGGTGGAGCAGATGGCGGTCGATGACGCGCTCCGCGCCATCCGGCTCGCCCATGTCGTGATCCTGGTGCTGGATGCCGAGGCGGTGCTGGATAAGCAGGACCTGACCATCGCCCGCTGGGTGCTGGAGGAGGGCCGGGCGCTCGTCATCGCCATCAACAAATGGGACGCGGTGGCCGACCGCAAGGCGTCGCTGCAGCGCCTGTCGGACCGGCTGCAGACCTCGCTGCCCCAGGTCGTGGGCATTCCGACCGTCACGATCTCGGCGCTGCGCGGGCAGCGGCTGGACGCGCTGCTGGACGCCGTCCTGAATATCTACGACGTGTGGAACCGCCGCGTCTCGACTGGACAGCTCAACCGCTGGCTCGAGGCTATGCGCTCAGCCCACGCGCCGCCGCTGGCAGCCGGCCGGACCAACAAGTTGCGGTACATGACCCAGGTGAAGGCCCGCCCGCCCACCTTCGCGCTCTTCCTGTCGCAGCCGGACGAATTGCCCGATTCCTATCAGCGCTACCTCGTCAATGGCCTGCGCCAGCCCTTCGGGCTTCAGGGCGTGCCGATCCGCCTGCTGCTGCGCGGCGGCGGAAAGAATCCGTACGCCGAGGATTGAGACCGCCAAGGGACTCGCATTTTTACCGTGGCTCGCCTATTTTAGGCGAATGAATCGTGAACAGGTCCTCAATCGCTTGCGCGAGCACGAAGCCGAGCTACGCCGGCGCGGTGTGCGCCATGCCGCCTTGTTCGGTTCGGTCGCGCGGGGCGAGGCAGGGCCGCAAAGCGACATCGACATTTTCATCGAGCTTGAGCCCGACGCGCCGATCGACCTGTTCGGGTATGCCGGAATTAAGCGCTATATCGCAGAGTTGTTCGTTGGGCCGGTTGACGTTGTCGACAGGGACGCCCTGAAACCGTACCTGCGGCGGCCAGTGGCGAGCGACGCGATCTATGCGTTCTAAATCGCCGGAGGCCCCGCTACTCCATATTATCGAGAACATTCATTTATGCCGGCAATTTGTCGACGGGATGACCTACAACGCATTTGTGGATGACCGGCGTACCGTTTATGCCACCACGCGTTGTCTGGAGATTATCTCTGAGGCGTCGCGACGGCTTCCAGGCGAGCTGAAAGAGCGCCATCCGGAAATAGCTTGGACGGACATCGCCGGTGCAGGGAATATCTATCGCCATGATTCTGGACGTACGTGAAAGAATTCTTTGGCGCACGATTCATAGTGCGCTGGAACCGCTTTTGATCGTTGCCGAGACCGAACTGGCGAAGTTAGCGAAATCGTAGTTCGAGACTCAAGTCTGGAGATAACCATGTGGATTGGAACCTTTTCCTCCCCGATAGGTCTCCTCACTGCCGTAGTCGACAGCCACGGCGCAGTGAAACGTTTTCATTTCGGGCGGCTCGACAAGCCGGATGCGATTCCGGATGACAGAGCCATCGCGCCGGTGCGGGAGCAGATCGAGGCGTATTTCGCCGGGGAACGCCGCACGTTCGACCTGGAGCTCAAGCCCGACGGCACGGAATTCCAGCGCGAGGTTTGGCAGGGCCTGCTGACGATCCCGTTCGGCCAGACCCTGACCTATGGCGCGCTGGCGGAGCGGGTCGGCTATGCCGGCGCGTTCCGGGCGGTGGGTGCCGCCAACGGCGCCAACCCGATCGCGCTGATCGTACCCTGCCACAGGGTGATCAGCAGCGACGGTCGGCTGACCGGTTTCGGCGGTGGCATCCCGATCAAGGCCCAGTTGCTGGCGCACGAAGGCGTGCTGGCGCGGGATGTCGCGGCCAATGCCGACAAGCGCACGCGGGTGATGGCGCAGGCTGCGTTTCTCTGACGAATCGTAGGGTGGGCTGATCGCAGCGAAGCCCACCATGCGGACAACCCACAACGGTCCTGGTGGGCTTCGCTTGGCGCTCAGCCCACCCTACGGGGCGTTGACGATCGTTTCCACCAGCCGCTCGGCGGCTTCGTCTGGCGACGGCTGGGTGCCGGGTGCCTCGCCCGGGAAGGCCTTGGACCGGATGCGGGTCGACATCGGGCCGGGATCGAACAGCGTGACCTTGAGCCGCGAGACGGAGGCTTCGATCGCCCAGGCCTCGGCCATCTGCTCGAGGGCGGCCTTGGACGCGCCGTAGGCGGCCCAATAGGCCTTGGCGGTAAGCGCGGTGCCGTCAGTGACGAACACCGCCCGGCCGGCCGGCGCGGCGCGCAGCAGTGGGTCCAGGGTCGCGGCGACGCGCTGGTTGGCGGTGAGATTGATCGTGAAGACCCGGTCCCAGAGCTTCGGGTCGGCTTGCGGCAGACTGCTGAGCTGCCCCAGATCGGCGGCGGCAGCGACCCAGATGTCGAGGCGGCCGAAGCGCTGGAACAACGTCGGACCCAGCGCCACCAGCTTGTCGGTCTCGAACAGGTCGAGCGGCATCAGCGTGGCTTCGCCGCCCGCGGCGCGCACCTTGTCGTCGGTCTCTTCCAGGCCGCCCACCGTGCGCGCAATCAGCACGACATGCGCCCCCTGCCGGGCAAGCGCGACGGCGGTCGCTGCGCCCAGTCCGCGCGATGCGCCGGTGATGAGCGCGACCTGTCCCGCAAGCGCCGCGGTCATGCCCGGCTTTCGAACATTAAGGTCAATTCGGGCTGGTTCGCGCGCTGGTCGTGGTCGGTCAGGCTGATCGGATAGTCGCCGGTGAAGCAGGCGTCGCAATATTGCGGGTGCTCGGGGTTCCGCGCGGCCTCGCCCATGGCGCGGTAGAGCCCATCGATCGAGATGAAGGCCAAGCTGTCGGCCCCGATGAACCTCGCCAGTTCCTCGACCGAATAGCGGTGGGCGAGCAGCTTTTCCTGCTCCGGCGTGTCGATGCCGTAAAAGCAGCTATGGGTCGTCGGCGGGCTCGAGATGCGCATATGCACCTCGGCGGCGCCGGCCTGGCGCACCATCTCGACGATCTTGGTCGACGTGGTGCCGCGCACAATCGAATCGTCGACCAGGATGACGCGTTTGCCCTCCAGGATGGAGCGGTTGGCGTTGTGCTTCAGCTTCACGCCCAGGTTGCGGATATGGTCGGTCGGCTCGATAAAGGTGCGGCCGACATAATGGTTGCGGATGATGCCGAGCCCGAACGGTACGCCCGACCGGGCGGAATAGCCGATGGCCGCCGGCACACCGGAATCCGGGACCGGCACCACGACATCGGCATCGACCGGTGCTTCGATCGCCAGCTCAGCGCCGATCCGCTCGCGGACCTCATAGACCGAGCGATTTTCGATCCGGCTGTCGGGGCGCGCAAAATAGATGTACTCGAAGATGCAGAAGCGCCGCTCGGCCTGGTGGAACGGCCGAATGCTGTGCACGCCTGAGCTGTCGATCACCACGAGTTCGCCGGCCTCGATGTCGCGCAGATAGGCGGCGCCGATGATGTCGAGCCCGCAGGTCTCCGATGCCAGCACGTAGGCATCCCCGAGCTTGCCCAGCACCAGCGGGCGAACGCCGTTAGGGTCGCGCACGCCGATCATCATGCCCTCGGCGAGGCAGACGAAGGAATAGGCGCCCTCGACCTGCCGCAAGGCCTCGACCACCCGGTCGAGCA
The DNA here is from genome assembly GCA_964631425.1 of uncultured Rhodospirillales bacterium. Lineage (GTDB taxonomy): Bacteria > Pseudomonadota > Alphaproteobacteria > BOG-932 > Roseiterribacteraceae > BOG-932. Next base: position 8,076 of record CAZVYC010000098.1, read on the forward strand.
CGCTGCCGCCGCGCGCCACCGCCATCAGGTGGAACACGGTCTCGGTGTCGGTCGTCGACTGGAACAGCGAGCCGCGACGGATCAGCTGCCGGCGCAATTGCAGCGCGTTGGTCAGGTTGCCGTTGTGGCCGAGTGCGAAACCGCCGAAATCGAACTCGAAATAGAGCGGCTGAACATTGCGCAGGACCGTGTCGCCGGTGGTGGCATAGCGGTTATGACCGATGGCGGCATTGCCGATCAGGTTCTTCATCACCGCGGGGCTCGAAAACGTGTCCCCGACATGGCCGAGCGCCCGGTGGGCATGGAAATGCTGCCCGTTGCAGGTGACGATGCCGGTGGCCTCCTGGCCGCGGTGCTGGAGCGCGTGCAGGCCGAGCGCGGTCATCGCTGCGGCGTCAGGATGGTTGAAGATGCCGAAGAGCGCACACTCCTCCTTCAACTTGTCGTCATCCTGGTCGAAAGGCAGTGTGGTCAACATCGCCCGGGCCTTCACTTTCTCGACGTCGTATCAATCAGTCGCTGCATGTCGTCATTGGCGCGCTGGTTGTATATGGGTTTCGGTGCCGCATCCTGCTTCGTATCGCCGCCGGTCTCGGGGGGCGGCGGCAGCCGCAGATCTCCCGGGAGTCCGTCTGCCAGCTCCTTGGGGGCCCAGCTGCGCAGGATTTCCGCACCGCGCGCCATCATCGGCTCCGTTCGTGCCCCGCGGACGATACCCGGATCGAGGTACACCATAAGCATATAGGCGAGCGAAACCAGAACGGCACCCCTGACCAGACCGAAGAGCAGGCCCAGCGAACGGTCGACCGCGGTCAGCGCCGACCCGCGCACGAACTTGGCGATGGCGTGGGAGATCAGCGAGAAGATGACCAGGGTGGTGAGGAACAGCACGATGGCGCAGGCGATGTCGGCCGCGAGCTTGCTCGAAATCCAGGTCTCGAACTTTGGCTGGAAGGTCGGAAAGCCATAAAGCGTCACCAGCGAAGCGGCGATCCAGGAGCCGATGGTCAGCATCTCCCGGACGAAGCCGCGCAGGAACGCGATAATCGCCGAGAACGCAATCACGCCGATGACAATATAGTCCAAGGTATTCATGCCATGCGTCCCTTGCCGATCCGCATCGCCGGCGCCGGCCGCGCACCGCCGAACAGCGGGATCAGCTTACTCAGATTGTCAATCTCGGTGACCGCGACCGCCTGTCCGGCGCGGCCCTGTCCGGCATTGGGAGCCTGAGACTGACGGCGGCTGGGCACGATCGCACGCGTAAACCCCAGCTTTGCGGCCTCTTTAAGGCGAAGTTCCGTCTGCCCGACGCCGCGCACCTCGCCGGCGAGGCCGATCTCGCCGAAAATGACCGCGTCGGGCGGCACCGCCTCGCCTGACAGCGCGCTGATCAGCGCCGCGGCGACGGCGAGGTCGGCCGCGGGCTCGTTGACGCGGAGGCCGCCTGCGATATTGAGATAGACGTCATGACTGCCGATGGTGACGCCGCAGCGGGCCTCCAGCACCGCCAGCACCATTGCAAGCCTGGCCGAATCCCAGCCGACCACGGCACGCCGGGCCGTGCCCAGCGCCGCTGGCCCGACCAATGCCTGAATCTCGACCAGCACCGGCCGCGTACCCTCGATGCCGGCGAAGACTGCGGTGCCCGACACATCACCCCGCCGTTCGGCAAGGAACAGCTCAGACGGGTTGGGCACTTCGGCCAAGCCACCCTCGGTCATGTCGAAGACGCCGATCTCGTCGGTCGGGCCGAAGCGATTCTTGACGGCGCGCAGGATGCGGAACTGGTGGCCGCGTTCGCCTTCGAAATAGAGCACGGTGTCGACCATATGCTCGAGCACGCGGGGCCCCGCGATCAGCCCTTCCTTGGTGACGTGGCCGACCAGCAGCAGGCTGATACCGCGGCGCTTGGCGATGCGGATCAGCGCCTGGGCCGAGGCCCGCACCTGGGCCACGGTGCCGGGCGCGCTGTCCAGCGTGTCGACGAACATGGTCTGGATCGAATCAATCACCACCACCTGGGGACCGTTTGCCGCCTCCATCGCGGCGGCAATATCGCGGATATCGGTCGCGGCTGCGAGCGCCACCGGCGCGGCGGCCAAGCCTAGCCGCTGGGCCCGTAGCCGCACCTGGTCGACAGATTCTTCTCCGGAGACATAAGCCGTGGCGAATGTGCCGGACAGGCGCCCGACCAGCTGCAGCAGCAGGGTCGACTTGCCGATCCCGGGGTCGCCGCCGATCAGGGTGCAGCCGCCCGGCACCAGTCCGCCGCCGCAAGTCCGGTCGAATTCCCCGATGCCCGACAGGCGGCGCGGCAGCCCTTCGGCCGGTCCCGTCAGCGACACGAACTCAAGCGTGCGGGGCTTGCCGCGCCCGAGCCCGCCGGCCTTGGCCGGCGCGTGGATTTCAGCGGCCTCTTCGACCAGCGTGTTCCACTCGCCGCACGAGTCGCAGCGGCCGCTCCATTTTGGATAGGATGCGCCGCAGGACTGGCAGACGTAATGAGGATTGGATCGCGCCACGCCGGGCCTCGTCTCAGGATGCGACTCGGATCGCATCTCCCGCTATGAATAAGCTTGTTTGCAGCCCTGGACCAGCCGACTCTGGTCTTCAGAGGGCCCGAATCTGCAACTGGATCGGCCCTTCGGAGCGGCCATGGACGAACTGGTCGACGTATGGATTACCGGACTGGTCAATAGAAGCGGCCGGTCCGTTCCAGATGATCCGGCCCTGGTAGAGCATGGCGATGCGGGTCGCGATCTTGCGTGCGCTCGCCATGTCGTGGGTGATCGAGATCGCGGTCGCGCCCAGCCTTTCGACGCTGGCGACGATCAGGTTGTTGATCGCGTCGGCCATGATCGGGTCGAGCCCCGTGGTCGGCTCGTCGAACAGCAGGATTTCCGGCTCGGGGGCGATGGCGCGAGCCAGCGCCACGCGCTGCTGCATGCCGCCGGACAGTTCCGCCGGCGACAAGTTGGCGATGTCCGCGGACAAGCCGACTGCGCCCAGCTTCTCGATTGCGATCTCCCGCGCGTCGGCGCGTGATACCTTGCGCCGGCCGGTGCCCTCGTTGAGCGCGAAGGCGACATTCTCCCAGATGTTCAGGCTGTCGAACAGCGCGCCGCCCTGGAACAGCATGCCCATCTTGTGGCGGAGCCGCTCGCGTGTGCGCTTGTCGCTCTGTGTCATCGACTCGCCGTCGATCGCTATCGATCCGGCATCCGAACGGAGCAGCGCGAGCACGCATTTGAGGAAGACGGACTTGCCCGAACCCGAGCCGCCGATGATGACGAGCGACTCGCCCTTGTCGACGTCGATATCGACCCCGTCGAGCACGAGCTTGCGGCCGAAAGACTTCTTCAGGCCCTTGACGGCGATTTTCGGCGGCGTGGTCATCGGTTGAGGAACAACTCGGTCAGGAAATAGTCGAAGAACAGGATCAGCACCGAAGCATAGACCACCGCATTGGTGGTCGCGATGCCGACACCCTGGGCGCCGCCGCGTGAGCGGTAGCCGTTGAAGCAGCCCAGCATGGTAATGATCGTCCCGAACACCGCGGCCTTCACCAGGCCGGACGCCACGTCCTGGGTCTTGACCGCATTGATTGTGTTGATGAGATAGGCCGATTCGTTATAGCGCAGGATGAAGGAGCTGACGACGAAGCCGCCTAGCACGCCGATCACGTCGGCGACCAGGACCAGGACCGGCATCATCAGAAGGCCGGCCAGCACGCGCGGCGCCACCAGATATTTCATCGGGTTGGTCGCCAGCGTCTCCAGCGCGTCGATCTGCTCGGTGACGCGCATCGTGCCGAGTTCGGCCGCGATCGCCGCGCCGACGCGGCCGGCCACCATCAGGCTCGCCAGCACCGGCCCCAGCTCTCGGGTGATCGACAGCACCACCAGCTTCGGTATGGCGGTCGACGCGGCGAAGGCCTGAAACCCCAGCGAACTCTGCAGTGCCAGGACCGCGCCGGTGAATACCGCGGTCAGCCCCACCACCGGCAGCGAGTTGTAACCGATCGTCCAGAATTGCTGGGCGATGTTGCGGAAATAGATCGGCGGCCGGATGCAATGCGACAGCGCGCTGGCGACGAACAGGGTCAGCCGCCCGGCGATGGCGAACAGCTCGAGAACGCGTCGCCCGATCGTGGAGAGGAAGTCGATCATGATGGCGACATATCTATAGGGACCGACCGAGATTTCACAGAGGGGGAGGCGCAAGAGCGCGCGAGGCGAGGAGAACAGGCGGACGCAGAGGTAAGCTGAGGCTCAAGCAGGCCGATTTCAACCTCCGCGCCAGCCCGCACTGTGAACGCACACAGACTGTGCGTCCTGCGGATCGAGTGTGAAATCGGCAGAATGACGCTGCAGGAACCGGTCAATGCGACTCATGGTGCGGGTCGAGGTCGCTGAAGCGGGTGAACTGGCCGTCGAAATGCAGCTTGACGGTACCGATCGGCCCGTGGCGCTGCTTGCCGATGATCACCTCTGCGACTTGATGCGCATTCTTCAGCCGTTCCTGCCAGCGGGCATAGCGGTCGTTGAACTTCTCCTGTGACTCGTCCTTGAGCAGGGTGGGCTGTTCGCGCTCGACATAATATTCCTCGCGGAAGACGAACATGACGACGTCGGCGTCTTGCTCGATCGTGCCGGATTCGCGTAGGTCCGACAGCTGCGGGCGCTTGTCCTCGCGCTGCTCGACCGCGCGGGAAAGCTGGGAAAGGGCCAGCACCGGCACGGACAGCTCCTTCGCAATCGCCTTCAGCCCGCGCGTGATTTCGGAGATCTCCTGCACACGATTTTCGTTGGAACGGGAACTGCCGGAGCCGCGCAGCAGCTGCAGATAGTCGATGACGATGAGGCCGAGGCCATATTGCCGCTTCAGGCGGCGGGCGCGGGTGCGCACCTGGGCGATCGAGAGCGCGGCGGTGTCGTCGATATAGAGGGGCACGCTCGCCAGCTTCTGACTGGCCTCGACGAAGCGACGGAACTCGGTGTCGCGCACCTCGCCCTTGCGGATCTTCTCTGACGGTACCTCCGCCTGCTCCGCCAGGATACGGGTGGCGAGCTGCTCGGCCGACATCTCGAGCGAGAAGAAGGCGACCATCGCCCCCTCCTTGCCCCGGCTTTCGGCATGGGCGAGCGCGGCATTGAACGCCATGTTGGTGGCAAGCGAGGTCTTCCCCATCGAGGGCCGGCCGGCGAGGATGATCAGGTCCGACGGCTGCAGCCCGCCCAGCTTGCGGTTCAGGTCCGCCATGCCGGTGGTGACGCCGGTGATATGGCTTTCCCGGCGATAGGCAGCCTCGGCCATCTTGATCGCGCTTACCAGCGAGGTCGAGAAGGGCACGAACCCGGTGCCCGAGTCGCCGACATTGGCGAGATCGAACAGTTTCTTCTCCGCAGTCTCGATCTGGTCGGTCGGGGGCACGTCGAGATCATGCACGTGCGCGGTGTTGACCATCTCTTCGCCGAGCGCGATCAGTTCGCGCCGGAGATGCAGCTCGAAGATCGTGCGGCCGTAGTCGGTGACGTTTGCGACCGTTGGAACGAATGTGTGGAGATCGTTCAGATAGGCGGCGCCGCCCAGATGGGAAAGGTCATCGTCGTTGTCGAACAAGGCCTTGAGCGTCACCGCCGAGGCGACCTGCCCGCGTTCGAGCAGCTTGGCGACTGCCGCGTAGATACGGCCGTGGACCGGTGTGTAGAAATGTTCGGCCTTGAGGAATTCGGACACACGCTCGAAGGCGCGGTTGTCGATCAAAAGCGCGCCAAGCAAGCCCTGTTCAGCTTCGATATTATTCGGGACCTGCCGCGGCTCCGAGCGGCCGCGGGCCGGGGCGATGCTGAAGACGGTTTCGCGTTCGGGCATCGGCACAGCTTACAAAACGCGGGCGCCGGCGAACACTGCGCGGCGCCCGGGGGCGTAATGATTCCAGTGGACGAAATTCATCCACAGGCTGTTAAAGGCGGGGACGACGCGCGCTGGCGCATTGTCCTCCGCGGACTTAGGCGAAGAAGCTCTAAGCTTCCTCTTCTTCCGCCGCGGCTTCCGTGACCTCGGGACCGGCCTCTTCCTCGCGGTCGCGGCCGATCAAGGCCTCGCCGCGCTCGGCCTGGGTCTTGGCTTCCTCGTCGGATCGGGCAACGTTGACCGTCACCGTGACCGAGACCTCCGGATGCAGCGCCACCGTGACCTTGAACAGTCCCAGCGTCTTGATCGCCTGGTTAAGCACGACATGCTGCCGCTCGACCGTGTGGCCCAGTGCGGAGATTGCGTCGGCGATGTCGCGCGCGGTCACGGAGCCGTAGAGCTGGCCGCTCTCGGCCGCCTGGCGCACGATGACGACCGACGCGCCGTCGACCTTGCCGCCCTGGCTTTCGGCGTCCCGCCGACGCTCGGCGTTCGTCTTTTCGATCTCCGACTTCTGCCGCTCGAAATAGGCGAGGTTCTCCTTGGTCGCCCTCAGCGCCTTCTTCTTCGGCAACAGGTAGTTGCGGGCATAGCCCGGCTTCACCTTCACCACCTGTCCCAACTGGCCGAGATTGGGAACCCGTTCCAACAGGATCACATCCATAACGCCCTCACTTCCTTCTCATTCCAGACCGCAACCCGCGCATGTCGCGGAAATCGAGCAATTGATCGGCCGAGCCCAGCCCGGCCAGCAGCAACGTGAAAATCAACAGGGCGCGCCAGCCGATCACTGCCGGCGAGCCCAACAGCACCACATAGGCGGCCATCACCCACAACCGGCCGCCCGGCCATTTCCCGGCCAGCGCGTGGATCATCGCCAAGCCCAGGAACGCGAACGGCACGACCAGCACGATCGCCGAGTTCAGGCAGACGATGCCGACCGTTCCATGCCTCAGCACCGCGCCCGCTACGCCGGTCACCATCAGGATCGGCCCGACCCAGATAGGCAGGCAGATCCGCCTGATGTCGACCGGCGGCCGAATCGCCGCGCCCAGCCGCGTCACTACCCATTCGGCGATCACGCCGTCGACGGCGATCACCGCCATCCATGCCGCCCCCGCCAGCCCCGGTGCGATCCGCGCCATGCTTGCCGCTGCACCAGGCGCAAGGCCGAAGCGCGCTGTGATCGCGCTCGCCAGACCGCTCTGGAACAGGGCGAAATACCCGACCAGCGCCAGAACGCCCGCCAGGCCCAGCCCGGTCAGCCACAGCAGCAAGTTGCCACCGGAATACCAGACCCTGCCTGTTCCCGTAGCGTCGCCGTGGCGCACCGCCTGGCGGACCAGCACCGCGACCGGGACGACCGCGGCAGCCAGATAGACAGCGCCGTCGACCGAACCCATGAGCAGCGTTACCAGTACTGACGCCGCCAGCCCCGCAGCCAATGCGCTCAGCGGTCCCGCCGACAGGCCGCTCATGAACAGCGGCAGCGGCGCCATGCCCGCCAGCAGCAGCCGCAAAAGCGACCCGGTCTCTACCGAGAGCGCCAGCCCGGCGCTCAGGAGACCGGCCGCCAGTGCGACCAGGGCATTGCGCATCATGGCTGGCATCGGCGGAAAGCGCCCGCCGGCCGGCTTACTTCAGGACGTAGGGCAGCAGGCCCAGGAACCGCGCGCGCTTGATCGCCTGCGCCAGCTCGCGCTGCTTCTTCGCCGAAACGGCCGTGATCCGGCTGGGCACGATCTTGCCCCGTTCGGAAATGAAGCGCTGCAGCAGCTTGACGTCCTTGTAATCGATCTTCGGCGCGTGCGGGCTCGAGAACGGGCAGGTCTTGCGCCGGCGGAAGAAGGGACGCCGCGCCTGGCGTCCGCCGCCACCCATATCCATCGTCATTCGGCCGCTCCCTGGTGATCCATCATGTCGAGTTCGCGCTCGCCTCGATCGTCGCGCTCATCCCGCCGACGACCGCCGCCACCGCCCCGGCCGAAGCCGCGATCGCCCCGGTCACCCCGGTCCCCGCGCTCGCCGCCGCGATCGCGATTCTGCATCATCGCCGAGGGGCCTTCCTCCAGCGTTTCGACGCGGATCGTGAGATAGCGCAGTACGTCCTCGTTGATGCGCATATTGCGCTCCATCTCCAGCACGGCGGCCGGCGGCGCATCGATGTTGAAGAGGACGTAATGCCCCTTACGATTCTTGTTCATGCGATAGGCGAGGGTCTTGAGACCCCAGTGCTCGGTCTTGGCGACCTGACCGCCATTGTCGGCGATCAGCTGGGAAAAGGTCTGGGCCAGCGTTTCCGCCTGCGCAGACGAAATGTCCTGCCGTGCGATGAACACGGTCTCATATAATGCCATGTGCACTCCCTTCGGCTGTTAACGGCCCGGCGCTGTATCCCGCTGGACCAGCCGCCCGGACCTAACCGGCGCTTGGCGAGCGTCGGCAAGGAGCAAGGCGCGGGATAATGCACATTTTCGGGCGGGAAGCAAGGCAGGACTCCGAATGCGATCGCCATGCGCTCAGACGCGGAGGGCAGCGCCTTGGATAAGGAACTGCGAGCCGCGTCCCGACAGAACCGAGGCAATGTAAGATCAGATTAGCCAAATAAGAGAAAGCCGATATCCCAATATGGCATGGTCCTTAGGGAGAAACTTTTTCTCAGCACTCGGGTTATTTGGCTAATCGTCTGCGGAGTCGTGGGGCTTCGCGTTAGATAGAAGGAGTACGCCCAATGAATTACTGCAAATTCTCTGCTACAATCGCGATTGTTGGCGCGATGGCCGCGCCCGTCCTGGCCGCGAGCAATTCGGACCTGCAAGGTGTGCAATCGGCCAAGATGTCGCTCAGTGACGCCATCTCCGCCGCGCAAAAGGCGAGCAACGGAAAAGCCATCTACGGCAAATATCACACCGAGAACGGAACCGGCGACTATGAGGTGGTGGTGGTCGCGAACGGCCACGACGAAACTTATAAGGTCGACCCCAATACCGGCGAGGCGGTCAAGGCCAAGCAGGACAACGCCAGCAAGACCGACGAAAAGGGCGAATCGGTGATCCAGAGCGCGCAGACCTCGCTTTCCGAGGCTATCCGTACAGCCCAGAAGGAAGGCGGGAAGGCCATGGAGGCCAAGCTCGATACCGAGAAGGGCACGACCGCCTATGAGGTGGAAGTGGCGAACGGCGACCACACCTCGAAAGTGTGGGTCGACGTGAATTCCGGGAAGATCGTCAGGAAGTCATAACCCGCGCTCCGGTCAGGCGCGGTAGGGTGGGGCGGGCCGTCCGTGCCCGCCCCGTATCCCGCGCCTAGGAGTAATCGGCGATGGCCCCGAGAAAAATGGGTAGTCGGCGGGGTCGCCGGCAGCTTTCGATGCCAAGGGGACCCCGCCAGCGATTACTCGGTTTGGTTGTCCGGTTGGGCGTCGCTTACGAACACCAACGGAGATGCGAGATCGGTGACCGCCGGCAATAGAGCGCCGCTCTTGACGTCAAGT
>CAZVYC010000099.1:0-9630 GCA_964631425.1 uncultured Rhodospirillales bacterium
CGTTCAACGAGAACGAGCCGATCGTGATGACCCCCGCCCACGCGGTCGAGACGTTCCAGAAGACGCGCATGGACATGCTCGTGCTCGGGAACTACGTCGCGCGGCGGCCGGAATAAGCTCCGCGCGCTGGGTCAGCCCGCTGTGGAGCGCGCTCGCACCGGCGTGACCGGCTCGACCGGCGCCAGGAGCCCGCGCCTTTCGAGCCAGCCGAGCAGTTCGAGCAGGTCGTAGTCACGGAAGCGCGCGGCGACGAACTGCGCGCCGAACGGCAGGCTGGTCTCGGACCGGAAGACGGGCGCGCTGACGACCGGCGAGCCGGTGAGCGACCAGATCAGGGCGCTGTCCTTCACGTCGGGCTCCCCGAAGAGGGGCGCCGGTCCGGCGGTCGACAGGGTAAGGAGCGCGTCGTACTCCGCGGCGAACACGGCGAACTCGCGCTGCATCTCCGTCTGGCGCGCGACCGCCGCGCGGTACTCGTCGACGCCGATCTCGCTCCCTTTCGCCCACATCTCTCGGATCACGTCGCTGACAAGCGTGCCCTCCCGCGCCTCGCGATCGAAGTAGTAGGCGATGCAGCGGTCGTAGATCACCTCGTGCACCGCGTGGGCGTCCGAGAGGCCCGGCGGCGCGGCCTCGACGACATCCGCTCCGGCCGACCGCAGGTCGTCCGCGAACCGGTGCAGCGCCGCGCGCGCCTCCTCCGAAGCGAGCGGCCAGACGTCGAGCGCATCGGCGACGAGGCCGATGCGCGGGTGGCGACGGCCGAAGTCGACGCGCTCGTGCCGGTCGAGCGTCGCGTTCACGAGCGGGTAGTCGAGGCCGCGCACCCGCAGCGCGTCGAAGACGGGAGCGAGGTCGCGAACCGAGCGCGTGAAGAAGCCGACCTGGTCGAGCGTGTCCGTCGTCTTCAGCATCCCGATGCGCGCGATCGACCCGTACGACGGCTTGAAGCCGTAGACGCCGACGTAGCTCGCCGGCCGGACGATCGAGCCGGCCGTCTGGCTGCCCAGCGCCCACGGCACCATCCCGCAGGCGACCGCCGCCGCCGATCCGCTCGACGACGTGCCGGGTGACCGGGACAGGTCGTGTGGGTTGCGCGTCTTCCCGGGCGTGTGCACCGCGAACTCGGCCGTGACCGTCTTGCCGAGCACCACGGCTCCCGCCTGGCGGGCGTAGTGGACAACGCGAGCGTCGTTGCCGGGCGTGAAGGTCGCCCAGGCGGGGCTGCCCATCGTTGTCGGCATGTCGCGGGTGTTGAAGATGTCCTTGATGCCCGCGGGTACGCCGTGCAGCGGGCCCTGGTGCGCCTGCTCGGCCTCGGAGATCGCGCGGTCGCCGTCGAGGTGCTCCCATGCGCCGACGGCCTCCTCGCAGCTCTCGATGCGCTCCAGGCAGCTCTCCGTCGCCTCGCGCGGTGCCAGGCGCCCGGCCGCGAGCTCGCCCCGCAGCCCGGTGACGTCGAGCTGCCAGCAGGCGCGTCGGCTGCTCACGCCTGGTCGAGAGCGGGATGCCGGTGGCGTCCCATGATCGAGAAGAACTCCTCCTCGGTCAGGCCCGTGATCTCGAGGTAGTAGTCGAGGATGTCGGGGCGCTCGACGTCGTAGCGCTTCGCCAGCTCGAAGCCCTCCTCACGCGTCATCAGGCCCGCCCGCACGTCCGCGCTCGCGTGGTCGGTGCCGCGGCCGTAGCCGCGTTTCAGGAACTTCGTGTAGTCGTGGAGCCCGGCCATGCGGCACTCGACGCTCTTGTAGCGCTTGTACGTGCCCTCGATGGCGTCCTCCCGCCAGCCGTACTCGTCGCGAACGAACTCCATCTGGCGCTCGTCGTCCCAAAAAACGTAGTCGCCGAGGTGGATGCCGACGACCCCGACGCGCTCGCAGTCCTCGATGCTGGGCGTCTCGAACGGCGTGAGCTCGCCGCGTGTGACGGTGTCGCTGACCATCGCCTCGACGCCGACCTTCGACGACACGTGGAGGAAGTAGTCTCGGTCGAACCTGCGCACCGGCTCGAAGTACGACGCGCGCCCGGAGCTCTCGGCGATCGACTCACCCCACACGAGCAGCGGCACGTTCCACCGCACCGCAACCTGCAACGGGAAGGCACCGACGCCGGCATGGCAGTGCCAGCACGAGTCCCCGATGGCGGCGAGCGACTGGCGTGCGAGCCGGTTCACGAGGCTCCGCTTCGGCGTGAACATGACGTGGTCGACGTCGAAGACCTCGAGCGCGTTCTCGAGGTTGTGACGGCCCGTCTTCGTGTACCAGTTGTGGCTGAACGTCACCGCCAGCGGCCGGAGCCCGTAGACCTTCACGAGCACGTGCAGCTGGAAGGTCGAGTCCTTGCCCCCGCTGATCGGGACGATGCAGTCGTAGTTCGATCCGTCCTTGCTCCGATATCGATCGATGATGTTCCGGAGAGCCTTCTCGCGAATCGTCCAATCGAGGTGGATCTTCTGCTCGGCGCTCTGGCAGGCGCGGCAGATCCCGAACTCGTCGAAGTCGATTCCTTCGACGGTCTCCGGCAGGCAGCAGCGTGTGCAGTACTGCAGATCGCGATGGAGCGGCTCGCCCCAGCCCGTCGACGGGATCGCGGGCGCGCTCACGCGACCCCCCGCCCGTCCTCGGTGAGGAGGCCGTACTCGACGACGTCGACATACCGTCCTTCGTGGTAGGCCGCCTCGCGACGAATCCCCTCTTGCCGCATCCCGAGTTTCTCCGCGATCCGCCGCATCGCGACGTTGTCGACGGTCGTCGCGCAGGCGATGCGGTGCAGGTTCATCGCGGCGAAGCCGTGCGCGACCACGAGCCGCGCGCATTCCAGGCCGATACCGCGACCCCAGGCGCGCCGGTCACCGAGCAGGATCGCGAACTCGGCCGAACGCACCACCCGGTCGATCGCCTGCAGCGACACGTTGCCGACGTGGGTGCCGTCCTCGCGAAGGGTCACGGCGAGCACGAGCTCGTCTCGCGAGGGGATCGACCGGATCCAGTCGCGCGCCTGCTCGGCCGTGTACGGATAGACGTGATGGCGGTTGTAACGGCAGACCTCGGCGTCGTTCAGCCAACCGGGATAGGGGCCGTCCGCATCGGACTCGACGAGCGGCCGGAGCGCCACGAGTTCCCCCGCCAGGAAGATCGGCGTCTCTCTGATGTCCGTGGCCATCCCCGACGATTGTACGCGGGGTACCGCGGGGCCCCGGAGCGCGTTCAGCGCACCAGCACGAGCGCCGCCAGCGACCGCAGGATCCTCAGGTTCGCGGCCAGGTCGGCGTAGAAGCGAGAAGCCCCGTGCCGGCGCTCGCGGACCCTGACCGGGCGCTGCGTCCAGCGCGCCCCGTGACGGATCGCGTAGGTCATCAGCTCGGTGCCCACCGAGCGCCGGCGGTCGAAGCCTCCGTAGGCCGCGTGGAACCGCAGGTCGTAGCCCTTCACTCCGCACAGCGGATCGTGCACGCCGAGTGCCCGACGCGCATACGCCGCGCACATGCGCTCGACGAAGCGGTACGGGCCGGGCCTGATCCCGACCGCCAGCTCCCAGCCCTCCTGCGTCATGAGCCGCACGAACGCCCCCACCTCCTCCGGGTCGTGCTGCCCGTCCCCGTCGGCGGTGACGACGTGGGTGAACCCCTCGGCGACGGCCCGCACGAAGCCGGCTGCGACGGCCCTGCCGTAGCCGCCGTTGACCGCCTGGCGGACGACGATCGCGCCCGCGGCCTCGGCGGCGTCCGCCGTCGCGTCCGCCGAGGCGTCGTCGACGACGATCACCGGCGCGTGTGCGGACAGCTCGCGAACGACGTCGCCGATCGCCGCCGCCTCGTGGTAGGCGGGGACGACGATTCCGCAGCGGCTCACGCGAGGCTCGACCAGAGGATCGGGTCGCCCTCGCCGATCGGGACGGCGGCGACACGCCCCACGACCGCCTCGCGGTCGCCGGGCGTCGCAGCGTCCGGCGGGCACGGTCTCAGCGGGATCACGTCGTCGTCGGCGATCGGCTCGCCCGCGGCGATCGCCCGCCTCGCCGTCAAGGCGCGCCGCTGCACGACCATGGTCTCCCGCTCGTTGGCCTCGACACGCTTGATCCCGTCGCCGAGCGCCGCCTCCAACTCGCGCGTCCGATCGACCATCTCGCGCCACTCGGCGGGCGTCATCGAGAACGCATGATCCGGTCCGACGCGCGTCCGGTCGTCCGTGAAGTGCTTCTCGACCACCCGCGCGCCGAGCGCGACGGCGCCGAGCACGGTCGCGTGGCCCGGCGTGTGGTCGGACAGCCCGAGCACCACCCCCGGGTAGCGCTCGCGGAAGGTCTCGAGCACGCGCAGGTTGACGTGCTGGAGGTTCTCGAGCGAACCGGTGTAGTTCGTGTTGCACTGCATCAGCACGAGCCGGTCGTTGCGACGCAGGATCCGCTCCACGGCGGCGTCGACCTCGTCGAGGGAGGAGGCGCCGCACGCGAGCAGGACGGGCTTGCCCTTCTCCGCGACCCGGTCGAGCAGCTCGGGCCAGGTGATCTCTCCCGAGCCGATCTTGAAGACCCCGACGTACGGGTCGACCGCGTCGACGATCTCGAGCGAGTACGGCGAGGTGAAGTACTCGATGCCGACGCGCTCGCACTCCTCCTTCAGGGCCGGCGTCCAGCCGAGATCAAGCGACGCGTCGGCGTAGACCTCGCGCACGGCCTTGCGCCAGGTCGCCTGGTGCGAGAGCCCGCCGAGGCGCCGGAAGCCGACGTCGCTGACGATCGTGTCGGCCGAGAAGTTCTGGAACTTTGCGGCGTCGGCGCCGGCTTCCGCCGCTAGGGCGATCAGCTGCTTCGCGCGTTCCAGATCGCCGTCGTGGTTGGCAGCAATGTCGGCGACGATCCACGTCGGGTGGTCGAGTCCCAGCCGGCGCCCGCCGACGACGAGCTCAGGCGGCACGTTCCGCCTCGCGAAGCTCCGCGCGGACGCGCTCGAGCCCGTCCGCCAGAGAGGGCATCCGCCGTCCGAGCGCCGCCTCGAGCTTCGACACGTCGAGTCTGAGGTCGAGCGGCCTCGGCGCGCGCTGCTGATCCGCCTCGAGCTCGACCACGAGCGCAGGGCCCTCCCCGGAGGCAATGCCCGCCACCGCGCGCGCGAACTCGATCTTCCGAATCGAGTCGCGCGCCGCCAGGTTGAAGGTGCCCTCGAGGCCCGCGTCGACCGCCGCGACGATCAGCGCGACGAGGTCTTGGAGGTGGAGGGCCGAGAAGGATGCCGCCGGGTCGACGGGGATCTCGCGCCCCTCGCGAACGGCCCGTGCCAGCCAGTCGGTGTAGCTCGGGCGCATCTCGCTGTGCCCGAAGAAGTTCGTGCGAAGAACAAGGTGGCGCGGCGCCTCGGCAGCGGCCAGCTCGCCCGCGCGCTTCGACTGGCCGTACGTGTTCAACGGCTGAGCCCGGTCCTCGGCGTGGGGCCCGGCGCCGCCGTAGACCTGATCCGAGGACACATAGACAAGGAGGACGCCGGGCTCGTTGGCCGCGAGCCAGGTGGAGATGTTGTGGGTGGTCGCCGCGGCGAGTGCGAAGGCGAGGCCGGGCTCGCGCTCGCAGGCATCGACGTCCGTCAGCGCCACGGTGTGGATGACGACCTGCGGCCTCAGCTCGCCGAGCGCGGCCGCGACGCTGCCCGCGTCGCGAAGGTCAGCCGCGACGGACGGGTGCGCCGACGGCCGCTCGTGCACGACGCCGACGGCATCCGGCAGCAGCCGCGACCGCAGGATGGCGTCGCCGAGGATGCCACTCGCACCGGTGACGACAACGCGTTCGTTCACGGAGCGCCGTCGAGGCCGACGAGGTCTCGCAGCTCATCAGCGGTCAGCCAGCGGTCGTTCGTGTCGCTGGCGTAGCGGAAGCCGTGGGGAAGCCCGTCGCCGCCTGGATCGGGCTCGTCGCGCCGCCAGAAGCGGAACGACGGATGGATCACGAAGTAGTCATCGAACTCCCGTGCGTGGCGGCACTCGTCCTCCGTCACGAGGACCTCGTGCATCTTCTCTCCCGGGCGGATGCCGATCGTCCGGCGCGGCACCCCCGGCGCGATCGCGTCGGCGAGGTCGCGAATGCGCATGCTAGGGATCTTGGGGACGAACACCTCGCCCCCCTCCATCCGCTCGAGGCTCCGGATCACGAAGTCCACGGCCTGGTCAAGCGTGATCCAGAACCGCGTCATCGTCTCATCCGTCAGGGTCAGCTCGCCTTCCTTCGCCTGCCGACGGAAGAGCGGGACCACGCTGCCGCGGCTGCCGACGACGTTGCCGTAGCGCACCGACGCGAACCGGGCCGGAGACGCCCCGACGTAGGAGTTCGCCTGCGAAACGATCTTCTCCGCGCAGAGCTTCGTTGCACCGTAGAGGTTGACGGGATTGACCGCCTTGTCCGTACTGAGCGAGATCGTGTGCGGGACGTCGTTCGCCAGGGCCGCAGCCACGACATTCTCGGCGCCGATCACGTTCGTCTGGATCGCCTCGAACGGGTTGTACTCGCAAGCCGTGACCTGCTTGAGCGCAGCCGCGTGTACGACGACGTCGACGCCGCGCAGTGCGAGCTCGAGCCGGTCCACGGAGCGCACGTCGCCGAGGAGGAAGCGTAGCCGGGAGTCGTCGAGCTCCAGCGCGAGCTCCGACTGCTTTAGCTCGTCGCGACTGTAGACGCGGACCGCGGCCGGCTCGTGCTCCGCGAGGAGGCTCCGGATGAAAGCGTGGCCGAACGACCCGGTGCCGCCGGTGACGAGTACGACCTTGCCCTCGATCGCAGGCGATGCCACGCGGCCAGCCTACGCGCCCGGAGCGGCCGCAGGCCGCTGCTCGAACAACCACCAGGTGACGTCGTCCCAACCGTCGTCCCCGAGGAATCCGGAGTCGATCGCGTAGAGCTGCGGAAACGTGTCGAGGTAAAGCTGGGCGTAGGGGCGCTTGAAGAGCGTGTCGCGATGCCCGCGGTAGGCGACCTCGACGGGCTCCGGTGATTGGTACTCCATCGCGAGGACGTAGCGACGCGAGCACCGGACGATCTCGGTCATAACCGCACCGAGCGTCTCGTCGGGCTGGTGGATCAGGACCATCGCCGTAAAGGCGAGATCGAATGATCCGTCGTCGAAGGGGAGCCGCCGGGCGGTGGCGAAACGAAGGTCCGCTTCGGGAAGCGCCGTGCGAGCGAGAGCCAGCGCGCCGTCGTTCACGTCGACGCCCGCGAGCGAGCAGGCGTCGACGTACTCTGAGAGTGCGAGCAGGTTCTCGCCGACGTTGCAGCCGACCTCGAGAGCGCTCGTGAACGGATGCGCGGCGACGAGGGAGCTCCAGAAGCCCCGGCGGTCGATCGAGCCCCGGTTGCGCTCCGTGTACGCGTCGCCGAATTCGCCGGCCCAGAATCGCTCGAGCCGCTCCGCGCTCCGCTCGGGGAGATCCGTCACGCGGGCATTATCGCGGCTCCCCCAGCGAGCTCCGCGACCAGTCGGCACACTCGCTGCGCGGCTCCGGGCACCACGTTCGATGCGACCCGCCGGCGCCCGTGGGCGAGCGCGTTCTCGATGCCCCGGCGCAGCTCGGCCCGCGAGGTGACGGTGGAGATCAGGTCGGCGTGGAGGTCGACGAACTGACTCGGCGCGTCGCGGCGACGGATGCTCAGCGTGGGAGCGCCGAGCAACGCCGCATCCAGCAGTACGATCGATGTCATCCCGACGAACAGGTCGGTGGCTGCGGCGAGCTCCGGGATCGGCCAGTCGCGGAGGACGCGCACCTCAGGTCCCCCCTCGCGCGGCTCCGGCGCGTTCGGTTCGACCGGGTGGAGCTTGACGAGCACCAGCGCCTCCGGAGCGCTCACGGCGAGCTCGTCGAGGAGCAGGCCCAGGGCCTCGTGCTGCGTGACGTCCGTGCCGTCGTCCCACGGCGCTCCGCGCGGCTCGGACGCGAACACGACGACACGGCGGGTCTCCTCGATCCCGAGGCGCTCTCGCGCGCCGCGCCTCAGCTCCGTGGCATCGACGGCCGCGAGCGCGTCGAAGCGCGGCTGGCCGGTCACCCTGATCCGCTCCGGCGGACAGCCGCGACGGGCGAGCTCGTCCGCCGCGACGTCGTCCATGACCGCGACCACCGTCGGCAGCGTGTCGAACGGCAGCTCCAGCGAGAATCGCTCGGCGTAGTTCTTCCAGTGGTCGAGCAGCGCGACGCTGGGGATGCGCGCCTCGCGCGCGGCGCTCCAGAAACGACCGTCGAGCTCCACGCGCAGCGAGGTGCCAGTGAGCACGGCCGCCGCCGCGAGCTCGTCGAGCAGCGCGACGATCTCCCGCGGATCCGGCTCGAAGGAGAACTCGCGCACGGCCTGCCCGTGCTCGCCGAAGACCGCGGCGGCATTCCCCCATGCGACGACAACGGGGTGCAGCCCGGCGTGCGCCGGCAGCGTGTCGACGACGGGGGCCAGCGCCGCCGCCGCTCCCGCGTCGCGCGCGACGACGAGCACGGCGTCCCGGGTGCTCATGCGCGATCGAGCGCCCGCAGACGGTCGAGGTGCCCGAGCAGCTTCTCGAACGCGTCCGCGACATCGTCGACGTCATGCGCCGTCAGAGGCGCGCGACAGACGTCGAGCAGCATGAGGTCCGTCTCGTACATCCGCTCCGTAACCGGGCAGATCCCACGCTCGTACGAGACCTCGCCGGCCCAGCGGCCGCCCGCCCATGGATACCCATGCGTCCCGAGCGCGATCCGCTGCTGGTACATCGGCTGGAGGTAGATCGGCTCGACGTAGCCCTCGGTCGCGGGCACGCCCTCCGCCCGTAGGGCGCGGACGAAGGTCGCACGGGACACGGCGAGGCGCTGGTGGTCGAGCTGGACGGGAAAGAGGTAGTAGCCGTGCGTGCAACCCTCGGCCGGCAGCCCGGGCCGGAGGCCCGGCAGGCCGCGCAGGCGATCGCCCAGTCGCGCCCCGAGCTCCTGGCGGGTGCGCAGCAGGTCGTCGAGCTTCCCGAGCTGCGCGGTCGCGACCGCCGCGTGGAGCTCGCTCAGGCGGTAGTTGGAGCCGACGGTGTTGGCGATGCCGGGCAAGTCGGTGTTCGCGACCACGACCTCGCCGTGGTTGCGCACCAGCTGGGCGACCTGCGCGACCCGCGCGTCGTCGGTGACGACGACTCCTCCCTCTCCGCTCTGGATGATCTTGTGCCGGTTCAGGCTCAGCACGCCGGCGTCGCCGATCGTCCCGGTTTCGCGCCCGTGCCAGCGCGCGCCCAGCGACTGGGCCGCGTCCTCGATCAGTCGCAGGCCGTTGCACTCCGCGAGTTCGGCCAGCTCGCCCATGCGCGCCGGGTGGCCGAAGAGGTGCACCGCGATGATAGCGGTGGTACCCAGGCTGATCCGGTCCGCCACCGAGGCGGGATCGAGGCCGTACGTCTCGTCCTCGATGTCCGCGAAGACCGGGACCGCGCCCGCGAGGACGACCGCGGCCGCTGTCGCGGACATCGTGTAGGGAGGGACGATCACCTCGTCGCCGGGCTCGACGCCGAGCGCCGCGAGCGCCACCTGGAGCGCCGTCGACGCCGAGTTCACGCTGACGGCATGCGCCGCGCCGAGCCGCTGCCTCACCGCCTCCTCGCAGCGCCGCACCCAGACGCCGCCGAGGAACTCCTCGCGG
>CAZVYC010000099.1:9640-17210 GCA_964631425.1 uncultured Rhodospirillales bacterium
GCCAGCTCGCGGGCCGCCGAGGTCGATGCGTACACGAACCGGCCGAGGAACTCCTCGCCCCACGCGCCGAGGAAGTGCGACAGCGACCCGGACTCGAGCACCTCGAGCACCGCCTGGCGCTCCTCCGGGCCGATCGTGTTCGTCGGCGGGAACGGCGTGCCGCGTACGGGCGTGCCACCCTCGAGCGCCAGCGCGCTCATGCCGCGACCCGCTCGCGGAGACGCAGCTCGGCGACGCCGTCCGCGCCGGTGCAGCGGAGAGGCGTCCCGAGCTCGAGGTGGTCGAGGAGCGCGTCGAGCGCAGCGGACATCGCCTGCTCGAGCCCGACCTCGCCGTCGGGGGGGCCGAGCTCGAGCCGGTCGAGCCCGGTGAAGAGCGGCGATGGCGCGATCCGCGCCTCCACGAGCTGCTCGCCCAGCGCGCTCAGGACGACCCGCCCGTCGTCGAGCCAGAGGTCGCAGTCGAAGAACTTCCGGCGGGTGCCCTCGACGCGCATGAATGTGCCCGAGCGACCGTCGTCGGTCGCGACCTGGATGAGCTGGTGACCAGCGCTGCTGCTCGAGGACACGTGCACGGGCTCGCCCACGAACCACCGGTAGAGGTCGATCGCATGGCTCCCGTAGTTCTCGAGCGTGCCGCTGAACCGGAAGTCCGCGTGCAGCACACGGCCGTGAACGCGCGCGGCGACGCGCTGGTGGAGCCGGTCGAACCGCCTCGAGAAGTTGACCTGCAGAGGGACGCCCGCGCGCGCACACGCGGCGACGATCGACTCCGCAGCGGCGACCTCCTGCGCGAGGGGCTTCTCGATCCAGATCGCGCGGACGCCGTGCTCGACCAGGGTCTCGACGATTTCGGTGCGCTCGCCGGGCGGGGTGCAGACACTCGTGACGGCGGGAGCCGACGACGCGAGGGCCTCGGCGAGCGACGCGTGGCACGGCACGTGCCATCGCTCCGCGAAACGCTCGCGCGCGACTGGGTCCGGATCAACGCCGCCGACGAGCTCCGTGCGCGCGCTCGCGGTGTACGCGCCGGCATGGCTGCGCGGTGGCGCGCCTGCCGCCGCCCGCTGGTCGTAGTCGGAGCCGATGGCGCCGCACCCGACCACGAGCGCGGGGATCACGGCCTGACCTGTTGCACGTCGCTGTTGATCGCGGCCAGCTCGGGCCGCTCGTCGAGGAACGCGAGCACGTCATCGAGGCCGAACTCGCGCGGCCAGAAGTGGTCGTAGATAGCGCGGATCAGCTCGAGGTCGGCCGCGGTGTCGGCGGTGAGGCGAAGCGTCGGCCGGCGCTGGTGCTCCTCCGGCTCGATCCCCAGCAGTTCGAACTCGTCAGGGTGCTCATAGTAGTAGAGCGTGACGTGCTCCCGGTCGCGCGGCTCGAGCGCGATCCGCTCGACGCGCTCGAGCGACTCGACGGTGTACGCCTCGACGTCGAGCCCGATCGGGTACTTGTAGCCGAACAGGCGGTTCGACGCGTAGTCGGGTCGTCGCTCCAGGTAGGCACCGACAACCTTGTCGACGACGGTGGGGTCGACGAGGGGGCAGTCGCCCGTCACGGTCACGATCGTCGCGGCGCCGACGGAGCGCGCGGCGCGCAGTGTCCGGTCCATCACGTCCTCGGGGCTCCCGGAGAAGCACGGCACCCCGAGCTCCTCGGCGCACGCGCGGATCACGTCGTCGCCGGGGTCAACCGTCGTCGCGACGACGATCCCATCCAGCAGTGTGGCGCGTCTCAGGCGCTGGACGATGTGCCAGAGCGACGGATGTCCCGCAAGGTCGGCCATCGTCTTCCCCGGGTAGCGAGAAGAGCCCATGCGGCCCGGCACGACGGCCCAGATCGGGCGAACGGTCTGCACGGGTCCCACTTCTACCAGGGCATCGCACTCCGCCCGCGGCGGGCGAGCGCCGCGGCTTGGAGCTCGAACCGTCGGCGGAGCGGCGTCTGCCGGAACGCCTCTTCGGCCTCAGCGATCAGCTGGGCGAGCTCACCGGGAGCGCGGAAGCAGGCGAGGCCGGCGAACTCCTCCGCGAACGCGCGCTGCTCCGGCCGGATCTCGTCGACGCGCGGCGCGAACAGGGCCGAGGCGCGCTCGACAAGCTCGCCCTCCTGGGCCCTCAGCTCTCCGTGCGGCGCGTCCGCTGCCAGGTCGTATTCCACGGAGCAGAAATCGAGCCAGACGGGCTTGTCAAGCGCCAGGGCGTACAGAAGGTGCGAGCCGAGTCGATCGGTGAAGACCACCGACGCCGACGTGAGGATGCGGACGAGCCGGAACAGGAACCGGTTGTCGAAGACATGCCCGGCCGTCACGCAACGGAAGCCGGCTTGCAGGTAGGGCTCGGCGCGACCGAGCAGGATGTCTCGCCAGTACAGGCAGACCACGAGCTCCTCAAAGTCGTCGCGATACGCCGTGAGCCGGCTGATCGTCGCGTCCACGTCGTAGCGCGCGGTCAGGTAGTCGGAGGAATGCGCGTCGAAGAAGATCAGCCGGCGCGTCGGGCCGTCCAGCGCCTCAGGTGGCTCCGCCGCGAGCGCGCGCGCGTACAGGACCGGCGGCCCGATCGCAACCGCCGCGACGTCGTGCCGAGCATGCTCTTCGACGAAGCGCGCGCGCTGGGGCGCAGCGCAGAAGTACCGCGGGAGCCGGCTCATCAGGTCCGGATCCTCCGCGTTCGGGAACAGCGTGGGGCCGTGCTCGATCGCGGCCTTCAGAGACGCGTGGCTCTCGATTCCCGCGTATGCACGCAGCACATCCGCATGTCCATAGAAGGCGTTGAACGGGTAGAGCTCGCGCGTGACGAGTCTGCGAGGTCGCGCGAGCTCCCGCAGCTCCGAATGGAGCGACAGGCGTTCAGAAGGCCGCGTCACCCGCTCCAGCCGATCCGGTGCGCCTGCGCGCGAACGCGCCGACCTAGCCATTGGCGCTCCTCCGGCCTCCAGAACCCGATGGCCGTCAGCACGAGCGGGAGCACGGCGATGACCACGACGCTCAAGCCGTAGCGCTCGACGCTGATTCCGGGCGCAGCCAACTCGACCGCGAAGTACGCGGCAATCAGGAGCGCGGAGAGGACAGCCCAGCGTCCGTACTCCCAGGAGATCCGGTAGCGCCGCGCCGCGAGCAACCCCTGGAGCAGCGCGAGCGCAGCGAACCCCGCAGCGGTGTTCCACGCCGCCGCCTTGATGCCATATTGCGGGATGAGCAGGAAGTTGAGGCCCACGTTGATGGCTGCTGCCGCCGCCGTCAGCACGGGGACCCATCCCGTGCGCATCGAGTACCAGAGCGCCGACGAGACGATCGTGTAGACCCCGTACGCAACCGTGGCCAGGGCGACGATGGGCACGATCTCCGCGGCGGCAAGGAATCTGTTCGGCGCGAAGATCTTGATGGCGTCGGCTCCGTAGATCGCGACCACGAAGCATCCGACCACAATCACCCCGAACCAGTACGTGCCGAGCCGATGCACGCGCACCGAGTCACCGCTCGACTTGAGTTCCGCGGTAAGAATCGGACTCATCGCCTTCGTCAACGCGAACACGAGAAACGTGGCCACGCTGCCGATCGAGTACCCGACGTAGTAGAGGCCGAGGTCGGCTCCCGAGACGTAGCGCGACAGCACGAGCCGATCCGAGATCTGCAGCACCCACTGCGCCGTGGCATGCGGCACGAGGGGAAGGCTATAGAGCAACATGGCGCCGAGCAGCTTGGGCGACGCCCGGACGTGTCGCCCGATCAGGCGTAGCGAGAGCACGACAGCGAGCACGGACATCGATGCGGCGGAAATCACGGCGGCGTACAGGATCCCTTTGACCCCCAGGTGGAACCCGACGACGAGCACGAGGCTCGAACCGAGTAGGAGTGCGGCATTCGTGACCGTGAGAGCGGCGACGCGACGCGCCTGGTGCCGAACGATGTAGACGGCCACCGGGAGATCGATGAACACGGAGAAGTACGCGGCGAGGACGGCGAGCCGAAGATACGGGTCGTATGGAACGGCACCGATCTCGTTCAGCAGTCCCGCCTGGCCGAGAATCTCGGCGACGATCACTGCGATCGTGGGGACCACGAGGAGGAAGACCAATGTCGTCAGGTAGAGCCGACGCCGCCCTTCCGCTGTTGTCTCCTCGAAGTAGAACCGCGTCACGGACGCGACGATCGAGAGCCCGAGGACGGGCACGAGCAACTGAGTGACCGTCGACGTGACGGCGAGGATGCCGTAGTCGGCCGGGACGAGCACGCGCGTATACAGGAGCACGAGCAGGAGGTTGATCGCGCGGGCCGCGGCGTCGGCGATGAAGTAGACGCCGGAATCGAGCGCCATCGTGCGGACCTGAGCGAGCAGCGTCGTCCCGCTCTCGACGGACGCGGACGCCGTCCGCGGTTGCGAAGCCCGCGGAGCGCGGCTCACGTCTGGCGTCCGACGGCGACCACGTCACGGCCCGTGAGCCGGGTGCGAGGCAGGACCCTGTCGAGCACCGTCCCCGCAGCGAGCACGCCGACGACCGCGGCACGCGCGACGGCCGAAGCCCCCGGCTCGACCCACGCCCGGAACGGCCCGAAGTAGAAGCCGTCGACCGACTCGAGCCTCGTCGCCTGGCCGAGCGCGCGGGCGAGGGCGTGCGGCGACATGAGCTCTTGGTTGTGCTGTGCGAGGCCGTCCGGGTCGAAGACGCGCTGCACGAGGCCGTTGAGACCGCGGAAGTTCGGAACCGTGACCACAACCGCACCGCCCGGCGCGAGCCATCGGCGATGGCAGGCGAGCACTTCGGTGGGATCGGAGAAGTGCTCGACGAGACCGGCGGAGAGGACGACGTCGTACAGCTTCGGGACCTCCACCTCGAAGATGTCGCCCTCATGGACATCGATGTCGCCCGAACCGAGGCCGTTCTCCGCAAGGACGGCCTGCATGTGCGGGCGGTCGACGAACCTGTCGACCAGCGCGACGTCGCGAAAGTCGAGGTACCTGCGGGCGTACACGGCGAAGTAGCCGGGAAAGCCGCCGAGCTCCAGAAGGGACGTATACCCCCGGCCAGCGACGACGGACCGGAGGAGGTCCCCGTAGTACCAGTCGGCGGAGATGCGCTCCGGCTGCTTCGTTCTCCAATAGGCGGCCCAGTGCGCGGCATCCGTCAGGGCGCCGTACGGCATGGCGTCAGAATACTCGGGGTGTCTCCCACGATCCCTTCGTGCCCGCCGCGAAAACGGCGCATCGCGACGGCCGCCGACCGATCGGGACTGACCTTGCTCGCCGGGTCGTTCGAGCGACGTCGGCCTGTGCTGCGCATCGTCAACTCGCATTCGGTCCCTGCGCGGTTCGCAGGGTCGTTCACGGCCCTCGTCCGTCAACTCACACGGTCGTGGGCCCTCGCGGCGCCGGCCGACCTCCCGGAGCTCCTCGAGCGCGGCCCCAACAGACCGACGCTCCTGTTCTGCTTCGACGACGGCCTGGCGAACACCGCGCGAACAGCGGCGCCGATTCTCGAGGCCGCGGGTGGGAGAGCCGTGTTCGCGGTCCCCGCGGCCTGGCCCGACGTGCCGCCCGCCGAGCGCTCGGCGTGGTTCGAGGAGCACGTCTACCCAACCGCGACCGAGCTGCACGAACGACCCGACGACATCGCGCCCGCGACGTGGCACGAGCTCCGCGCGCTGATCCGCGACGGCCACGAGGTCTGGTCGCACGGCGTCGACCACGTCCGCCTGTCGAGCGACCTCGCGCCCGCCGTGCTGGAGCGGGAAATCGTCGAGTCGAAGCGAATCCTCGAGGAGCGCCTCGACACGATCGTCCACGGCTACTGCCCGCCCATCTCACACGACATCCCTCCTACGGCGCTCGCACTGATCCGCAGGACGTACCAGGTCGCGTTCGGAGGACCGCCCGCGCCGGTCCCGCGGAGCGGCGATCCCCACCGCATTCCACGGTCGAACATCGAGGCGAGCTGGCCGACATCGGCGGTCACCTTGCAGCTCTCGCCGCTCGGGGACCTTACCTCGCGCATGCGGGCGCGAGTCAGAGGCTGACACTCTGGTCAACGCCGTGGCCCTTCTGAAAGAGTAGGTTTGGTGACCGGGACCGCCGACAGGACTTGGACGATCCGCGATGCGGGACCCGCCGACCGCGACGCCTCGATCGCGTTGATGTATCGGGCCTTCAAGGAATCGCCGTTCACGATCGACCCGAAGCGGCTGTGGGACTGGCTTTTCGTCGACCACCCGTCAGGACCCGCGGAGGTCGTCCTGGCGGACGCAGGCGAACGGCTCGCGGGTCAGTACGCGACCGTCCCCGTCCGCCTACAGCACGCGGGTCGCGTCGTGCCGGCGCTGATGTCGGTGCAGACGGCGACCGACCGCGAGTTCCAACGTCAAGGGATCCTGTCGGCGCTCGCCCGGAACCTCTACCAGCGCACCCACGATCGAGTCCCCATCGTCTTTGGCTTCCCCAATCCCGCTGTCGCGCCCGCCCGCTACGGCCGTCTCGAATGGGTGGAGCTCCGGCCGTTTCCGCTGCTTGGGCGGCCGCTCGCCGGGGCTCCGTTCCCGCTGTTGAAGCGACGCGAGGTGACGAACTTCGACTCGTTCGGCGAGTGGGCGGACAAGCTCTGGGCGGAGCTCGCGCCGGAGCTCGGTACGTGCGCGGTCCGGGACGCGACGTACCTCAACTGGCGGTTCTGCCGGTCGCCATATGAGTACAAACGATTCGCCGTGGTTCGTGACGGTGGCATGGCCGCATTCGCAGTGCTCGGCTTCGCACGTTCGCGCGGCCGCCGCGTCGCATACATCATGGAGCTGATGGCCGGTCGTGGGGACGGCGCTGCTGCACGCGCCCTGATCCGCAGTTGCGTCGCCGCCGCCGCTCGTGACAGAGCGCGCGCGATCAGTACGATCGCGACCCGGCGCCATCCGCATCGCGGCTCGTTCGTGCGAGCAGGCCTGGTCCCGCTGCCGCAGCGACTGCGGAGCAGCTTCTCGTTCGGCGTTCGTCACAACGGCCCCGGCGCCGTGCCGAATGAGCTGTTCCACATCGACGACTGGTACATCACGCCAGCCGACCTCGACTACGTGTGACGCGCAGCACGCGCGTACGCGGACACGAGGGCGCCTGCCGCCGCGGCCGCGCCAAAGTTCCCTTGCGCGGCCTCGTGTGCGGCTTCGCCCTGCCGCTTGCGGAACGCGGGGTTGCCGAGCAGCGCAACAAGCGACGCTCGTAAAGCTGCGGAATCGCGAGGCGGCACGAACGTCACGCCGCCCGCCTCACTGAGGTTCGCGAGCCCGCCGACGCGCGTCGCCACCACCGGCCGGCCGTGCGCCATCGCCTCGCGCGCCGTCATGCCGTAGCCCTCGCGGCGCGAGGGCACGCAGACGACCGCCGCCCGCTCGTAGTACGGCCCCAGCTCCGACGGCGGCACGAAGCCGACCGCCTCCGGCACCCGGTCTCGTAGCGGGCCGTCGCCGACGATCACCCGCGCCAGCCCCTCCGTCGCCTCCAGGAACTCGAGGATCCCCTTCTCCTCGGAGAGGCGGCCCGCGTAGAGGACGTGCGGCGGCTCGGCCGGCTCGCCGACCTGCTCAGGGATCG
>CAZVYC010000100.1:0-17139 GCA_964631425.1 uncultured Rhodospirillales bacterium
CTCCCAAGACCGTGGCCAGCACATTCTAGGAAAGCACCGCGGCCGAGGAATCCCCGATGTCTCGGACAACAGTTGGCGAAAGTCGGGATTCATTCTTCAGCCAACGCGAATGCCGACAGATGGATTCCGACTTCCGTCGGGATGACGGGCTTCTAGCCAATACTTCTTAGATCATCACTTTCCTTGGCCGTTCCCGTAACGGCTTTCAGGTACGGCATCAGGCCACCGGCTTCGATGATTGCGAGGAGATGCGGCGGCAGCGGCTGCACCTGCCAACCCTCGCCCGTCGTGCGGTTTTCGACACGGCCGGACGCCGGGTCGACCGCAATGAGGTCGCCGTCGGAAATCCGCGCCGTTTCGGGAATGGTAAGGGCCGGCAATCCCAGATTGAGTGCATTGCGCCAGAAGATGCGGGCGTAAGAGCGGGCCAGCACCGCGCGGATCCCCAGCAGCTTCAGCGACACCGCCGCCTGCTCGCGGCTGGAGCCGATGCCGAAGCTTCGCCCGGCGACCAGCACGTCGCCGGGTCGCACGTGGCGCGCGAAATCAGGCCGGATTGCCTCCAGGCAATGGCTGGCGAGGTCTTCCGCCGAGAGCTTCATCAAATGCCCGGGCGCGAGCACGTCGGTGTCGATTTTATCACCGAAGACCCAGGCGCGCCCGCCTTCCGGCTTGGGAGCGCTCATGCCCGGCCTCCCGTTTCGGCCAGCAGCGCGCGCGGATCGATGATGCGTCCGGCGACCGCGGCGGCGGCCACCGAATAGGGGTTGGCGAGATAGACGAACGAGCCCGCATCGCCCATGCGGCCCTTGAAATTGCGGTTGGTGGTGGAGATGCAGACCTCGCCTGAGGCCAGCAAGCCCGCGCCCATGCCGGCGCAGGCGCCGCAACCGGACGGCATCAGGATGGCGCCGGCATCAAGCAGCGTACCAAGCACGCCGGTCTCGGTCGCCTCGCGCGTCACGCGCGCCGAGGCGGGTGCCACCAGCAGCCGGACACCGGGCGCGACCTTGCGGCCGCGGAGCACCTCAGCCGCCATGGTCAGGTCATCGAGCTTCGCGCCGACACAAGCGCCGATATAGGCCTGATCGACCCGGACGCCGGCATGTTCGCCGACCGGGGCGCTGTTGGCCGGGGAATGGGGCGCCGCAACTTGCGGGACCAAAGCGGCGGCATCGAAACTGTGCCGCACGAGGTATCGCGCATCGGGATCGGATTGCCAGGCAAGCGCGTCGTCCGCAATTTCGCCGCCATGGTCGCGGATATGGTCCAGCGTCTTCCCGTCCGGCGCGATGATGCCGGTGTCGGCGCCCAACTCGGCCGCCATGTTGCAGAGGACCATCCGCTCCTCCATCGCCATGGCGCTGATGGTCGGTCCGCCATATTCGACGACGCGCCCAGCGTTATCCATGCCAAGTTCACGGCAGAGGAATAGCATCACGTCCTTGGCGACTACGCCGGGGCCGAACGCGCCGGTCCAGTCGACCCTGATCGTGTCCGGCACGTCCATCCAGGTCTCGCCGGTGACGACAATGCCGGTCATGTCAGTGGCGCCGAAACCCGCCATATAGCAGCCGAACGCGCCGCCCATCGGTGAATGGCTGTCGCCCCCGGCCACGAGCATGCCGGGCTTCAGGTGCCCGTGCTCAGGCAAGATCACATGGCAAATCCCCTGCATGTCGTAGAAGTGACGGACATGATAATCGGCGACGAATTTGCGGACGCCTTGAAGGATCTGCGCGGAGGCGGCATCGACGGCGGGAACGTAGTGGTCGGAAACGATGACGACCCGTTCAGGATCCCACAGGCCGACCCCCAACTCCTCCAGCCGCGCCCGCCAGCGGCGCGGACCGGAGGAATCGTGCGCCATCGCCAGGTCGACGCGAACTGTGACCAGGTCGCCGGGCTTGACCGACGCGGCGCCGGCCGCTCGCGCGATGATCTTCTCCGCCAGAGTGTGCCCCACGCCGCCCCCTTCGATCACCTGGAAAATCGCGAAACGCTCATATAAAGGTATAGCATTATATCATTTCAAACGGACGGCGAGGCAAGCCTGCGCCCAAGCAACGGAACCTTAGCATGGATGGATACGAAGCGGCCGAGCCGCGCGGCTATAGCTGGGAAGACCCGCTCGATCTGACAGGCCGGCTCGACGAGGAGGAGCGGCTGGTGATGGAGAGCGCCCGCGCCTATGCCGGCGAAAAGCTGCTGCCCCGCGTGGTCAGCGCCTTTGCCGGGGAGCGGTTCGACCGCGAGATCATGACCGAGATGGGGGCGCTGGGTCTGCTGGGCGCGACCATCCCGACGGAGTATGGCGGGGCGGGCGTATCGCACGTCGCGTATGGCCTGATCGCGCGCGAGATCGAGGCGGTCGACTCCGGCTATCGCTCGGCGATGAGCGTGCAGTCGTCGCTGGTGATACATCCAATCTATGCGTTCGGGACCGAGGAGCAGAAGCGGCACTTCCTGCCACCCTTGATCCGGGGAGAACAGGTGGGCTGCTTCGGGCTTACCGAACCGGACGGCGGGTCGGATCCGGGGGCGATGCGCACCACCGCGCGGCGGACGGAAGGCGGATTCGTGCTGCACGGCTCCAAGACATGGATCACCAACAGCCCGATCGCGGACTTGGCCGTGGTGTGGGCCAAGCTGGACGGGGTGATCCGCGGCTTCATCGTGACCCGCGATTGCAAGGGATTCACGACGCCGAAGATCGAGGGCAAGCTGAGCCTCAGGACCTCGATCACCGGCGAGATCGCGCTCGATGGCTGCTTCGTGCCGGAGGACCGGCTGCTGCCCGGCGTGTCCGGCCTGCGCGGACCGTTCTCCTGCCTCAACAAGGCGCGGTATGGCATTGCCTGGGGCAGCATGGGCGCGGCGGAGTTCTGCTTTCATGCGGCGCGCAGTTATGCGCTCGATCGCAAGGTGTTCGGCAAGCCGATCGCGGCGACGCAGATCGTGCAGCTGAAGCTGGCCGACATGCAGACCGAGATCGCGCTGGGGCTGGAAGGCGCGCTGGCGCTAGGGCGGCGGCTCGACCGAGGG
The DNA here is from genome assembly GCA_964631425.1 of uncultured Rhodospirillales bacterium. GTDB lineage: Bacteria > Pseudomonadota > Alphaproteobacteria > BOG-932 > Roseiterribacteraceae > BOG-932. The sequence goes on from CAZVYC010000100.1 coordinate 3,046, forward strand.
GATTCCTGCACTGACGCGATCTCGATGATGAAGCGCAATAATTGCGGCAAGGCGCTCGCCATCGCCCGCGCCGCCCGCGACATCCATGGCGGGAACGGCATCGCCGGCGAGTATCACGTGATGCGCCACATGATCAATCTGGAGACGGTCAACACCTATGAGGGCACGCACGACATCCACGCGCTGATCCTCGGCCGAGCGATCACCGGCCTGCAGGCGTTCCAGTGAGCGAGCAGCCGCATGAGGCGGCGGCACTCGAAGCGGTCGCGCTCGACCCCGGCCAGCCGACGCCGCTCTATCATCAGCTTTACCTGATCCTGCGCGACCGCATCCGCACCGGAGAGCTGGCGCGCAACGCCCTGCTGCCCGGCGAGCAGGAACTGACCCGGCTGTTCAACGTCTCGCGGATCACGGTGAAGCGCGCCTTGAACGAGCTGGCCGCGGACGGGTTGATCTCGCGGCACCGCGGGCGCGGCTCGATCGTGACGGCGGCGCCGATCATGCCGGTGGTGCGCGGCAGCTTCTTCAGCCTCATCGAGAGCCTGAAACAGATGGGGCTGGAAACCGAGGTCAGGCTGATGGAGGCGGTCGACATCGAGGCCGGGACGGCGGTGGCGCGCCTGCTCGAGATCGCGCCCGAGGCGCGCGTGCAACGGGCGATCCGCCTGCGTAGCCTGAACGGCGAGCCGTTTTCTCATCTGCTGACCTATATCCCCGAGCCGATCGCTAGCCTCTATGCGGCCAAGGAACTGGCCGAGATGCCGTTGCTGGCCCTCCTGGAACGGGTGGGCGCCGAGGCGTCCGAGGCTGAGCAGTGGATCAGCGCCGTGTCAGCCGAATCTGCTATTGCCGCGGCGCTGGAAGTGCCGGCCGGATCGCCGTTGCTCAGGATCGAGCGGGTGATGCGCGACAAGCACGGCAAGCCGGTGCAGCTGGTCTATGCCCATTACCGCTCGGACCGATTCCACTATCACGTGAAGACGACCCGTCGCCGCGGCGGCAATTCGAGCTGGCGGGCGCACGCCTGATCAGGCGGTAACCGGCACAGCCGGGCGGTTTTCCTCTGATAAGTCCTCGGCCGCGAAGCGCGGGTAGCGGCCGAGCGTCAGCAGCAGCGCAGCCCCGACCAGGAGGACCCCGGCCCCGATGCCGAGCACGCCGTCGTAGGTGTGCTGCTCGGTAAAGGCACGGCCGATCAGGTAAGGTCCGAAGCCGGCACCCAGCGCGAAGGCCACATAAAGGCAGCCGTAAATGGCGCTGTAGGCGCGCATGCCGAAATAGCGCGATACGAGGTAGGCCACGACGTCGTATTCGACGCCTGAGGCGAAGCCGATCAGGAAAACGCAGAGCGCCAGGACGGGCACGGTCAGCACGGCGTGCGCCATGACGATGAATGCCAGGGCCGGCGCGGCGAGCAGAAAGAAGGCGACCGCGGGCGCCCAGAATCGGTCGATCAGCCAGCCCCCGACCGGGCGGCCGATCAGCACGGCGACGCCGATGATGCTGGCGAGATTGACCGCGGTGGACGGGCCGAAGCCCTTCGACCCGATCAGCCGCTCGAGGTTGGGGATGATGCCGCCGACCCCCAGGGTGATGAGGATCAGCGCAATGCTGATCGTCCAGAACCGCCGCGTAACGACAGCTTGGCCGAGCGTGAGCCCGGTCTCAGGGGCTGCCTCGACGGGACCGCCGCCCGCGCCTTCCTTGGCCTCGCGGAAGAAAGCGATTGCCACCGGCAATGCGATCAGCAGCGGAAACGCGGCGAGCCCGGCATAGGCGGCGCGCCAGCCGGCCAGGTCGACCAGCCAGTTGGCGTAGATCTTCGCGAGCGAGCCGAAAATTCCGGTGCACAGCAGTGAGAGCCCGAGCGCAAGGCCACGCCGCCTGCGGAACCAGCTGTTCACCGCACGAGTCCAGGTGATCGGCAGGGTTCCCGACCCAACCACCGAGAGCAGCGCGTAATTGGCGTAGAACAGGATGATCGAGCCGGGATTGAGCGCGAACAGCAGGAAACAGAAGCCGAAGCCGGCGGTCGAGGCCAGCGCGACACGCCGCACGCCGTACCGGTCGGTCAGGATGCCGACAATCGGGCTTGCCACCAGGACCGACAGCGTGGTGACCACTAGCGCCAGCAGGATCTGATCGATGGTCCAGCCGAAAGCGGCGGAGAGAGGGCGTACAAAGACACCGATCGTGTAAAAGGGCAGCGGCGACAGCCCGGTGCCGACACCCAGGCTTGCCGCGAGCACCACCCTCCACCCGCGCCGCATCTCGCCGTCGTCGTTCATGCGTCCCCGCTTTACGCTCCACCATAGGTCCGGACATTATGGCCATAGTCCGGAAACGGCGGCCATCGATTTTTCGCGCGATTTCTCAGGGCTTGCCTCAGCGGCGGCGTCACGTGCTATGTCAATGCAAGAGGAGGAGCGTTGCGGGCGGGTGACATGGACTCGAATTCCGTGCAACTGTCCGTGTCCCGAGTCCGGGGAGCTTTGTGAATGGTAAGCGTCGACCTCGCAGCATCGAACGTCCCCCGTTATCGCCAACTGACTGCCACACTGCGTGCCGCCATCGCCTCAGGCGAATACCCGGTCGGCAGCCTGCTGCCGACCGAGATCGAGATCTCACGCCGCTTCGGCGTGTCGCGCCACACGGTGCGGGATGCGCTGCGCATCCTCAACAGCGCCGGCCTGATCCAGCGGCGGCGGCGGGTTGGCACGATCGTCACGGCGCAGAGCGTGCCCAAGGAGTTCGTGCAGCCGCTGCCGGGCTTCGACGAGGTGCTGCAATACGGCCGCGACATTCGGCTGATGATCGATTCGTACGATACCAGCTTCGCCTGTCCGCTGGCCGAGCAGCTGGGACTCGATGCCAAGGACTGGATGCGGATCGAGGGGCGGCGCGGGCCAGAGGAGCGGCTGATCGGGCTGACCACGGTGATCATTCGGCGCGATTGCGTGCCGCCACGCTCCGCGCTGGAGAAGGCGGAAACCTCGCTGGGCGAGCTGATCGAGAAAAGCAGCGACATGGTGGTGGCGCGGATCGACCAGGAAATCTCAGCGGTGACGGTCGAGCGCAGCACCGCACGCGCGCTCAAGACCGCGGCTGGTGCACCGGCGCTGCGCGCGCGGCGGCTCTACTATGAAAAGAGCGGGGAGCTTTTCCTGGCATCGGAAAGTATCCATCCGGCCGACCGTTTCAGCTATAAGCTGACCTTCACCCGCAGCGGTCCGGACGAGCTCTGAGGGACATTGGGAAATATGTCTGTTCGGAAATAAGAGCATCGATCCACTCCGCCACCGCCGTCATTCGCGCGAAGGCGGAAATCCAGCCCTTTACGCGCGGCAGCGCGGAAAGACTCATGTCGCCGCAGACGCGGCTCTCGCCGGATTCCCGCCTTCGCGGGAATGACGGACGGTGAGTTGATGTAGATCCTAACCCACCGATTCGAGCCAACGGCGCGCGAGGGCATCGCCGCCCTGCCCGAGTGCAGGCGGGCATGTGGGCTCCGGCAGCGGCTGCTCGAACCGCACAGGGTGGAAGACCACCCGGATCGGCCCCTCCCGATCGTGAACAACCGTCCGGATGAGGTTGCGCGACTTGGCCTGATCGGAATCGAGCGCCTGGTCGGTCGTCTGCACGGCCGCGGCCGGCAAGCCATGGCGATGCAGGCCTTCCAGCCAGCGTGATTGCGGTTCGGCGCGGAAGCGGGCCGTGAGCTCGGCGCGCAACGCCTCCCGGTTTACGACCCGGTCGGAATTGCGCCGGAACCGCGGATCGTCGACCAGCTCCGGCCGGTTCAGCACGGATTCAGCGAGCGTGCGGAACTGCCGGTCGTTGCCGACAGCGAGGACAAAGGGGGCATCCGACGCCTCGAACAGCTCATAGGGGACGATCGCGGGATGGGCATTGCCGAAGCGGCGGGGCGGCGCGCCGGTCGCCAGTGCCGAAGCGGCGATATTGGCCATGGCCGCCAGCTGGCAATCGAACAGGGCGACATCGATGAATTGCCCCTGCCCCGTCGACTCGCGTGCGAACAAGGCAGCGAGGATAGCCTGGGAAGCGTATAAGCCGGTGAATAGGTCCGAGACCGCGACGCCGACCTTGGTCGGCGGCCCGTCGGGAAAGCCTGTCGCCGCCATCAGCCCGGTCTCGGCCTGGACCAGGAAGTCATAACCCGCGCGCGCCGCGTCGGGGCCGGTGCGGCCATAGCCCGAGATCGCGCAGTAGATGAGGCGCGGGTTGAGCGCACTGAGCTCAGCATAGCCGAGGCCGAATCGCTCCAGGGTACCGAGCTTGAAATTCTCGACAACGATGTCGGCAACCTTCGCGAGATCACGGATCGTGGCCTGCCCGGACGGGCTCTTCAGGTCGACCGCCAGGCTCTGCTTGGAGCGGTTAGCGCAGGTGAAATAGGCGGAGAGCCCGCCCATCGAAGGCGGTCCCCAGCCACGCGTCTCATCGCCCTCGCCTGGCGCTTCGATCTTCAGCACCTCCGCGCCAAGGTCCGCCAGCGCCTGGGTGCACCAGGGTCCTGCCAGCACGCGGGAAAGGTCAAGGACCCGGACGCCGGTCAACGGGCCGGCGCGGCCGGGATCGGAGTTATCAGTCATGGCGGTGATTCACTACGCAAAACGTCTTGGAAGACGGACCGGAGAGAGGCTCGGATTGTCACGACGACGCGTTCCCTGTTAACATGTACGGACATATTCCCCTAGACTCCAGCTTGGCGTCTTGTCCAGCTTGCAGGGATCCATGCTCGGCGAACATGCCCGACAGCTTCGCGCGCTTTTGACGAGCACGGCTCAGATCATCGCGCCCGGAATTTACGACGCCCTCTCCGGCGCGCTGGTCGCCGAGGGCGGCTTCCCAGCCGCCTATCTGTCGGGCGCGTCGATTGCCTATACCAAACTGGGACGGCCCGATATCGGACTCGTCAGCGCGGCGGAGGTCGCCGACACGATCGCGCATATCCGTGAGCGGATCGACATTCCGCTGATCGTCGATTCCGATACGGGGTTCGGCAATGCGCTGAATGTCCAGCGGACCGTCCGGGTTTTCGAGCGGGCCGGCGCCTCGGCGCTGCAGCTCGAGGATCAAGCCATGCCGAAGCGCTGCGGACATCTGACGGGCAAGAGCCTGATTTCGCGGGACGAGATGGTCGGCAAGGTCAAGGCCGCGCTGGACGCCCGCACCGACGGCAACACGGTCATCATCGCCCGCACCGACGCGATCGCGGTCGAGGGCTTCGAGGCGGCGATGGCACGGGCGGAGGCCTATGCCGAGGCTGGCGCTGACGTGCTGTTCATCGAAGCGCCGGTGTCGGCGGACCAGATCCAGCGCATCTCGCAATCATTCTCAGGCCGCCTGCCGCTGCTCGCCAACATGGTCGAGGGCGGGGCGACGCCGATCACGTCGGCGGAGGCACTGGCGGCGCTCGGTTTCCGCATCGTGATCTATCCGGGTGCGCTGGTGCGGGCGGTGGTGTGGACGGCGCAGCGCATGCTGGCGTCGTTGCGCGAAAACGGGACGACGGCGCAGTATCGCGACCGGATGCTGGATATCTGCGGCTTGAACGAGGTGATCGGGACGCACGACCTGCTGAAGGCGGGCGAGCGGTACGATCCCCGGATCGAACCTGCCGCCGTCAATCGCGGGGAGTTTCCGCGCGCGGGCCGAGCGAGGTGACGATGAGCATGGACCCTAGCAAGACGCATGAGGTGATGGCGCGCCAGACCCATGATGATCTGGCGCGCGCCCAGTTCATCATCGGCCTCAAACGCGACCTGCGTGCGCTGTCGAAGGGCAACGCCACTGCCTATGCCAAGGAGGTCGAGCCGGGCTTCAAGGCACGGCATGGCCGCGCGCCGGAGACGGCCCAAGAGATCGGCCAGGAGATGGAGCGGCAACCCTTCTATCAAATGTGGAGCGCACTCAACCGCAGCGCGCAGGACATGATGTGGCAGGCGGTCGAGAGCACAATCGACCGCGACATGCCGCGCATGGTGGAAGCTGCCCATCGGCTGACCCGGACCGGCAACCCGATGGGCTCGCTGGAGCTCGATCCGGATTTCGTGGCGCCGGCCGAGGTGCTGGCCGCGGATATCCATTGCCAGCCGGGCGGCTATATGCGGGACGCGTCGGCGGGCGACATCAAGGCCGGCGCGCTGTACGAGAGCGGCGGCAACATGTATTCGCTCGGCACCGGCATCGGCGCCAAGGACAGCAAGGCCGGCGCGGTGATCAAATTCCTGGAAGAGCGCCGCCCGAATTTCCGACCGCGCCGCATCCTCGATCTCGGCTGCTCGGCCGGCGGCGCGTCGGTGGCTTATGCCGCCGCCTTTCGGGATGCCGAAGTCCACGCCGTCGATGTCGGGCCCGCCATCCTGCGCTACGCCCATGCCCGCGCCGAGGCGCTGGGCGTTGCGGTGCATTTCCATCAGATGGACGCGGGCAAGCTCAAGTTCGAGGATGGGTTCTTCGACCTGGTGGTCTCGCACAACCTAATGCACGAGATTTCCGCCGGTACGTTGGCCCGGATGTTCGCCGAATCGCATCGCGTGCTCAAGGCCAGCGGTATCGCCGTGCACCAGGACGTGCCGATCAAGGGCGATCGCACGCTGTTCGAGCGCTTCATGTTCAGCTGGGAAACCCGCAACAACAACGAGCCGTTCTGGGAAGTCTTCGCGGAGGCGGACGTCCCGGCGGTGCTGCAGGCGGCGGGCTTTGCGGCCGACGCGATTACCGAGACACAGGTGCCGAAGCTGGACGGGCCCGGTGCGTGGTATCTGGTGATGGGGGAGAAGGCAGCGTAGCGCCCCATCTGCCCCTTCACCCCAGCCCCAGCCGCGCCATCGGGACGGCTTCGAGCGGGATCGTGGTGGTTTTCTCGCCGGTATAGAACTGCATCGAGGCGTGGCCGCCTTCGCGGCCCATGCCGGAGTCCTTGAAACCGCCGAAGGGCGCGCGCAGGTCGCGCACCATTGGGGTGTTGACCCAGACGACGCCGCTGCGAATCGAGCGGCTGGCCTGAAGCGCGGTCGCCATGTCCTGCGCCCAGACATAGGAGACGAGGCCGAAGCGCGAATCGTTAGCGATTTCGATCGCCTGCTCGAATGTCTCGAACAGCACGAAGGTTGCGAATGGGCCGAACACCTCCTCCTGGCAGATGCGCGCGTGATTTCCGGGCGCCAGCACCGCGGTCGGCTGCATGTAGGTGCCCCGGGTGAAGCCGGGGGCGCGCGCACCGCCGACCAGGAGCTGGGCGCCGTCCGCCATGGCGACGTCGACATAGGACAGCACCCGGTCGAGATGCGCGCGGAACGCGAGCGGCCCGATCTCGGTCGCCGGATCCATCGGATCGCCGATGCGCAGTTTCTGCGTCCGCTCGACGAAGGCGGCGATAAAGTCCTGCGAGATCGTGCGCTCGACCAGGATGCGCGAGCCGGCGAGGCATTGCTGGCCGTTATTGGAGAAGATGCCGAGCAGCGCGCCATCGAGCGCGCGGTCGAAATCGGCCGAGCCGAAGACGACGTTGGCCGACTTGCCGCCGAGCTCGAGCGAACACGGCTTCAGCCCCGCGCCCGCAGTGGCCATGATCGCGCGGCCGGTTGAGGTGCCGCCGGTGAAGGAGACCAGATCGACCTCCGGATGGCGGACGAGCGCATCCCCAGTGACCGGGCCGCGCCCGTTGACCACGTTGACCACGCCGTCCGGGACGCCGGCCTCTTGGATCAGCGCCATCAGGCGTGCCACGGCGAGCGGTGTGTGCTCCGACGGCTTGACGACGCAGCTGTTGCCGAAGGCGATGCAGCCGGCAATCTTCATCGAGGTGAGCGCGAGCGGCGCGTTCCATGGCCCGATCAGCGCAGCGACCCCGATCGGCTCGCGCGTGACCAAGGTCAGGTAGCGCGAATCCTGGGTGTAGACCTGGCCCGCCGTCTGGCCGATGAACTCGGCGAAGAAGTCGAAATTATAGGCGGCGCGCGGCATCTGGCCGTTCGCCAGATGTCGCATGGGGATGCCGGAATTGAGGCATTCGAGAAACGCGAGCTCCAGCGCGTGGTCGCGGATCAGGCCCGCGAGCCGGCGCAGGATCGGCTGGCGCGCGGCGCCGTCCATTCGCCGCCAGGGACCATTGGTGAAGGCGTGGCGCGCGGCGCGGACCGCGCGATCGACGTCGTCGGCACCGGCTTCCTCCAGCTCGCTCACGGGCTCCTCAGTCGCGGGGTAGACAACCGGGAGCAGCCGCCCGGGGCCGGCGGGACGGAATGCGCCATCGATGTAAGCGGTGACGCGGGAGGGGACCGGGAATTGTGGTCGTCCGGTCGGCAAATTCTGGTCCATGGCAATAGGCCTCCTGCACCACTTCGACGCGGGACAAGCCCGCCACAGCCGGTTATCCTCGCCCATTATGACCGGACAAACTCCTGAGGAAGCAAGGGCCAAGCGTGCCCCGGCCGATGTGCGGGAATATGGCCGCGCGGGTCTGTTCGGAATCTTGACGCCGCAGGGTAACCCGACCGTCGAGCCCGAGATGCGCGTGCTGCTGCCGGCCGGAAGCGCGATGTTCGCAGCGCGGCTGACCAGCCGCAGCCCGTCGCTGCGGCAACGCCTGATCGATTATTCCGACCGAATCGGGGCGTTCCTGGACGATTTCGACACGCTGAAGTTCGACGCCGCCGGCTTCGCCTGCACTGGTTCGTCCTATCTGCTGGATCCGGGCGAAGAGCGGCGACGGATCGATGCGCTGGGGGACGCGAAGGGCTTCCGCGTCATCACCGCCGCCGGGGCGATCGAGGAAGCACTGGATCACCTCGGCGTTGGCGCCGTGGCGCTGATCTCCCCGTATCCCGACTGGCTTACCGCCGCCTCGCAGGCGCATTGGGAACGAACAGGCTTGCGGGTCACCAGCGTGCTGCAGCTGCCCGGGGGGACGGCCGACGCGCACGGCATCTATGGGCTGACGACGCGGGCCGTGCTGGAGCATGCTGCCGGATTCGATCCGGCCGGCGCGGACGCGGTCCTGGTCACCGGGACCGGTATGCCCAGCCTCAGGGCCATCGCGGCCCTGGAGCCGGCGCTTGGTCTGCCTATCCTGTCGTCCAATCTTTGCCTTGCCTGGGCGCTGGCTAAATGCGCCGGCAGGCCGACTCCCGGGCCGGAATCGCGGCTCCTGGGCGGCTGGGCTGAGAGGCTCGCGGACGCATGAAGCCGGTGCTAGTCGTCGGCGGCGGCCCGGTCGGCTTGACCGCCGCGCTATGCCTGGCTGACGGCGGCGTTCCGGTCATGCTGTTCGAGGCCGACGCAGCCATATCTGAGGATCTGCGTGCCTCGACCTTCCACCCGCCGACGTTGGACATGCTGGATCTGTTCGGGCTGGGCACCGAACTTGTGGCGCAGGGGCTGATCACACCCAGCTGGCAAATCCGCCTGCACGAGACCGGCGAGCGGGCGATGTTCGACCTGTCGGTGCTGAAGGGCGAGACCAATCACCCTTACCGGCTGCAATGCGAGCAGCAGAAGCTGCAACGGCTGATCGCGGCGCGACTGGCACGGTATCCGCATGCTGCGCTGCGGTTCGGCAGCCCGGTCGATGCCGTGGGGCAGGATGGCGATTCCGTCTGGGTCGAGGTCGCGGGCCAGCGGATCAGCGGCAGCTGGCTGATCGGCGCGGACGGGTCGCGCAGCATCGTGCGCCGGAGCCTGGAGATCGGTTTCGGCGGGGAGACCTATCCCGAGACGACGATCCTGGTCGCTACCGACTTCGATTTTGCCAGCGCGCTCGAAGGACTGTCGGGCGTGAATTATATCTGGTCGCCTGCGGGCACGTTCAGCCTGCTGCGGCTGCCGCAGGTCTGGCGCTGCAGCTTCTATCCGAAGCCGGGGCAGAGCCTGGAAGAGGCGATGACGGAGAAGGCGATCGAGGCGCAGCTGCAAAGCGTGATGCCGCGCCCGGTCCGCTACACCGTCCTGCACAAGCGGTCGTACCGCATCCACCAAAGAGTCGCGGACACTTACCGCGTTGGCCGCATGCTGCTGGCGGGGGACGCGGCGCATCTTAACAGCCCGAGCGGCGGGATGGGGATGAATGGCGGTATCCATGATGCATTCAACTTGACCGAGAAGCTGGTTCAGGTCGTGCGCGGCGCCGACGATGCCCTGCTCGATCTCTATGTGCGGCAGCGGCGGCCGATCGCGATCGAGCATGTCATCGCCCATGCCGACCGCAACCGGCGGCGCATGCGCGAAACCGATCCGGAGCGACGGCGGACGATGCTGGAGGACCTGCAGCGCACGGCAGCCGACCCGGAACGGGCTCGGAAGTACCTTTTGAACAGCTCCATGATCACCGGGCTGCGCCAAGCCGCCGCGATAACGTGATTGCCGGGAACGCGGAAACGATTAGGATAGGTTCGGACAAATGACGGAGCCCAGCCGCCCGACCATGCCTCGTTCCACAGCCTATGCCTGGTATGTCGCAGCCGTGCTGACGCTGACCCAGATCGTGTCCTATATGGACCGGTTCCTGCCGAGCCTGCTGGTTCAGCCGATCAAGCGCGAGCTGGGATTGACCGATTTCCAGATCGGCCTGCTGCTGGGGCCGGCCTTCGTGATCTTCTATATCGCGCTCGGTATCCCGATCGGCTGGCTGGCGGACCGGGTGAACCGGCGAAGCATCCTGGCGGTCGGCATTACCGTGTGGTGCACGATGACGGCGCTGGGCGCCGCGGCCAAGGGTTTCCTGCCGCTGTTTGGCACAAGGCTCGGAGTCGGACTGGGCGAGGCCGCCGTGTCGCCGGTATCGATCTCTCTGATCAGCGACTATTTCCCGCGCGAGCGCCGGGCGCGGGCGATCAGCCTGTTCATGAGCGGCACCTTTCTGGGCGCCGGCAGCGCCTTTTTCTTCCTGGGGCCCCTGGTCCACGCGATCCAGGCCCTGCCGCCGGTCTCGGTGCCGCTGCTGGGCGTGCTACAGTCCTGGCGCCTGTGCTTTCTGGCGATCGGCGTGCCCGGACTGGTGCTGACCTTGCTGATGCTGACTATCCGCGAGCCGGCCAGGCTGGACAGGACGGGGGCCGAGGCGTCGCTGAAGGATGCCATCTTGTTCATCGCGCGGCGCTGGCGCGCCTTCGGCACCTTGTTTGTCGCATCGGCCTGCAACCTGACGATGGGCGCGCTCGCCTTCTGGAACGCCGCCCTGTTCAAGCGAAGCTGGGGCTGGGACGTGGGCCAGGTGGGCGAGGCGGTCGGCATCATCCTGTTCACCGCGGGGCCGCTCGGCACCCTGCTCGGGATCTGGCTGATCAACCGCGCGAGCGCTGCCGGGCGGCGCGACGCGACCCTGCGCGCGCTGTTGCTCGGGCTGGGGATCGGCGTTCCAGCCTATACCATCTTTCCGCTGATGCCGGGCGCGGGGCTCGGCCTGACTGCCCTGTTCTTCGCCCATATCGGCCAGGCCATGGCGACCGCGGCGGGTCCGGCGACATTGATGATGCTGGCTCCGGGCCAGGTCCGCGCCCAGACGACGGCGATCTATTACCTGGTGATCAGCATCACCAGCCAGCTTTTGGGTCCACCGCTGGTCGGGGCGATGACCGACGGGTTCGGCGATCCGGCGGCCTTGCGGTATGCGGTCTCGCTGGAGGCGGTGATCGTCGGAATTCCCTCGATCATCCTTGTGCTGCTCGGCTTCGCAGCGTATCGGCGCTCTGTCGTTGAGCTGGATGCGACGCTGGCAGGCGCCGAGAGCATGCCAGCGTTGGCACGGGCGCAGGGAGCGGCATGATGGCCATGGCACTCGAAAACCGAGCGGCCCTCGATTTCGTGCTGACCTTGCGCAAGCGCTGGGCGGACACGGTCTTCCCGGCGCTAAGAGCCGAGTTCGAGGCGGAAACGGAGGGAGAGCATCCGAATTCGGCCGAAACGATTGCGGAGCGTGTCCATGCCCTGCCCAGCTATCCCGGCTTCGCCTGGCTGGAGCGCGGATCGCAGAAGATGCTGTGGCGCGCGGCGATGGACGTGGTCGGAACGGAGCCCATCCGACCGAGCACCGGTCCTGCAACGCTGGAGCGCGATCCGGCGCTGAAGCTGCCGGACTGGTACACCGACTGGGACATCCATGTGCAGCCGGGCGGCGTATGGTCGAGCACCGGCGCGGCCCGGGTCTATGAGCTGGGCGCCAAGCTGGTGATGCTGGGCGACAATGACGATTACAAGTTCCACCGGCTGTTCGTGGAGACGGCGATTCCAAGCCGGGCGTACCGGCGGATCGTCGATCTCGGCTGCGGCTTCGGAAAATCGACCTGGCCGCTGAAAAAGACGTTCCCCAACGCCGAGGTGATCGGGATCGACCTCGCCGCCCCGTGCCTGAAGCTGGCGGTCGAGCGAGCGAGCGCGCAGGGGCTGGCGATCCGGTTCCGCGAGGCAGATGCGGCCGCGACGGGGCTGGAAGGCGGTTCAGCCGATCTCGTCACCTCGACGATGCTGATCCATGAGCTGCCGCTGGACGTGCTGGCGGCCGTGTTCGCCGAATCGGCACGGCTGCTGGCGCCCGGCGGCGTCCTGCGGTTCCTCGATTTTCAGAAGACCGGGGATGCCTTCCGCGACCTGGCGATGCAGGAACACGGGGCACGCAATAACGAGCCATTCCTGCCGCCAATGATCGATGCCGATACGGTCGCCATGGCGGAGGCGGCGGGATTGCAGAACGCGCACTGGACCGCCTTTGACGAGCGTGATTCGGGCCGCCTGCCCACGCTCGTCTGGCCGAAGCGCGCCGAGTGGCATTTCCCCTGGGCGGTGCTGGAGGCCGAGAAGCCATGACCGCGGAACCGGATGCGTTCGCCGCACCCGATAACGCAGCACTGACGGGGCTGGTCTTCGAATTGGCCTCGCAGCTTCACGTCGAGCGCACGCGCCGACAAGCCCTGGAGGCCGCGCTTGTGCGGAAGGCTCTGGTGACGCCTGAGGAGATTGAAGCGGCCGGCAATGTCGACGCGTTCCGCAGGGAGAATGAGGCGGCGCTGGATCGATCGATCCGCAAGCTGCTCGATATCCTGACCGAGAGTACCGACCGGCGGGTGCCGCTGAGGGCCGAGGCGCCGGCGCAAGGAGGCCGATGATGGCAAGGCCATGGATCGAGTTCGTGCAGTCGCAGAACCTCCCGTGGTTGCCGGATGACCTGTCGGGCACACGCCCCGGCGTCGCGACCAAGGTTCTGAGCCACGATGACGAAACCGGCGCGGCCAGTCTGCTCGTCCGCTATCCGGCGCGGTGGCGGCAGGATGTCGGCGGCGCGTTGGCGGTGGACGAGGAATTTCTTGTGCTGGGCGGCGCGCTCATGATCGGCGAGCAAGTCTATGGCGAGAAAGCTTATGCCCACCTGCCGGCCGGGTATGCCCGGGGCGCGATGATGTCCGAGGCCGGCGCGGTCGTGCTGACGTTCTTCTCCGGCCGGCCGGTCGGAACCGCGGGCATGGGCTTCGACCCGTCGCGGCTGGTCGAGCACCTCGACGCCTTCAGCGTGTCCTATACTGGCAAGTTCCACCCGGAATTCCCGCCCGGCGCGGGACGCAAGGTACTCTATGAAGACCCGGTCACGCATGACCAGAGCTGGATTCTCGGCACCCTGCCGATGCGCTGGGCGGAGCGTGCCGAGGTGCATCCGGTGGTCGAGGAGATGTATCTGCTGGCCGGCGAGTCGCACGGCAACCGGGGGGTGATGCGGCCGGGCGCCTATTTCTGGCGACCGCCGGGCATCCCGCACGGGCCGTACGGCACCCTGACCGGCAATCTCTATTTCTTCCGCACCAAGGGCGGGCCGCTTCAGACCGAGTATGTCGACTCGCCGAAACCGTTCCGCTGGTGGCCGGAATACGACCCGGCTCTGCCGGAGGCGATCGCCGCCGCGCGGGGCGAAGGGCCGAAGGCGCCGGCCTGCTGGTAACGAGAAAGGGCAAGCGCATGTATCCCGATCTGGCCGGAAAGGTCGCGATCATCACCGGCTCGGGCCGGCGCGGGGGGTTGGGCGAGGCCATGGCGAAGCGGCTGGCCGCCGAAGAGGCCAAGGTGATCGTCCATGATCTGGGCCGG
>CAZVYC010000101.1:0-749 GCA_964631425.1 uncultured Rhodospirillales bacterium
CGCTGGCCTTCACGCCGGTGGTGCTGGCCAACGGCCGCATCAGCCTCCGCGTCAAGCCCGAGGTCAGCCAGCTGACCACCCAGGGCGCCGTTGAGATCAGCGGCGTCAGCATCCCGGCGCTCACCACAAGGCGGGCCGAAACCACCATCGAGCTGGGCAGCGGCCAGAGCTTCGCGATCGGCGGGCTGCTTCAGAACACCGTCAATGACGCTATCAACAAGCTGCCCGGCCTGGGCGATCTCCCGGTTCTGGGCCCCTTGTTCCGTTCGACCTCGTTCCAGCGTTCGGAAACCGAGCTGATCATCCTGGTGACCCCCTATCTGGTGCGCCCCGTCGACAGCCAACGCATGGCGACGCCGACGGATGGCACGCCCACAAGCCCAGCCAGGGTGTCCGACAATCCGCAGGCCGGATTGCCGACGGGCGGCGATCTCGTCGGTCCCGCCGGCTTTATCGTGAATTAGGGGCGATCATGGACGCGTTCCACGTAGCGCACCGCGCCAAGCCCCTGCTGATCGCAGCGTCCGTGCTCGCTGCGGGCTGCACGCCGCAGCTGGCATCGTGGTCGCAGGCCCAATCTGTTCAGGCAACCGAGATCAAGCCGGTGGTCCTTAGCCATCCGGTGCAGTTCAAGGCGGGAGCCGCCGCGATGGCGGCCGAGGAGGAATATAGGCTGTCCGCGTTCCTGGCTTCGGTTGGGCTGACCCCCGGCGACGCGGTGACGCTCGTCGTTCCCGCCACGTCGGACC
>CAZVYC010000101.1:759-16954 GCA_964631425.1 uncultured Rhodospirillales bacterium
ACCGCTTGACCGAACGGCGGGAAGCCGCGGTCGAGCGTGTGCTCAAGCAGCACGATGTTGACGTCTTCGCACTGGCGGCGAATCGTGCATCCGGCAACGGCAACGTTATCACCATCCGCCTCAACCGCTACGTCGCAATGCCCCCGAACTGCGCGGGCCTGGACGAAACCGCAGCCAACGGATTTTCCGATACGCCGCCCGAAAGTTTCGGATGCACGACGGCCACCAATCTCGCGTTGATGGCCGCGCACCCACGTGATCTCCTGACGGGCGCCCCGCCCGGCGGCGCCGACGCAACCCATGAAGCGCGAGCCGTCGAGCGCTATCGCGCCGGTGCACTCTCCGCAGCCGGCGGCAGCCAAGGCGGCTCGGGCGGCGGCAGCTCGGGCGGCAGCTCAGGCGGAGGTGGCAGTTGAACGCCGTGGCACGTCTTCAACCTGACTGGGCGGCGCAGACGAGCATGCAAAAGCTGGCGCCGACCACCGCCTTTGTGCTCGACGAAGCCTCCCGCGCCGTGGTCGCGGCCGCGCTGTCGGCTGCACCGGGCTCGGCGGTCAGGGTGGGCGGGATCGAAGAGGCAATCCAGGCCATCGCGCATGACCCCACACCCCGTACGCTGATCGTCGACCTGTCGGGGCTGCAAGAGCCCCTGGCCGCGCTCGACCGGCTGGCCGAGGTCTGCCTTCCCGGCACGCGCGTGATCGCGATCGGGGAGATCAACGACATCCATTTCTATCGGCTGTTGCGCTCGTCCGGCGTCGCCGAATATCTGGTCAAGCCGATAGGGGCCGACGCGTTGCACGCGGCGCTGGAAGCCCCTGCGGTGGACAAGGGACATCCGCCCGCGACCGAGAAGAAGGCAGCCGCGCGAAACGATCTCATCGCGGTGGTTGGCGCGCGCGGCGGCGTTGGGGCAACCACGGCGGCCGTGTCGCTGGCCTGGCATCTGGCCCATCACAACCGGCAGAAGACGGTGCTGGTCGATCTCGACCTTGCCTATGGATCGGCGAACCTTGCGCTGGATATCGAATCTGCCCATGGCCTGGGGGATGCGCTTTCGAACCCGGACCGCATCGACTCCCTGCTGATCGCCAGCGCCACGGCCAAGCTGAACGATCATTTCTACCTGTTGTCGTCCGAACAGACGCTCGACAGCGAGGTGACGGTACAGCCGGACGCGATGGAGCATCTGGTGACCGGGCTTCGGCAGGGCTTCCAGCGTCTGGTCTTCGACGTTCCCCGGCATCTGGCGGGCAAAACGCTGGCCGCGCTCGGATCGACCGGTCTTCTGATCATCGTGACCGACTTCTCCCTTGCCGGCGTGCGCGACACCGGCCGGCTGCTCAGGCTTGCGGAGAAGCTCGCACCGGCGTCGCAAACGATGGTGATCGGCAGCCGAGTGGGCGCCGCCAAGAAGGGCGAGCTGTCGCAGGCGGAGATCGAGAAAGCGCTCAGCATCAAGTTCGCGGCGATCATCCCGGAAGACGGAGCCGCGGTACCGCATGCGATCAATACCGGCAAGCCGGTGCTCGCCGCCGCGCCGGGCAGCCCCGCCGCCCAGGGGCTTCGCGACCTTGCCGCCGTAATTGAAGGCGAGAGTGCCGAGCCGCGATCGCGGGGCCTGTTCAAGCGACGCGTCAAGGCCAAATCCGGCAAGGAGAAATCATGAGCTTCGGCCGCCGAACGACCGGCGCGCCCCCGGCCCTGCACCTCGTCAGCCCCGCGAAGCCCGTCCCCGCAGCCGAGTCGGCGGAGGCGCTGCGCGCCCGCATCGGTGCCATCGTCCGGGAGCGATTGCCGGTGAATCAGGCGGCCGGGCTGCCGCGCGGTGAGCTGGCCGGCAAGATTCAGGCGATCGTCCGGGAGTGCACAGGCAGAGGCGTGCTCGAACCCGATTCGGCGGAGGAACGCCAGCTCGTGACCGCGCTGATCGAAGATATCTTCGCCGCGGCAAAGCTTAGGACTGAAGCGCTGAGGACCCGGCTCGCGGGCATCGTACGCGAACGCATTCCGGCCGAGCAGACGGGCGGAACGGTACGCGGGGAACTTGCCGAAAGCATCCAGGCGATCGTCCGGGAGTGCTCCGGACCAGAGGCGTTCGAGGCCGGTTCAGTCCTCGAGCGCAATCTCATCACCGTCCTCATTGAGGATATTTCGGTCGAAGCGAAGGCTCAGGCCGAGAATTTGAAGGCCCGGCTCTCAGGAGAAGTGCGCGAGCGCATCCCAGTCGAGCAGGCGCGCGGCCTGAGCCGCGGCGAGCTGGCGAGCAAGATAGTGGCCATCGTCCGCGACGTCTCCGGGCCGGACGGATTTGAAGCGGAGTCCCTGCAGGAACGCAATCTGGTCACAGCGCTGATCGAGGAGATGCTCGCCGCGGTGAAGCTCCAGGCCGAACCGTTGGCCGCGAAGGCCGATCGGAGCCCGCAGCGCAGCCGGGTCGAGGCCGCCAAGGACCAGATCCAGCCGATCCTGATGGAACGGCTGGATCTGAGCGCAGCGTCGGCCCTGCCGCGCGGGGATCTGGCGCACCAGCTCGCCGTACTGGTCGCCGAGATCGTGCAGGAGCAAAAGCTGCAGCTGAACGCGCTGGAGCAGCGCGACCTGGTGACCGGCCTGCTGCATGACATGCTGGGCTTCGGACCGCTCGAGCCGCTGCTGGCGGACGAGAAGGTCACCGACATCATGGTGAACGGTCCCCACCAGGTCTATGTCGAGCGCGGCGGCAAGCTGGAGCTGAGCGACGTACGGTTCCGCGATGACGCACATGTCATGAACATCGCGGTCCGCATCGTCTCGCGGATCGGCCGACGCATAGATGAATCTTCCCCGATTTGCGACGCGCGCCTGCCCGACGGCAGCCGGGTCAACATCATCGCCCCGCCGCTAGCGATCGATGGGCCGTCGATGTCGATCCGCAAATTCTCCAAGCGCAAGATCACGCTGGACATCATGGCCCGGCAGGGCAACCTGTCGCCGCAGATGGCGACCCTGCTCAAGATTGCCGGCCGCTGCGAACTCAACATCCTGATCTCGGGCGGCACCGGCTCGGGCAAGACGACCCTGCTCAACGCGATCAGCCAGATGATCGACCAGGGCGAGCGGGTGGTCACCATCGAGGACGCGGCCGAGCTGCAGCTACAGCAGCCGCATGTCGTACGGCTTGAAACGCGGCCGGCGAACCTCGAGGGGACCGGCGAGATCACTATGCGCGATCTGGTCAAGAATGCGCTGCGCATGCGGCCCGACCGCATCATCCTGGGCGAGGTGCGCGGCTCCGAGGCAGTGGACATGCTTCAGGCAATGAATACCGGCCACGAGGGTTCGCTCGGCACGATTCACGCCAACCGGCCGCGCGAGGCGCTGACCCGGCTGGAGAACATGGTCGGCATGGCCGGCATCAACCTGCCGTCGAAGGCGGTACGGACGCAGATCGCCTCGGCGCTCGACATGATCGTCCAGGTGAGCCGCATGCGCGACGGCGTGCGGCGCATCACCAACATCACCGAGGTGCTGGGGATGGAGGGCGACGTGATCACCACGCAGGAGCTGTTCGTCTTCGAGGTCGAGGGCGAAGGAGCCGACGGCAAGCTGATCGGGCAGTTCAAATCCTCGGGCCTGCGCCCGCATTTCGCGCCCAAGGCGGCCTATTTCGGCCTCGACAAGGCGCTCTACGAAACCATGGTGTAGGGCCCGGAACATGGACCTCGAAACCCTGCTCATCTCCCTCGGCGCGCTGGGCCTCTTGGGCCTAATCGCGGTGAGCGCGCCGGCGTTGGCGACGGGCGCCACCCGCAAGCGCCTGCGCCGCCGGCTGGCGAGCGTCTCCGGATCGGGCGTTCCCGTGGGCCAGAGTGCCGGAATTGCGACGACGGTCAGGCGCGATGTCAGAGACAGCTCGATCGTGCTGCTCGACCGCCTGATCAAGCAGCTGATGCCGCGGCCCGCCGTGGTCCGCGCCTGGCTGGCCGCGACCGGAAAACGGATCGCAGTCAGCGAGTATATCCTGTCAAGCCTGCTGACCGCGATCGTATCGTATCTGCTGCTCGCCTATGTCGCGCGGTTGCCCATCGCTGCCTCGGTGCTGTTCGGCATCGGCGGGGGCGCGATGCTGCCGCGCATCGTGATCAACCAGATGATCTCCAGGCGCCGGAACAAGTTCCTGTCGTTGTTCCCCGAAGCGATCGAGCTGATGGTGCGTGGGCTGAAGTCCGGCGTGCCGGTCTCCGAATCCATCAAGGTCGCCGGCCGCGAAGTGCCCGACCCGGTCGGGGTCGAGTTCCGCGCGATTACCGACGGAATGGCCCTGGGACAGACGATGGACGAAGCGCTGGCCGGCGTGTCGGAGCGGGTCGCGCTTCCGGAGTTCCGCTTCTTCGTGATCTCCCTCGGGATCCAGCAGGAGACCGGCGGAAATCTGTCCGAGACGCTGGAGAATCTGGTCTCCGTCCTGCGCAAACGCCGGCAGATGAAGCTGAAGATCAAGGCCCTGTCGTCGGAAGCGCGCGCGAGCGCCTATATTCTGGGGTCACTGCCCAACCTGATGTTCGGCGGCCTGCTGATGCTGAGTCCGGACTATGCCGGCGTTCTTATCCATGATTCGCGCGGCCACATCGTCCTGGCTACAGCGGCCGGCTTTTTGGCCCTGGGCGTCGGCGTGATGATCAAGATGGGCAAGTTCCAGATATGAGCCTCATCCCGCACTTCATCGCAGACATGGACGGCGACGACGCGCTGATCGTCAGCGCGGCGATGACCGCCTGGATGTCGGTGATGGCGGTCTGGAACGCAACGCTGGCGCGCGACCCGGTGAGCGCACGGTTGAAACAGTTGACCAATCTGACCGAAGCGATGAAGGCCGGCGCCGTGGCGCCGCAGAAGCACCGGGTTCGCGGCGATTTCCGCCAGTCGAGCGTGTCACTGATCCGGCATATCGTGCTGCGCTTCAACCTGATGCGGGGCCGCCATCTCGAGCGGGTCGTGACCAAGCTGAACCGCGCCGGATGGCGATCGAAGGACGCGGCGATTATCTACAGCTTTGCAAAGGTTGCAGCCCCCGTGGTCCTGATCGCGACCGTCCTGGTCTTCTTCGCCTTGAAGGGCGGGATGAAATCCACGCTGGGTTACCTGGCGCTGGCCATTGCCGGGTTCGCGGGCATTTTCGGCACCGACCTGCTGGTGAAGAACGTCGGCGACAATCGCGTCAAGAAGCTGACACTGGCCCTGCCCGACGCGCTCGACCTGCTGGTCATCTGCGCGGAGGCGGGCCTGAGCCTCGATTCGGCAATCAAGCGGGTCGGCGCGGAGATCGTCAGTTCGTCGCGCGAGATGGCCGACGAACTGACCCTGACCGGAATCGAGCTCAGTTTCCTGCCGGACCGCAACCGCGCGCTGCAGAACCTGGTGACGCGTACCGACGTGCCGAAGCTGAGAGCGCTGGTGAACAGCCTGATGCAATCGGAGAAATTCGGGACGCCCCTCGCCAACACCCTGCGCGTCCTTTCGGCCGAGTTCCGCGATGAGCGTATGATGAAGGCCGAAGAGAAGGCGGCCAAGCTGCCTGCGATCATGACCATACCGATGATCCTGTTCATCCTGCCGTCGCTCTTCATCGTGATCATGGGGCCAGCGGTCATCCATATCATTGACCAGCTGAGCCATTGACAGTCGGGCCTATCCGGCGCGCGGCAAGGGGGCGCTGGGTACCCTTGAACCTGCGGGCCGCAGCAGTGCCTCGGCCCGTTCCTGGGCAGTCATCGACCGGAGCTGTGCGTAGAACGCCAGGTTGGCGTCCACGGCGCGCGCGTCGAGATCGGTCGAAGCCGCCTGACGGGCCTCATCGATCCGGCCGGCGAGGCCCAGCACGAGCGCGAGGTTCTGGCGATGCCGCGGGCCAGCCCCGGAAGACGAGGCAGCTGCGCGCATCGTCGCAATCGCGCCGTCGAGATCGCCGGCCAGCGCCTGCGACAGACCGAGATCGTCCTTTAAGCCGAGATCCTCGGGGGCCAGCGCCAAGCCCCGCCGGGCATCCTCGATCGCCGCCGGATATTGGCCCAGCAGGTCCTCTGCCACCACCAACGAGCGATAGCCGCGCGCGCTCGGCGCCGAAGGCAGGCCTTTGCGCAGGAGATCGACCGCGGGCGCCGCCTGATCCAAGGCAACCAGCGACGCGCCCAACCCACCCAGCGCGACCGGATCATGCGGCGCACGATCGAGCGCCTTTCGGAAGGCGTCCGCAGCACCGTCCGCCGAGCCGCCCGCGAGCAAGGCCTCACCCAGCCCCACCATGGCGCGCACACTCTTCGGCTCGATCTCCAGCGCGCGACGGTAGAAGCTGACCGCCCCGTTGTAATCGCCTTTGGCGCGCTGCTGATCGGCGATGTCGAGCGCGACTTTCGCCGACTGGTCCGGTGTGGCGTTCGCCGGCGTCTGCTGGCTTGGTATCTTCGAGGCATTCCCCGAAGAGCACGCGCCCAGCAGCAGCATGGCGACAATTGCAACCAGCCGCGGCCGTTGCGCCCAAGCTTGACGGCCCGTACCCCGCCGATCCGGCTCCGTTTTCATGTCGAATCCAATCGCCGACTCGAAGATGGGCGCATTTGATGGTCAGATCTGCGCGCAGGCAATGGCAAATGCAGGATTTGCGGGCGCGGCGACCAAATCGATAACATCCATTTTACCCTGTGTGGGAAATATAACGCGTTGATAATCCGGACCGGTCCGGGACAACCCGCAACAAGCAGGCTCTTGGTCTTGGCATGAGCGACAGGCTTTTCCGAAACGATCACCATCGTCACGGCGAGCTTGCTCGCTTGGCGGCTTATCTCGGCCACGCCCTGTCCAGTCTGAGGCGCGAGCAGACCGGGGCAATGGCGCTGACGATCGGGCTGATGGTGACGGCGCTTGCCGGCGTGGTCGGCATGTCGCTCGATCTGGCCGACTGGTACAGCGCGCGTCGCGTCATGCAGTCGGCAGCCGACGCCGCCGCGCTGGGCGGCGCGCTGGAGCTGTACGAGGGCGGGTCGTCGAGCCAGGCGACAACCGCCGCCACCACGGACGGCAACCTCAACAAGACAGGCTTCGCCGGCAGCGCCACCCTGTCGATTTCGGTCAACACTTCCGCCAATACCGTCACAGCGACGATGACAAAGAAAGCCGACCTGCTGCTCTCG
This sequence comes from uncultured Rhodospirillales bacterium, assembly GCA_964631425.1. Taxonomy (GTDB): domain Bacteria; phylum Pseudomonadota; class Alphaproteobacteria; order BOG-932; family Roseiterribacteraceae; genus BOG-932. The sequence continues at coordinate 7,929 of CAZVYC010000101.1, forward strand.
GGCTTGCTACTGGGATCGGCACCGACCATCAGCGTGACCGCCACTGCCGGAGTCGTCAATGGCGGCTCGCCGGCGTGCTTGCTGGTCACGAGCCCGAGCGCATCGGGTGCGCTGACCTTGTCCGGCAACGGCACCGTTCAGGCCTCGGGGTGCGGCATCGTTGTCGATTCGAGCAGTACAAGCGCCATGACCACGAGCGGCAACGCGACTGCGGACGGAAAGTCGATTTGTGGACCCGGCAGCTACAGCACGTCAGGAAACTCGGGCTTCAGCCCTACGCCGACGCGATGCATCGCCATGGCCGACACGCTTGGCGGGTTAGCGCCGCCGTCGGACCCCAGCACGTGCACGAGCTATTCCACGCTCAACATCAACTCGACTGTGACCTTGCAGCCTGGCCTGTACTGCGGCGGGATTTCATTCTCAGGAAATGCCAATGTGACGCTGTCACCCGGCGTTTATGTCATGGCCGGCGGCGATTTCAACGCCAGCGGCAACTCGGTCATCAACGGCACGGGCGTCACGCTGTACCTGACCGGCGGCGGCTCAACCCAGCTGTCGGAATATGACACGTCGATCAGCGGCAATGTCGTGCTCAATATCACCGCGCCCACCTCCGGAACGTTTGCAGGATTCGCCATCTATCAGGATGGATCGGACAGTACCGGAACGCTGACCAGCCAACTGAGCGGCAACGGCAACATCAACTTCACGGGCGTGCTCTATTTCGGCAACCAGAACGTCACCATATCGGGCAACGCCGTGCAGAACGGCACGGCGGCCTTCACCGCGGTGGTCGCCAACGAGGTAACCTATAGCGGCAACGGCACCCTGGACCTGAACGCCAACTATTCCAGTACCAACGTGCCGCTGCCGAGCGGTCTGCATTTGCCCGTCGTCGGCTTGATCCAATAGGAGCGCGACATGAGCCGGATTACCAGGGCGCCGCTGTTGGTCTCTTTCCTGAGGGACAGGAGCGGCGTCGCCGCGGTCGAGATGGCATTGCTGACGCCGCTGCTGGCACTGCTGCTGACCGGCGGCTGGGATTTCAGCCGCGCGCTTTACGAGCAGCACCGCCTGGCAGCGGCGGCGCGGGCCGGCATTCAGTACGCAATCATCAGCCCCAACAACTGGACCGATTCGACCAACATCATCGCCGCGGTCCGCACCGACGCCGGCGACACGACCAACAGCCTGACCGTGTCGACGGGCGAGTGTACCTGTCCGAACGGCACGACGAAGTGCTCGACGTCGTCCACCTGCACCGGCAGCAGCATCGCCGGGACCTATGTCCAGGTTTCGGTCTCGGAATCCATGGCGACGCTGGTCAACTATCCATTCATCACGACGCCGCTCCCCATCGCGAGCAAAGCGATAGTCAGGGTGCAATGAACCAGCCAGCCGCCTCGCGATTCCGGCGCGCCATCGGCTTGTGGACTCAGGGTGAGGCGGGCAATGTCGCGGTCGAATATGCGCTGACCCTGCCCTATCTGCTGATGTTCCTTTATGGGCTGCTGGAGTTCAGCCATTTCGCCTATCTGCAGGTGTCCATGGCCAACATCGCGCACGACGCCGTGCGCTACGCAATCTGTCACAGCTCCGTCAGCGGTTCGCCGAAAGTTGCCAGCGACATCAGTAGTTATACCAATACCGAACTGACCAATTACGGCCTGTCGACCAGCGCGGCCACGGTCACGGTCACCTACAACACCAATAACGTGCCGGGCAGCACGGTGAACGTGAAAATATCCTATGTGTTCACGCCGTTCATGCCGGGGTTCAACACAATTCCCGGCACGTCGAAAACCTTCACCGATATTGCCGGCCCGATTGTGGCGAGCTCGCAGATGATCATCGGCCCTTGAAACGAGGCGCTCGATTGACAGGCGAACGGGCGTCCATGATATCCAGCATATCCGCTGACGCGGAGTGACGGCTTACCGGTTGGTCGATGCGCGCCCAGTTCCTTCTCGTTCCTGCCGCCCTGTTCGCCAGCGCGCCTGCCGTCGCTGCGACCTATATGACGGTCGAGCAGGCGCAGCAGGCGATGTTTCCGGGCGCCACCTTCACCGAGAATTTCGTCACGCTGAACCAGGACCAGTTCAACGCGATCATCGACGATTCCGACGTCAATGTGTGGACGCGGAACATCAAGGCCTGGAAGGCGTCGACCGGAGGCTGGTTCATCCTGGACCAGGTGCGCGGCCGGGACGACTGGATCACCTATGCGCTGGGCATCGACGAGAAGGGCACCGTCCGGCACCTGGAAGTGCTGGAGTGCCTGGAGAAATATGACGGCATCACGACGCCGGAATGGCGCGCGCAATTCTATGGCAAGCGCCACGGCAACAAGTTCGACGACATCGAGATCATCTCCGGCTCGACCTTGTCGTCGAGCCAGATGGCGGCCGGCGTCAAGCGCCTGATGTCGACCTACGCGCTGGTGCTGAACCCCCCCAGCGGATGAGCCTTTCCTGCCCCGCCGGGGAGGGAGTTTCGATCAGAAGCAATTATCCAGCGCGCGGCGGTGGCGGACATATTCCTCGCCCACCGCGTTGCGCAAATCGTCGATGAACTGGTCCTCGGCCGCTTTCTCGCCTGCCTGGTACGCCGCCTGCTGGTCGTGAGTGTCCGCCAACGTGGCGTTGTACGTGGCGGTGCGGACGCGATCGAGATTGTCGCGCAAGGCCTTCAGGCCCGCCTGGCTGATGCGCGGATGGATGTCGCAGCGCTGCACATCGCGCTGTTCCAGCTGCATATAGAAATAGGTCAGAAGCGCCGAAGCGACCGCAACGAAAACCAGAGCACCGATCCGGCCCAACCCCATTGCCATTCCTCCCTGTTCCCGCCTGGGAGCATACCGAAGTGTCGTGTAGTTCAATATGATATTTGCGCGTGCGGACCAAATCACGCACGGCCCAATCACGCACGGGAGAAAACCATGGCAGATGCTTCGGACACGGCCGCCTATCGGCCGCCCGCGGTCCTGGGGCTGATCGGCAATACCCCGCTGATCGAGGTGACCCGGATGCCCACCGGCCCGTGCCAGCTGTTCCTGAAGCTGGAGAACCAGAATCCCGGCGGATCGATCAAGGACAGGATTGGCCTTGCGATGATCGACGCCGCAGAGCACGACGGCAGGCTGAAGCCGGGCGGCCTGATCGTGGAAGCGACGGCCGGCAATACCGGGCTCGGCCTGGCGCTGGCGGCGGCGGCCAAGGGCTATCGGCTGATCCTGGTCATTCCCGACAAGATGGCGGTCGAGAAGATCAACCATCTGCGCTCGCTGGGCGCGGAAATCCGCATCACCCGGTCGGATGTGGGCAAGGGCCATGCGGATTATTACCAGGATATGGCGGAGCGAATCGCCGAGGAAGAAGACGGCTTCTATGTCAATCAGTTCGCCAACCCGGCCAATCCCCTGGCGCATGAAACCACGACGGGGCCGGAGATCTGGGAGCAGATGGGGCACGATGTGGATGCGGTAGTGGTCGGCGTAGGGTCGGGCGGGACCCTGACCGGGCTCGGCCGCTTTTTCGCGCGGGTGTCGCCCAACACGTGCATGGTGCTGGCGGACCCGAAAGGGTCGGTGCTGGCCGACCTGGTCGAGACGGGACATGCCGGCCCAGCGGGGTCGTGGGTGGTCGAGGGGATCGGCGAGGATTTCGTGCCGCCCAACTGCGACCTCGCCTTCGTCGGCGCCGCCTATCGGATCGATGACCAGGAAAGCCTCAACACCGCGCGCGACCTGCTGCGGCTGGAGGGCATCCTGGGCGGATCATCGTCGGGCACACTGCTGGCGGCGGCCCTGCGCCATTGCCAGGCACAGACGGAGCCGAAGCGGGTGGTAACCTTGGTCTGCGACAGCGGCAACAAATACCTGTCGAAGATGTACAACGATTTCTGGATGGAGGAGCAAGGCTTCGCGCCCAGGCGGCCGGCGGGCGATCTGAGGGACATCATCGGCCGGCCGCATGACGAGGGCGGCACGGTCTCCGTCGGGCCTGACGATACGCTGCTGACCGCCTATAAACGCATGCGGATCAATGAAGTGTCGCAGCTGCCGGTGCTGGCGAATGGAAAGGTCGTCGGCCTGCTGGATGAATCGGACCTGCTGCTTAGGGTGGTCGACGACGAGCACCGGTTCGCCGAACCTGTGCGGTCGGCGATGACGAGCAAGGTCGAAACCGTGCAATGCTCCGCCCCGATCCAGGCATTGCTCGACACGTTCGAGCGGGGCTATGTCGCGGTCGTGGCCGACGGCGACCGGTTCCTCGGCATCATCACCCGCATCGACTTGCTGAACCATCTCAGGCGGAGAATGAAATGACGTCAGACGGCGTGCAGACCAAGCCAAACCGCCTCGCCTTCTCCACCCGCGCGATCCATGCCGGGCAGGTGCCCGACCCGGCGACCGGCGCGATCATGATGCCGATCTACCAGACGTCGACATTCGTCCAGTCGAGCCCGGGGGTGCACAAGGGCTATGACTACGCACGGTCGAAGAACCCGACGCGCATGGCCTATGAGCGCGCGGTCGCCGACCTGGAGAGCGGGCAGCGCGGCTTTGCCTTCGCGTCGGGCTTGGCGGCGGCGTCATCGATCCTGGAGCTGCTGGATGCCGGCAGCCATATCGTTGCCACCGACGACATCTATGGCGGCTGCTATCGGCTGTTCGAGCGGGTGCGGCGGCGTTCGATGGGGCTGGAGGTCACTTACGTGGACCTGTCGGATTTAAACGCTGTCGCGGCGGCGATCCGGCCGGAGACGAAGATGATTTGGGTGGAGACGCCGACCAACCCGCTGCTGAAGCTGGCGGATCTGGCGGCGATTGCGGCGATGGGAAAGCGGCATGGGGCGCTGACCGTGGCCGACAACACCTTTGCCAGCCCTTGGATCCAGCGGCCGCTGGAGCACGGGTTCGATATCGTCTTCCACTCAGCGACGAAATACCTGAACGGCCATTCCGATATGGTCGGCGGCATCGCCGTGGTGGGGGAGAATGCGGAGATCGCTGAGCGGCTGGGGTTCCTGCAGAACGCGATCGGCGGAATCCAAGGGCCGTTCGACAGTTTCCTGGCGCTGAGGGGGGTCAAGACGCTGGCACTGCGCATGCAGCGCCATTCAGAGAACGGGCTAGAGCTGGCGGAATGGCTGGAGCGCCATCCGAAGGTGGAGCGGGTGCGTTATCCGGGGTTGCAAAGCCATGCCCAGCATGCGCTGGCGCGCCGGCAGATGGCGGCCTTTGGCGGGATGATTTCAGTGGTGATCAAGGGGGGATTGGGTGCGGCGAAAGCCATGCTGGAGCGGACCCAGCTGTTCGCCCTGGCCGAGAGCCTGGGCGGGGTTGAGAGCCTGATCGAGCACCCGGCGATCATGACTCATGCGACGATCCCGCCGGAAGACCGACGGGCGCGCGGCATCGCCGACGGGCTGGTGCGCCTGTCGGTGGGCATCGAGGATGTGGAGGATCTGCGCGCGGATTTGGAATATGCGCTGAGGGGAGTGTGAGCCGGGGGGGGGCGGCGCCTAATATTTATTCGCAACGGCTCAATGCCAGCTTCTGTGCTGCGCCCGCCGTTACAGGGTCGGTCGTGGCTGGAATGACAACGGTCCTGTCAGCGGGCAGGTCTGTCCATAGTTCCGGCTTATCGCGGCGATGGGGCTTGATAGAAATCTTTCCTTCGCATCTTTCGGCGACGCAATAGGTCATGTTTTTATACGCCTGATGTTTGGATTTATACCCATAGCGATCCATTATGTATTTCTGCCATTTTCTATAGTTCCTCATAATTCTGTCGGCTTCAAAGAATTCGCGCTCGGTCGGGGGGCAGATAAACCGGCTTCGGTTCAGCGCCTCCAGCAGAGCTCGGCCGAACACCTCCTCCGTCGCGCCCGGATCTAGATAGAGTCCATAGAGGTTATCCTCACGCAAGGTCCGGCGATATCCCGATAGCGGCTCGACGCACGTGAATTTGTCCGTCTGATGGACTCCGGCCCATTGGGTAAACGGCAGATCTCCCCTCGTGCTCATTCTCTGATCCTCGTGATGACAACTGAGACGCCGCGTTTCTTACCATACAGTACCGCTCGATACAGGTACCGCCATTGACTGGGCGATGTATATTCAGGAATAGCAAGCTGGATTGTCTTCGAGTTTATCTTCGCTGGGTCGGGGTCAATTTCCGCTCGTGGCTTGTAGTCCGCAGCACTATCAATATAACGCTTCAGTTGCCCGTATATTCGCTGTGGGTCTCTGGCGTAAGTGACGCTAAGCGTATTAAGCGTCTTGTGGCTTACAGCCTCTCCCGATGTCTCGTTTAAGAAGTCGAAGCCCTTGGCACCCGGCGCTAACGCGGTCGCGTCGGGGTCTATATTCCGGTAATATCTTTGCCATGGTAGCCCCTGGTCCTCAATTCCCCTCCTCCAATTGATCTTCACATCCCTGTTATCGAGGATTTCCCCGAGATTCGCGGATGGGTCGGGCTGCGGGATTAAGAGGTCTTCGAGATTCGGGCCTTCCGAGGGTGCCCGAATTCTGATTCCCGGCTGGGCGCCCTCCAGCTGCAGGGCGATAGCGCCGACAGCCGCCATGGACGCCGGCAGACCGCCATTCTTGCCGCCGACGGGGACAATTCCGCCGTTCACAGCGCCTTCGTAGAGGCTGAAGGCCGCGGATATCAGATTGGCTTGGGCGTTCGGCGGCTTGTAATCGTAGGCCAGCCAGAATGAGACGCGATCCTGGAGGAAAACATATTCCGCCAGTGCATCTTCTCGATCGACGCCGGAAAGGCTTCCGCCCTTTCGGGCGAGCCATTCGCCGAATTCAATGACCCGCTTGGCAAAGTCGACCGGCTGCAGATCGTCGTATTTGCTCTCGAGCTCCGGATAGAGCCTGTCCAGCGCCTGGACCAAACCTTCGTTCGAATTATCCTGCGATATGGCGACAGGGGCGGGCGCGAGGCCCGGAGGCGAGGCTTGCGGGCGTGTTGGCGCGGCACCTTGATCGGTCGCGCCTCCCTCTGAAGGGGAGGGACCCTGCACCGGCGCTACGGCGTCGGCCAGATCGGCGCCGCTCCCCGTGGCCCACCGCCCATGCCAATCCCTGGGCTGATCGGGATCATATTTCGTGAGATTTTGCTCGGCGTTCGCGAGCCGTGCTGCGGCCTCCCAGCTCAATTCCGGAAGGCGCATCAGGACCGCGGCGATCATCGCGCGCGCGATTTCGCCATGATTGAGCGCATGGGCGACCACGCCAAGGCCGGGCAAGACCGCGCCTGAGTCCGCACCCTTGCCGCAAGCCGCGCTGATCAGGACGCCGATCTCGCCGGCAGGCCGTGGCTTGAACCCTGCCTTCGTCTTCTGGAGCAACGGCACGCCGGCGAGCGACAGGCCGGCGGAAGTGCAGCTCAACCCCAACCCACCGGGCTCGTTCGTCAACCGGAAGTTTTGTTCGACAAGGCCCAATGAACGTCTCCTGATGCGGCGGACAGGCTCGACTTTTTTGAGCGAGGCGCGGCATGGCCTGGCTTGGCGGCGGACGCGGCTTTAGGCGAGGTGACCTAGGAAGTGATCGGGAGCGGAAGGGGGGGCGAACGCCGGAACGGACACAGCTCTTCGCCCTGGCCGAGAGCTTGATTGAGCGCCCGGCGTAGCGGGATAATTTCACCACGAAGGCACGAAGGTCGCGAAGCAAGATTTATTCGCTGCGCACTGCTTTTGGGCTCCATTGCTTGAGCTTCGTGACCTTCGTGGTAATTCCTCCGACTGGCAAAAAGGGAGAAATCATGGTGAAGGTCAGCCCGGTTCTGAGGGTCAACATGAGCGGCTGCGGCCGCGGGCCGGACAGGGCGCTGGAGGCGGACCGGTACCAGGCGGCGGTCGAGATGGCCGACTATGCCGACCGGCACGGGTTCGCGATCATCAATGTCGAGGAGCATCACGATACGGAGATCGGCTGGTCGTCATCGCCCCTGATGCTGGCTGCGATGATCGTGGCGCGGACCCGGCAGGCGATCGTGCGCGGATCGGCGATTCTGGTCACGCTCTATGACCCGCTGCGCCTGGCGCAGGACGTGGCGATGCTGGATGTCATGAGCCGCGGGCGGTTCGTGCTGACGGCGGGGTCGGGGTACAGGCCCGGCGAATACCACATGATGGACCGCGATTTCGCGACGCGCGGGACGCGGATGGATTTCGTGCTGGACACGCTGCTGAAAGCCTGGGCCGGCGACCCGTTCGAGTATCGCGGGCAGATCGTGCGCGTCTCGCCCCTGCCCTACACCAAGCCGCACCCGCCGCTCCATATCGGCGGAATGAGCAAGGTGGCGGTCAGGCGCGCGGCCAGGCTGGGCCTGCCGTTCTTCCCGGCGCAGCCGACGCCGGAGCTGGAGGCGTTCTACCTGGAGGAATGCCGGCGCCATGGCTGGGCGGGGCACGTAGTGATGCAGCGGCAAATGTCGCTGTGGTTCATCGACGAGGACCCGGACGAGGCGTGGCGGACGATCGGGCCCTGTTTCCTGAAGGAATCGCAGGAATATTCGAGCTGGTCGCGGCCGGGCGTGCCGCGCCATTTCGCCAACGATAGCGGTTCGGTGGAGGCGCTGAGGCGGCAGGGAGTTTACGAAATCCTGACGCCGGCCGAGGCGGCGGCGCGGATCAGCGCGGCGGAGGGGGAGTATATGCCGATCTTGCATCCGCTGGCCGGCGGCATGCCGCTGGAGCGGGCTTGGCGGTGTATGGAGCTGTTTGGGGAGGTGTGGGAAGCCTATAAAGCAAGAGTCGGAAATATCACCGCCAATTGCGTGTGATCAAGCCGATCAAGTCTTAGCAAGACAAACTGCCTCATTTTGGGATGAAACTGCCATCGTTAAGGTGGCGAATATGCATTCCTGCTTCTAAGGCTTGAGGGAATTCCTTGTCATGAACTATCCGCTCAAGCACGCCGCGCGCTGCTTCTGGTGCAACTGCCAAAGTATGGACGGCAGCTTTTAGCCGAACTTGGGCGTTTCGGTCATTGTAGAGTG
>CAZVYC010000102.1:0-3871 GCA_964631425.1 uncultured Rhodospirillales bacterium
CATAGCGCCATGCCACAGCCGAATTTCGTGCCGGTCATCCCTAGCACGTCGCGTAACACCCATAGAAGCGGCGTATCTTTGTCGACATCTACGCTGTGGAGTTCGTCGTTGACGCTGATGCTGAATGCCATTGTCTGTCATTCCTGGCGGGGGTCCGATTAACGCTCGATGCCGTGCTCCGTTGAATCGGCGGAGAGCCTATTGGGCTCCTAGCTGGCCAACGTGATAGCCGAGCCGGCTTTCCACCTCTCCGGGTTTATGAAAGCCTCGCCCGAACAGCGCCTTAATTCTCGATTGAGCAGCGGGCCGTCCGAGGGAGGAGAGGAATGCATTCCACTCCGGCGCGATCTCCGCATCCGACGGAAGGCTCGCGATGTTGACGAGACGTTTCGTCTCGGCGATCGCCTGTTTATCAAAAGACGCGATCCGCTCGGCAAACGCGTCGACGAAGGCATCGAGTTCCGCATCCGGCAAAGAACGATTCACGTACCCATAGAGCTCCGCCACGTCGCCGCGTATGTCGTCCGCGCCAAGTAGCACTTCCAGCGCGCGTCCGCGACCGACAAGACGGGGCAGGCGTGCCATCGGCCCACCACCTGGAACCAGACCGGCGCCGACCTCCCACTGAGACAGGATCGCCTTCTCCCGGCTTGCGAAGCGCATGTCGCTCGCGAGTGCCAACTCACTCCCGACCCCGGTCGCTCGTCCCCGTATCGAGGCGATTGAGACGACAGGCACGCGGCTCAGGCGGACGAGCATATCGGGGAGCGGCTGCAGCCCGGTAGGACCGAGAGGCAAGCCAGTCGTGTCCTCGAGCTTCGCAATGAAATCATAGTGAGTCAGAAAGAATCCGTCGACTGCGCTGTCGAAGACTACGACTTTTACGTCTTCTTCGTTCTCTAGCGCCGCGATGATTTCATTCAGTTCCGGAATGGCTGCGGGGCCAAAGATGTTCAGCGGCGGATTGTCGAATGTCACGCGCCAATATGACGGAGAACGGCGTTCGAGACGGATTTGTCGCGCGTTCATAGTGTTAGGCATGTTCGTCTCCCGCGGATCTCATTCCGTCTACCCCGATCGAGGATATGTCTGCGGGCGCATGTGCGATTGTCGGGGCCTGTTGCGCTTTGTCGAAACTGTCCCACATCGGTGCCTTTGGCGACTCCGCGGTTAGGCCGGATACCACCATGTTCTCTTACCCGGAATCGGTGCGCGAAGGACGCGATCGATTTCGTCTAAGATCGAGCTTCGACTCGTTCGCTTCACACGGATGTGTTTCTTATGAACATGGGGCACATGAGGCTCAATCGCCTCATGAACTCGAGCAGTAATATGTTTCACGGCTGATTCTCCTGGAGAGCGAAATGCTCCTCCAATATGGAGTGACTTTCGCGGCGCACTTGGCCTGGCTGAGAGGGCCCAAACCGCGAGTGACGAGCCCGTCGCACATTGATTGCTGATAGATTTGTTGGTTTGGCGCTCCATTATTTAGGAGAACAGACCGAAGCCTTCGAGCGTCTTAAGCCGATTGTTGATCGGCACTTTACCCCAACCCAATCAGAATCGGTTTTTCTTAGGGTGACAGCGGAGGTCACACTGTCAACAGTCCTGTGGATTCAAGGATTCCCGGATAGAGCTCTCCGCTATGCAAGAAGCGCCTTCGAGCATATCGTAGCGAGTGGAAGCGGGCTCTTTGCTTGTCGTTCCTTGCAACTCGGGATGGTGCGTCACCGCTCATCTGGCAGGTGATTTCGAGCTCGCGGAGGAATGCACGACGATGCTTCTCAAACGGTCGGCTCAGCACGGCTTAATCCATTCGACCATCCTCTCGGATTGCTGGATAGGTACGCTGCAGTTGGCCCAAGGCGACGTCGCGGGGCTGGCGCTCCTTAGTCGGGGCGTCTCCTTGCTTCGAAGCGGTGGGTATCCGTTTCCATACCTCGTCGGAGGAAGCCGAAGGTTACCTCCAGCGGGCGTTGCACCGGGCACGCGATCAGAGAGCCTTGTCATGGGAGTTCCGTGCAGCCATGAGCCTGGCCAGGCTTTGGCGCGAAGAGAACAGGGCCGCCGCGGCAGCCGAGCTCCTCTCCGACGTCTACGGTCGTTTCACTGAAGGCTTCAACACGGCCGATGTTAGGGATGCCCGCGCTTTGATCGGCGCACTCGGCTGATCTGCCCGCCAACGTAAATGGCAGATTGCGGGGATGCAGCTCGATGGGGCCGCGCCAACTCGTAAGGCTCTGTTTTGGCAGACTTAATAACTCATAAGACCACTTAATGAGCGATAACGAGCCTTCCTCCGAGAGACGGCATAGATAGTCGGTGAGCGAACAGTCGCTGAAATCCGACCCTCAACCGGAGGTGTATCATGGATGCGCAATTCGAGCCCGCCGTCGCCCTCGCCACATCTCACGGCGCGCTGTCCTCGCCCATTCCGGATCCGGTCCTCGCCGAAATCGGCAGGTTGCTCGATGATGTGAGGGCGGCGCTGGAAAGCGATTTCAGGATTGCGACAAAGGCCGCTGCGCGTTTGGCCGCGCTCCTCGCAAGCCGCTTTCCCGAGGGCGCACCTTCCCGCCCGGCGCGTGGTGGATTGGCACCCTGGCAACAGCGCAAGATTCAGCGCGTCATCGAAGAAGGTCTCGAGGAAGGCCTCTCGCTCGAGGCTCTGGCGAGGCACGCGGATTTGAGCCCCAGCTATTTCTGTCGGGCCTTCAAGCAAAGCTTCGGGGAGCCACCACACGCTTACATCATCAAGATGAGGGTGGAACGTGCGAGAACGTTGATGCTCAACACGACGGAGAGCTTGAGCCAGATTGCACTCGCATGCGGTCTTGTCGACCAAGCTCATCTCTGCCGATGCTTTCGCCAAGTAACAGGCATGACGCCCGGCGCGTGGCGTCGTCGTCACGCGGACGACCCGCGATCGGTTGTCGTGGCAGGATAAGCCGATTGGACGCCGCTCGGTGTTGACCGTCGCTTGGCTCATGCAAATAGCATGCGAGTGAGAAAAGGGATCCTATGTCGTCCCGTCTCCTTTCCGGAATCACAGCTGTCGCCAATTCATTACTCGGCTATGAGACGGTCGTGATCTGCAGCTTTCTGTTCCTCGCGTGGAACATGCTGATCTTTGCGTTCCTTCGATCGCATCGTTCCGGCCGTGCAAAATGGCCGGATCGATTTCATACAAATGGGCACAGTTATCCAAGAGAGACAGTTCGATCGGCCTTGTAGTCGTTGACCTTAACAATAGGAGCCGAAATGAGCACGATCAAAACCAAGGACGGTGTTGACATATTCTACAAGGACTGGGGTCGGGGCCAACCCATCGTTTTCCACCATGGTTGGCCGCTCAGCTGCGATGACTGGGATCCCCAAATGCTGTTCTTCTTGCATCAGGGTTATCGCGTTGTGGGTTTCGATCGCCGCGGCCATGGACGCTCGAGCCAGGTGGCAGACGGACATGACATGGACCACTATGCCGCCGATGCGGCGGCGGTCGTCGAACATCTCGACCTCCGCGACGCGATCCATATCGGCCATTCGACGGGAGGCGGGGAAGTCGCCCGCTACGTCGCGCGTCATGCCAAGGGCCGCGCCGCCAAAGCGGTCCTCATGTCGGCGGTGCCGCCGATCATGGTGAAAACGACAAGCAATCCGGACGGTTTGCCGATCGAGGTCTTCGACAGCCTCCGCAAGGGATTGGCCGCTAATCGCGCGCAGTTCTATCGCGATCTTCCATCCGGTCCGTTCTATGGATTCAACCGATCAGGAGCCAAGCCGATGGAAGGTGTCATTGAAAATTGGTGGCGGCAGGGCATGATGGGCAGCGCCAAGGCCCACTATGATGGGATCAAGGCGTTCTCCGAAA
>CAZVYC010000102.1:3881-16869 GCA_964631425.1 uncultured Rhodospirillales bacterium
CGACTTCACGGAAGACTTGAAGGCCATTGATGTGCCGACGTTGGTCATGCACGGAGATGACGATCAGATCGTGCCTTACAAGGATGCGGGCGTTCTCTCGGCGAGGCTCCTCCGACGCTCCACCCTGAAAATTTATCCGGGCTTTCCCCATGGGATGCTCACGACGCAGGCGGAGGTCATCAACCGCGACCTGCTCGAGTTCATTCGAGCTTAAGAAGACGAGACGGTCGAGATGTCCTCCCGCGCATTGCTTGCACTGCTCGGGACGGCGCTGCCGATCGTGCAAGCGCCCATGGCCGGTGTATCATCGCCCGCCATGGCCGCGGCTGTCAGTAATGCCGGGGGGCTCGGCTCGATCGGCGTCGGGGCGACGAATGCCAACGGTGCCCAGAAGATGATCGCGGAGATACGCGAGAGATCGGGCCTTCCCTTCAACGTAAATGTCTTCTGCCACCAGCCAGTGAAATCGGCTCCGGCGCTCGAAGCCGCATGGATCGAGCGTCTGCGTCCGGAATTCGCCCGGCTCGGCGCCGCGCCTCCGGCTAAGCTGACTGAGATCTACAGGAGCTTCGTCGAGGACGACGATATGCTTGCAGCACTGCTGGCAACCAAGCCGAAGGTCGTCAGCTTTCATTTCGGCTTGCCGTCATCCGATCGCGTACGGGCCTTGCGGAACGCAGGCATCGTGTTGCTCGGTTCCGCAACGAACATAGAGGAAGGGCGTTTGATGGTGTCGGCCGGCGTGCATGCGGTCATCGCACAAGGCTATGAGGCAGGCGGTCATCGAGGCGTATTTGACCCCGACATGCATGACGACATGCTCGGCACAATGACGCTGACTCGCTTGCTCGTCCGCGAGCTCGACGTTCCCATCATCGCTGCCGGGGGTATTATGGATGGCGCTGGAATATCCGCCGCATTGGTCCTCGGCGCCGGCGCGGCGCAGCTCGGCACGGCCTTTGTTGCTTGTCCAGAGTCTCTGGCCGACGTCGGTTATCGCGCGGCGCTGGCGAGCGACGCAGCAAACCACACCGTCATGACGCGTGCGATTTCAGGCCGCCCTGCGCGATGTCTGGCGAACCGCTTTACCGCTCTCGGTATCGGCGTTCCCGATCGCGAGATTCCGGCCTACCCGATCACCTATGATGCAGCAAAGGCGCTGAACGCTGCAGGCAAGGCGATGGGTGAGCCGGGGTTCGGCGGTCAATGGGCAGGGCAGGGCGCGCCGCTCGCACGGCCCATGCCAGCTGCCGACCTTGTAGCAATCCTCGCAGCGGAATCAAAAGCCAACTGATCCGTCGCGCGCAGACTCGGAGCAGCTCCAAATCAGTTCGCGGCCATGGTGAGGCTGCTCCATCCATTCGAGATAATCTGAATTCCTATGCAAAGGAGAATGAATGCGGACAGCCGGACCACGACATTGGTCCCGCCATCGCTGGCTGCCCAGTGTTATTGCCACCGAGATCGAGCCAGGACCAACGGTGAGCGGCATGGTCAGCGGATAGAAGGAGTCAGGAATTGCGGAGACGGCGGACATGGCCGTGCGATGGTCTTCTGCCGGTATGCCGGAATTGAGCAGCTTCCAGCCGAACGAAGTAACCACAAGGCCGCCACCGATCCGTAGAACGGGTAAGCTGATCCCGAAGAACTCCAATACATAGGATCCGATGAACAGAGAACCAAGAAGTAGAAAGAAGCTATTCAATGCAATACTCATCGCCAGAGTGTTACGCTGTTTCTCGGTGAACTCATCCGTGAGTCCGAGAAACAACGGTGCGCCACCGATCGGATTGACGATCGGAAACAAACCGGCAGAGACGAGAAGGAACGTGCTGATGAACAAAGACATCGGATCTTAGCTCGGGCTATCAGTCACATTAGTGCAGCCGAGGCAGCGTTAATCTGGTACCTCGGCATCCAACGGTCAATTAGCACCGTCAGATATCTGAAAGCTGCCTAACGAAGGGCGAGCAATACTGCAAAATTTGGCTCAACGCGGTGTTTCCATACAATCTAGCCGCGCTGCGAGCCTGGTAATAGGGCGATCTCGCGATACGGAGATTGCTAATGTCTTTTGAATTGCCGGCACTGCCCTACGCCTATGAGGCGCTCCAACCCTACATGTCGCGCGAGACACTGGAATTTCATCACGACAAGCATCACAGGGGCTACGTCGACGCGACGAACAAACTTGCTCAAGTCGTAGGGCTTCAGGAGCGTAGCCTGGAAGAGATCATCAAGATCGCCCATCGCTCGACCGGACAGGGCGCTCTTTATAATAACGCCGCTCAACATTGGAACCACGCCGAGTTCTGGTTCAGCATCAAGCCCAACGGCGCCGGCACTATCCCATCAGAGATAGACCGATTGATCGCTGCGACCTTTGGGAACATCGACGCGTTCAAACAAGAATTCGTGTCGGAGGGATTGGCGCAATTCGGATCGGGCTGGGTGTGGCTTGTTCTTGCCGATGGCAAGCTCGAAATTCTGAAGACGTCCAACGCCGACAATCCCATTGTGTTCGGCAAAACGGCGCTAATCACCTGCGACGTTTGGGAGCATGCCTATTATATCGATTATCGCAATCGTCGAGCCGACTTCCTCAAGGCATTTGTCGATCATCTGATCGATTGGGAACGCGTGGCCGAGCGGTACACCGAATCTGAACGCAAAACCGCGGCGTAACCTTGGCGCCGTACGACACCTGTCGTTTCTTCTTTTAATCGTGAGTGAGATTGACGATCGGTCGAGGCGAACACAACAAACGAGCATGGCGGAAGACGTCTGCCTCGGGGCGGCACCTGCCGGAAGGCGATGTCCGCTTCGTCCCGCCACTTGCCCGACAGCAGATCGACGGCTGTCAGCCCGACGCAGCCGTGGGTTGAATGACTGGTTCTCCGTTGGGGCGCTGAACGCGGACGGACCGAAATCCCCCTGAGCCGACCTATAAATCGGGTACCCAGCGATCACATTTTAACCACCAGGCGGCCCGGAATTGCGGATCCTTCATCCAATCCTTGGCGGCTTCCTCGACCGGGATCGCTTTGCGGGTCATCCAAACTCCTTCGCCCTTTTCAGAGCACTCTCGATTTCACGACCCGGCATCTTTGCGTCTTCTTCGCGAAGACGCGCACAATGACGACACCATCGCCACGATCAGTGGTGAATGATTCCGAGTTCGGCAATGCGCTTCTTGCGCCGTTCGACGACGATCGTTTCGACATAGGCGAGCTCGCGTAGCGCCCTGGCGAAGCGGCGGCGCCTCAGCGCCATCGCGGGTGGGCACGCGATGCCGCAACGTTCCAGCCTCGCAATCCGGCGGGCCAATTGGCGCATCCGTTCCAGACCGGCGGCGCGTATTTTGGCCAGCTCCATCAACTGCGCCTCAGTCCGCGCAAGCTCGCCGTCAATCTTGGGCCAGTCCGCAGCCGCGGAGCCAAATGTCGTTTGCAGGGTTTCCATGAACGTATGGAGAACATAGTTGGGCGAAAATGTCAAGTGCCTCGGCTGGTTGATTTGTTGGCCACAGATTTCGCCGATAAACAGATAGGATCTTTGGTAGCCCTGCGGGCTGGCCCGCTTCCCCGGGTCAGGTCCGAGGCAGGCTCTTTCCCGTTGTCACGGGAGAGCGGCTGTCATGGAATGAGCTGAAGCTACTGCCGCCTCATAGGCTGCCTGGAGGCGGGCGAGGACGGAGGGGCCGGCGGGCGGGGCGTTCAGGTGGAGGGTGCGGAGTTCGGCCATGAAATCGTCCCAGAGCGCGGGGCCACCCTGCTCCAGCAGTTCGGCGCGGATCGACAGTTCGGTGGAGGCGGGTGTGTGGCGGCGGCCCCAGGCGCCCATCTGGGCCAAGAGGGGCACCAGCTGAATGGCGGGCTCCGTCAGGCTGTAAATGGCCTTTTGCCGGTGGGTCGGGTCGTCACGCCTGGTCAGCAGGCCGGCATCGACCAGCCGCTTCAGGCGGTCGGCCAGGACGTTCGAGGCGATGCCCTCCTCTGACTGGTTCAACAGCTCGCGATAATGGCGGCGGGCGCCGAACATGATGTCGCGGATGACGATCAGGCTCCAGCGGTCGCCCAGCATCTCCAACGTCAGGTTGATCGGGCATCCCGATCGATGCGCGCCATCCATGGAATTATTCCCCAACAAACTGCTTGCAATGTAGGATTGGTTTGGCTAAACGACAACTGCTTGCGATTTGCAAGCGGAACGTTGCCGGGAGGAGACGACGATGACGCTCAAATTCTATGGCCACCCCTTCTCGTCATACTGCCAGAAGGCGCTGATCGCGCTTTACGAGAACGACATTCCGTTCGAGTTCTGCGTGCTGTCGCCCGACAATCCCAAGGCCGGGGAGGAGTTCGCGACGTGCTGGCCGATCCGGCGCTTTCCGGTGCTGGTCGACGGCGATCGCACGGTGATGGAGGCGACGATCATCGTCGAGTATCTGGGGGTGCATTATCCAGGGCCAGTCAGGCTGATCCCCGAAAATCCGAAGGCCGCCATCGATGTGCGGATGATGGATCGCATCTTCGACAATTATGTGATGACTCCGCAGGGGCAGGTGGTATTCGATTTCATCCGGCCCGAGGGTACCCACGACCCCTATGGCGTCGCCGCCGCCAAGGCAATGCTGGAAACTGCCTATCGCTGGCTGGACGGCGCGCTGAAGGGGCGCGCGTGGGCCGTGGGAGACACTTTCACCCTCGCCGATTGCGCGGCAGCGCCGGCCTTGTTCTATGCCGATTGGACGCACCCGATCGGGGAGGAGTTCGCGACCCTGAAGGCCTATCGCCAGCGGCTGCTGGCGCGGCCGTCCTTCGCCCGGGCGGTGGACGAGGCGCGGCCGTTTCGGCCGTTCTTTCCGCTGGGGGCGCCGGATCGGGATTAAGGTGGGACAAGGCGCCCCCTATCCGCCCTATCGCGCCGTCACCCCCACCCGTCAACGCTGCGCGTTGCGACCTCCCCCCTCAAGGGGGAGGCGCATTAAGGCGAGTCGTTACTGCCGGTCGATGTGGAAGTTGTAGTAGTCGTCGGCTTCTTCCACGCGGTAGGCAAGGCGTTCGTGGACTTCGTTGTCGGGGTGGAAGGTGAGGATGCGGGGCTTCATCTGCGCCAGGTCGCTTGGATGGATGTAGTCGGTGGCGGCGATGATGAGCTCGTCGCCGGGGTGGCAGGTGCGGGCGGCCGCGCCGTTCAGGATGCAGCAGCGCGAGCCGGCCTCGCCGAAGATGACATAGGTGGTGATCCGGGCAGCCGTCGCCTTGTTCCAGACCTCGACAAACTCGAGCGGGTAGATGCCGGCGGCGCGGCAATGCTCCGGGTCGAGCGTGATCGAGCCGTGGTAGTTTAGGTCGGCGCCGGTGACGCGGATGCCGTGAAGCTTTGCGCGGATGACGCGGATCATGCGAGGGGCACGGCGATGTTGTCGATGAGCCGGGTGCGGCCGATGCGGACGGCGGCCAAGAGACGCGCCGGGCGGTCAAGCGCGGAGAGCGGAGCGAGGTCGTCGGGATCGGCCAGCGCGACGTAATCCACCGACGTGAAACCGAGGGCGAGAAGCTCGCGTTCCGCAGTGCCGGTCGCCTCTTCGGCGGCGGCGCCCGCGCGGAGGCGACTCGCGGTCAGCGCCAGGACCTTATTGAGCTGGCGGGCTACGGAAAGTTCCTCAGACGTCAGGTAGGCGTTACGGGACGAAAGCGCGAGGCCGTGATCGTCGCGGACGGTGGGGACGGGCAGGATCTCGACGGGAAGATCAAGGTCGCTTGCCATCCGGCGGATGACCTGGAGCTGCTGGTAATCCTTCTCGCCGAAGGCGGCCACGTCAGGCGCGGCCTGGAGCAGCAGCTTGGCGACGACGGTGGCGACGCCGTTGAAATGGCCGGGGCGGACGACGGCTTCGAGGCGTTCGGTCAGGGGCCCCTTGACGGCGATTTCAGTCATGAAGCCCAAGGGATACATCGCCTCCACCGAGGGCAGATAGACGAGGTCGACGCCGGCGGCGGCGAGCTTCGCCAGGTCCGCCTCTTCCTGGCGGGGATAGCGGGCGAAATCCTCGCCGGGAGCGAACTGGGTGGGGTTGACGAAGATGCTGACGGCGACGCGGTCGACGACAGCGCCCAGCGCCTTTACCAACGACAGGTGGCCTTCGTGCAGCGCGCCCATGGTCGGCACGAGGCCGACGCGCTGACCGGCCAAACGGCATGCGGTCGACCAGCGGCGCAGTCCGGCGGGGGACTGTTCGACAAGGGTGCGTTCAGGCGCTGGTCTTGGATAGGCCATAGACGTTCTCCGGGCCGGGGAAGCGACGCGCTCTCACATCGGCCGCATAGTTCCGCGCTGCTTCTGCGATCTGCGATCCGAGGTCGACATATCGACGCGCGAGCTTCGGCTTGAACTCCCCCGACAGGCCGATGACGTCGTCGATGACGAGCACTTGGCCATCGCAGGCGGCGGATGCGCCGATGCCGATGGTGGGGATGGCGACCGCCTCCGTCGCGGCGCGCGAAACCGGGTCGATCGTACCTTCGATCACGATCGAGAATGCGCCGGCGGCGGCGATAGCGACCGCGTCGTCGATGATCTGTCTGGCTTCGTCCGGGCTGCGGCCGCGGGCGCGGTAGCCGCCCAGCACATGCACCGCCTGCGGCTTCAAGCCCACATGGCCCATCACCGGAATGCCACGGGCGACGAGGAAGGCGACCGTCTCAGCCATCTCGGCGCCGCCTTCGAGCTTGACCGCGTCGCAGCCGGTCTCGGCCATCACCCGGGCCGCGGCGGTGAAAGCCTGAACCGGAGAGGCCTGGTAGGAGCCGAACGGCAGGTCGACCACGACCGCGGCATGGGCGCTGGCGTCAACCGCGGCCCTGCCATGAGCGATCATCATATCGAGGGTGACGGCCAGTGTGGACGTGAACCCGTAAATGACCATGCCGAGCGAGTCGCCAACCAGTATCACGTCGACATGAGGATCGACGAGCCGGGCGACGGGGGCAGTATACGCAGTCAAGACCACGATCGGCTCGCCGCCTTTACGACGTACCAATTCGGGGATAGTGATGCGCGAACTCTGGTGGGCGACGCTCACTCCGGGTCGGCTCCCGCAGGTTTCCAAGTACCCATTTTCAGCCCGTCAGGGGAATTCAGTGGTGGCGCAGCGGACATTAGAAGGTGTCGGCTTTGAGAGGCAAGCCTACTCATGGTTGTGCAATCTAAGCACGAGAGACATTAAGTTGTATCACCGCCATGGTTGAACTCCGGCGGGTTGAGATCGCCGCCGTTCGGTGCGAGCGCTATGCGATTCGCGGCGGCTTCACGATCGCACGCGGCAGCAAAAACTGGGCGGAGGTGGTTGTCGCGGAGATCGAAGGCCTCTCGTCCGATGGGCGGCCTGTACGCGGGCGGGGCGAATGCGTTCCCTATGGACGCTATGGCGAGACGGTGGAGAGCGTGGCCCAGGCGATCGGGGCGATGGCCGACCCGATCGCGCGCGGGATGGATCGTGGCGCGCTGCAGGAGGCGATGCCGGCCGGGGCCGCGCGCAACGCGCTCGATTGCGCCTTTTGGGACCTGGAGGCGAAGGCCGCCGGCGTAGCGGCTTGCCAGCTGGCCGGGCTGGAGCACCAGCCGAAACCGGTCGCGACCGCGTTCACGCTCTCGCTGGACCAGCCGGAGGCCATGGCCGAAGCCGCGCGGGCGGCTGCGGGACTGCCGTTGTTGAAGCTGAAGCTGGGGGGCGGGTCGCAGGATATCGCCAGAGTCGCCGCCGTCCGCCGCGTCGCCCCCGACGCACGGCTGATCGTGGATGCCAATGAGGGCTGGACGATGGCGCAGCTCGTCGAAACGGCCCCGCAACTGGCGGCGCTCGGGGTAGACTTGATCGAGCAGCCGTTGCCGGCGGGGCTGGATGCGGCATTGGAGGGGTTTGGTTCGCCGGTGCCGCTGGGGGCGGATGAATCCTGCCATGGCATCGCGGGGCTGGGAGCACTCAAGGACCGCTATCAGGTCGTCAATATCAAGCTCGACAAGACGGGCGGCCTGACCGAGGCGCTGAGGCTGAAGGAGACGGCCCAACGGATGGGATTTGCGATCATGGTGGGCTGCATGGTGGCGACGTCGCTGTCGATGGCGCCGGCATTCGTGCTGGCGCAGGGCGCGCGGTTCGTCGACCTGGACGGGCCGCTGCTGCTGGAGAAGGACCGTGCGCCTGGCGTGGTCTATGACGGCGCCTGGATGCAGCAACCGCCCGCTGCGCTTTGGGGGTAACCCGCATTGGCGGCAGACCGGCCGCCATGATAAGAGGGCGCCATGCTGCAAATCACCGATCTGACGTATCGCATCGCCGGCCGGACGCTGCTGGAAGGCGCCAGCGCGAGCATCCCGACGGGGCACAAGGCCGGGCTGGTCGGGCCGAACGGCGCCGGAAAATCGACGCTGCTGAAATTGCTGACGGGCATGCTGTCGGCCGACGGCGGCGAGGTCGGCATGCCGAGCGGCGCGCGCGTGGGCTCGGTCGCGCAGGAGGCGCCTGGCGGCGCCATCAGTCTGCTGGATGCAGTGCTGGCGGCAGACACAGAGCGCGCAGCGCTGCTGAAGGAAGCCGAGGCGCTGGAATCACCTGATTATCTGGAATCGTCTGCTTATGCCGGCGACCCGATGCGAATCGCCCATGTGCACCAGCGGCTGGCGGATATCGAGGCGCACCGGGCACCTGCCCGCGCGGCGGAGATTCTGGCCGGGCTCGGATTCGACGAGGATGCGCAGAGCCGCGCCTGCAGCGAATTCTCGGGCGGCTGGCGGATGCGTGTGGCGTTGGCGGCGGCCTTGTTCGCCGGCCCGGACATCCTGCTGCTGGACGAGCCGACCAACCACCTCGATCTCGAGGCGACGATCTGGCTGGAGGCCTATCTCAAATCCTATGCCGGCACGTTGCTGCTGGTGAGCCACGACCGGGACCTTCTGAACGCCATCCCGGACATGATCATCCACCTGGAGCAAGGCAAGCTCGTCACCTATCGCGGCAATTTCGACCAGTTCCGGCGCCAGCGCAGCGAGCGCCAGGCGCATCAGGCGGCGGCGCTGGCCAAGCAGGCAGCCGAGCGCAAGCACATGGAAGAGTTCGTCGCCCGGTTCCGCGCCAAGGCGACCAAGGCCAGGCAAGCGCAGAGCCGGATCAAGGCGCTGGCGCGCATGGAGGTGCTGGCGCCGGTCATCGAGGACCGGGTGGTCCGGTTCGACTTTCCCGGTCCGGCGCCGCTGGCGCCGCCGCTGGTCACGATCGAAGACGCCAACGTGGGCTATGACGGCCGCGCGGTGCTTTCGGGCCTTAATCTGCGCATCGACGGGGACGACCGGATCGCTTTGCTGGGCGCGAACGGGAACGGCAAATCGACCCTGGTCAAGCTGCTGGCGGGGCGTTTGCAGCCGATGGCCGGGCAAATCGCCAAGTCGGCCAAGCTGAAGACAGGGTACTTCGCCCAGCACCAGGCGGACGAGTTCGACCTTGGCCTGACCGCGCTGGAGCAGGCCAAGCGAGCCATGCCGGGGGTAACAGAAGAAAAGGTGCGGGCACATCTGGGTCGCTTCGGCTTTTCGCAGGAGCGCAGCGGGACCAAGGTGGGCGCGTTGTCGGGCGGAGAGAAGGCACGGCTGCTGTTCGCGCTGATGGCGAAGGAGGCACCCAACATCCTGCTGCTGGACGAGCCGACCAACCATCTCGACGTCGAGAGCCGGGAGGCGCTGGTCAGGGCGCTCAACGACTACGAGGGCGCAGTCATCCTGGTGACCCATGATCCGGCGTTGGTCGAGCTGGTGGCGGACCGGCTGTGGCTGGTCGACGGGGGCAGGGTGAAGCCGTTCGACGGCGACCTGGACGATTACCGCAAGCTGCTTCTGGAGAAGCGCCGGAGCGCCAAGCGCGGCGGCCGGCAGGAGAAGGCCCCTGGCGAGCGCAAGGCCCTTGGCCAGCGCAAGGCCACGGCCGATCGCGAGGCGACACGGCAGTCGGCCGCCGATCGCCGGGCAGCACTGGCGCCGCTCAGGCGCGTCGTCGAGGCGGCGGAGCGGGATATGGCGATCCTGGAGCGCGAGATCGCGATTCTGGACACCAAGCTTGCCGATCCGACCCTCTATGCCGGCCCGGCCACAGTGGTCGGCGAACTGCAGGTCAAGCGCGGGAAGCTGGGCCAGCGATTGGCGACGGCCGAGCAGAAATGGCTGGAGGCGACCACGGCGCTGGACGAAGCCGACCCCGACAGCGAAGCGGCCTGAGCGGGTGGCCTGGCCGGCGCGGATCCGGTGGGCGATGATCGCAGCGGCCGCGCTCTGCGCGCTGGCGCCGGCGCGAGCCGAGCGGACGATCATCGACCTGCCGGTCGGGCCACCCGCGTCTCCCCTGCTCCCCGCGCCGACCCGGCCCCTGGCCCGCCCCGGGAACATCATCCAGGTCGGGTCGAGTCGCACGATCAAGCTGCCGAGCCAGGCGGCGGAGATTGCCCAGTCCGGCGACATCGTGGAGATCGACGCCGAGGCCTATATCGGCGATGTCGCGGTCTGGCGAGCCGACAACCTCACCATCCGGGGCGTCGGCGGCCGACCCAGGCTGCTGGCTGCCGGCAGGAGCGCCGAAAGCAAGGCGATCTGGGTGATCAAGGGGCGCAATGCGATCGTCCAGAATATCGAATTCGCCGAAGCCGAGGTGCCAGCCGGCAACGGTGCGGGCATTCGTGCGGAAGGCGCCAACCTGCAGATCATCGGCTGCTACTTCCATGACAACCAGGAAGGGATATTGAGCTCGATCTATACGCTCGACAGCGTTATCGACATCGAGGATTCGGAGTTCGCGCGCGACGGCGGCAATGGCGGGCAGTCGCACGAGATCTATATCAGCAACCTGAAGCAGCTGATCGTTCGCGGAAGCTATTTCCACTCCGGACGGATCGGTCACCTGATCAAGTCCCGCGCCCAACGCAATCTGATCGTCGCCAACCGGATCACCGACGAGGAGCGCGGCGCCGCCAGCTATGAGATCGAATTTCCCAACGGCGGCTTCAATGTGGTCATGGGCAACCTGATCGAGCAGAGCGCCGACACCCAGAACAGTACGATCCTGGCCAATGCGCTGGAAGGAGCGACGAATACCATCCAGCAGCTCTATGTCGTCAACAACACGTTCGTGAACGACCTGGGACGGGGCGATTTCATCCGAGTGCGGCCACCCGCGGCGGCGCACGTGATCAACAACATATTCGTCGGCGCGGGCAACGTGCTGGTCGGCAGCGGCGAGATCAGGAACAATTTGCTGGCAGCGGGACTGGGAGGCAGCCCGGGCGTGGAGCAGCCTTTATTCCATGACGGCGCGCTTGAGGAAGCGAGCACACGTACGGCTCAGGACGCCGGCCTTATGGATATCCGGCGCTATGATTACCGGCTGCGGCCTTATTCACCCGCGATCGGCAAGGGCATCGACCCGGGCGCGGCCTTGGGGGTGCGGCTGCTGCCCGACCGCGAATATGTGCATCCGACCGAGACGAAGCCACTCACCTACGCGGGACCGGTCGATATCGGCGCCTATCAACACGAGCAATAGCCTAGTATCCGATCGCAGAGAGGGTGAGTCGCGAGCGACCCACACGACGGCGCGTGAATCGGATATCTAAACATGATCACCACGTATCGACTCTCTATGAAAGTCGATATCAGCGCCCGGCAATATATTCCTTAAGCTGATTCGCTTCACTTTCGAGGATGTCGAGGCGGGCCTTCACCGCGTCGCCGATACTGACGATGCCGACGAGCCGACCGTTTTCCACCACCGGCATGTGGCGGAAGCGGCCCTGGGTCATGAGGTCGAGCACATGCAGAAGCGGCATGTCGAGCCGGGCGGTCGTGTACGACCGCGCCAACAAAAAGGAGACCCGCCGGTCGAGCAGCATGGCGCCGGGGCGCGCCACCCCACGAAGGATGTCGCGTTCCGAGATGATACCGGCGACGGTAACGCCGTCATCGCTCACGACGGCGGCGCCGATCCGCTCGCGTGTCAATACCGCCGCCACGTCCTTGATCGGCGAATCACGAGTGACGGTCACCACCCGCTGGCCCTTGGCCTTGAGAATTGCCCTTACCGTCATGGCTCTTCCTCCATTGGGCGACGTTTGGTCGCACTATTGAGGAATTTGCGCGATGGCGTGGCCCCCGTCAATCGGGGGTGGGGTAAGGGTGGAGGCGGCCGGATGGATCGCGAACGCCGTGCACCTCGACCGAATTCGGCCCGATCGGCACCTTGCCGGCGCCTCCAGGGATATCGAGTACATAGGTCGGCTGGGCCAATCCCGACAAACGGCCACGCAGCACGCCGACGATGTGCCGCCCTTCGGCAATCGAGAGCCGAAAGCGCTGAGTGCCGGGGGCGAGATCGGGATGGTGGAGGTAATAAGGCTTAATCCGCGCGGCGACCATGGCGCGGAAAAGGGCCTCCAGGATGGCAGGATCGTCGTTGATGCCGCGCAGAAGCACGGCCTGGCCGAGCAGCGTGGCTCCCGCCTTGACCAGGCGCGCGCAGGCAGCCACGGCGGCCGGAGTCAGCTCGCGGGCATGGTTACTGTGGATCGCGATCCACAGCGGCTTGCGGCATCGTTCGAGAGCCGCGAGAAGCGGACCGGAAATCCGCCCGGTTGCTACGATCGGCACGCGCGTGTGGATGCGGACGATCGCAACGTGCGCGATGCCGTCGAGCGCCGCCAGGATGTCGCCGAGACGACGTGGCGACAGCATCAGCGGGTCTCCGCCGGTCAGGATCACTTCCCAAATCGCAGGACGGGCGCGGATATAGTCGAGCGCAGCGGCAAGCTCGGTCTCGTCCAGCGCTTCGCCGCCGGGCCCGACCTGCTCGCGGCGGAAGCAGAAGCGGCAATAGACCGGGCAGGCGTGGAGCGGCTTCAGGAGGACCCGATCCGGGTAGCGGTGGACGATCCCCTTCAACGGCGCGTGG
>CAZVYC010000103.1:0-7490 GCA_964631425.1 uncultured Rhodospirillales bacterium
GTCGCGGCCCGAGCGGATGCCGCCGTCGACCTGTACCGCGATGCGGCCGCGCAGGTTGTTGATCACCAAGGTCTGGTGGGTCTCGGCAAGCCCGATCTCCCACGGCTCGCCGGCGTGCTGGATCGACGTGATCGGGCTCGCGCCCGTGCCGCCTTCCCAGCCGGCAATGGTGACATGGTCAGCCTTGGCCTTGGCGACGCCGGCTGCAATCGTGCCGACGCCCATCTCCGAGACCAGCTTGACGCTGACCCGTGCCCGCGGATTCACGCTCTTCAAATCGTGGATCAGCTGCTTCAGGTCTTCGATCGAATAGATGTCATGGTGCGGCGGGGGCGAGATCAGGCCGACTCCGGCCACGGAATGCCGCGTGCGGGCGATCCAATCGTCCACCTTGTGCCCGGGCAGCTGGCCGCCTTCGCCGGGCTTGGCGCCCTGCGCCATCTTGATCTGAATGTCGTCGGCGTTGACCAAATACTCGGCGTTGGCGCCGAACCGGCCCGAAGCCACCTGCTTGATTGCCGAGCGCATCGTGTCGCCGTTGGCGAGCGGCTTGTAGCGCACCGGATCCTCACCGCCCTCGCCGGTGTTGGACTTGCCGCCCAGCCGGTTGAGCGCGATCGCGAGCGTGGTGTGCGCCTCCCAGGAAATCGAACCAAACGACATTGCGCCGGAGGCAAACCGCTTGGCGATCGAGGCGGCGGATTCGACCTCCTCCAGCGGGATCGGCTGGTCGGCGAAGTCGAACTCCAAGAGGCCGCGCAGCGAGATCAGCCCGTCCTCCTGCTCGCCTACCTTCTTCGTATATTGCTTGAACTGACCATAGTCGGCGGAGCGCACCGCGTGCTGCAGCAGCGACACGACTTCAGACGTCCACACATGCGTCTCGCCGTGAATGCGATAGGCCAGCTCGCCGCCGACATCGAGCGCATTGCGATAGTTGGGCGCGTCGCCATAGGCGAGGCGATGTCGGCGCACCGTCTCCTCGGCGATATCGGCGATGCCGGCGCCCTCGACCGGTGAGGCGGTACCGGTGAAGTACCGGTCCAGGAAGGCGCTCGACAGGCCTACGGCGTCGAAGATCTGCGCGCCGCAATAGGACTGGAAGGTGCAGATGCCCATCTTCGACATCACCTTCATGATGCCCTTGGACAGCGCCTTCACATAGCGCTTGTGCAACTCGTAATCGGTCAGCTTGTCGCTGATCTCGCGGCGGAGCGAGGACAGCGTGTCGAACGCGACATAGGGGTTGATCGCTTCCGCGCCATAGCCTGCAAGCAGGCAGAAATCATGCAGCTGCCTGGCCTCGCCGGTCTCGACCACGAGGCCGACCTCGGTGCGCAGACCTTCGCGGATCAGGTGATGATGGACCGCAGCAGTCGCGAGCAGCGACGGCACGGCGATATGATCCGAATCCATCGCCCGGTCGGACAGGATGATGATGTTGTGGCCCGTGCGGACCGCGTCCTCCGCGCGCTTGCAGATGTCCGCGACCGCGCCTTCCATACCCGAGGCACCCTCGAGCGCCGGCCAGCAGATCGGCAGCTGCGCCGCCTTGAAGGCGCCGCCGGTGTTGTCCTCGATGCGGCGGATCTTCTCCAGATCCATATTGGTGAGGATCGGCTGCTTCAGCTCCAGGCGGATATGCTGGCCGCCCGAGTCCAGGTCGAACAGGTTGGGCCGCGGGCCCACCAGCGAGACCAGCGACATCACCAGCTCCTCGCGGATCGAGTCGATCGGAGGGTTGGTCACCTGTGCGAAGCGCTGCTGGAAATAGTCGAACAACAGCTTGGGCCGGGTCGAGAGCACGGCCAGGGGCGTGTCGCGGCCCATCGAGCCCACCGAATCCTCGCCCGACAAGCCCATCGGCTTCAAGAAGAACTTGATGTCCTCTTGCGTGTAGCCGAAGGCCTGCTGGGCATCGAGCAGCACGTCTCGGGGCGGCGCCATCGGCGCGACTTCCTCGGGCAGGGTCTCCAGCCGGATCTGGGTTTTGTCGAGCCACGCCTGGTAAGGTCTGGCGTTGGAAATGGCAGTCTTCAGCTCGCCGTCGCCGATGATCCGGCCGAGCTCCAGGTCGACCAGCAGCATCTTGCCGGGCTCGAGGCGCCATTTGCGGACGATCGTCTCTTCCGGGAAGTCGAGAACGCCGGCCTCCGACGACATCACGACGTAATCGTCGCTGGTCACGAAGAAGCGCGCAGGCCTCAGGCCGTTGCGGTCCAGGGTCGCGCCGATCTGCCGCCCGTCGGTGAAGGCAATCGCCGCCGGCCCATCCCACGGCTCCATCAGCGCCGCGTGGTACTCATAGAAGGCGCGCCGGTCGGCATGCATCAGGTCGTTCCCCGACCATGCCTCCGGGATCATCATCATCAGCGCATGCGGCAGCGAATAGCCGCCGGCGAGCAGCAGCTCCAGGCAGTTGTCGAAGGTAGCCGAGTCCGAATTGCCGTCACCGATCAGCGGCCACAGCTTGGCCAGATCGTCGCCCAGCACCTTCGACGTCATCGAATGCCGTCGCGCCATCATCCAGTTGATGTTGCCGCGCAGCGTGTTGATCTCGCCGTTATGCGCCAGGAAACGGAAGGGGTGCGCCAGCTCCCAGGACGGGAAGGTGTTGGTCGAGAATCGCTGGTGCACCAGCGCCAGCGCCGACTCCACCCGCTCGTCGAGCAGGTCATGATAGAACGGCGCCAGCCGGGCCGCGATCACCATGCCCTTATAGATAATGGTACGGGTGGACATGCTGGCGATGTAGAACGTGCCGGGCTCGGTCAGCCGGTTCTCGCGCACGTGCTTGTGCGTCTGCTTGCGGATGACGAACAGCTTGCGCTCGAACGCGTCGACATCCGGCGTCTCGGCGCCGCGGCCGATGAAGAGCTGCCGGATGACGGGTGCATTCGGCCGGATCGTCTCCCCGAGCACGGCCGGATCGACCGGCACGTCACGCCAACCTAGCACAAGCTGGCGCTCGCGCAGGGCGCAGTCGACGATGGTCTGCTCGCAGGCGCAGCGGGCCTCGCCGTCGCGCGGCAGGAAAACCATGGCCACGGCATAGGCGCCGGGCTCAGGCAGCGCAAACCCCAGGCGCGCGCTTTCCTCGCGAAACAAGCGGTCGGGCAGCTGGATCAAAATGCCGGCGCCGTCGCCGGCCAGCGGATCGGCGCCGACCGCCCCGCGATGCTCCAGGTTGCAAAGGATGTTGAGCCCGCGGGCGATGATCCCGTGGCTCTTCCGGTTCTTGATCTGCGCGACGAAGCCGACGCCGCAGGCGTCATGTTCATAGCGCGGATCGTAAAGGCCTCTGGCTTCCATCATCGTACCCTATCCCGAGTTTCACGCGAGCGCACGCATGAGTTCGGCAACTCAAGCCCTTCGCCGGCTGAGACTAGCTGTCTCAGCCTCGCTGCGGCCCGTATCACACGATGCTGGTTCCCAGCCTTTTGGAGTGTAGTTGGCCTCGCGCTATCGCCACCTTCTGCCCAAATGCCTTCAAGGGCGAATTATGTCAAGACTGTTGTCCCATCTGTAGGCGCCTGTTGCGAAGATATCTCCTATGCAGCACTGGCTTGGCGATTGTTATCGGAGGGGCGGGCTAGCGAGGTTGAAAATTCCATCGCGCCATTTGCATGACCCTTCCCGACCTTTCCGATCGGGCGCACGATCGTCCGCAAGCGAGGGCCCTTGCGGACGTTACCCGCTTCGGATTCTAACGCCAGGCGGGTGGCGGGCACATGCCAAGCGTTGGGCCGGGCTTTGGTTCCAGGACTGTCAGGAATTCTTCAGAGCAAATCGCAAGGCATCCTGTATCGAATAAGCCACCTGAAGCGCAGCGCCGGTCGCCCCCACTGTTCGCAGCAGCCGTTCGTCGGCAGTGACGAGCGGCCAGCCGTTGGTTGCCGCGAGCGTCACACAGATGCAGTCATAGGCGGGACGGTTCAGGTCGATCGCGAGCTTGGTGGCGCAATCGAGCAGGTTGCGCGTCGGATAGATGTCAATATCTGCGCGCTGCAACAGTCGCGCCGCCATCACTGCTTCCGCGGGCGTCAGTTCGCCGCGCGCGGCTTTCTTCCAAAGAACATTGGCGCATTCGGCGACGATAAGGTCGGGCGCCGCCATTGCCGCTAGGGTTCTCAACCGCACGGCTTCCGCATATCCTTGCTCCGGCACCACCCATTTGAGTGCCACGCTCGCACCGATCACGAGCTTCGTCATCGCTCGTCGCGACCCTCGCGCAACAGGACTTCGGCCGGCGTATGCTTTCGCCCGGCCGTCAGGCGACTCAGCCCGGCAGCAAGTTCGTCGAACCCCGGCTCGATTTCGCTCGCCAGCGCCTGACGAAGGATCTCGCGATGCTCGGCCTCGGTCGAACGCCCGTGGAGGGCAGCCCGGCGTTTAAGACGAGCGATCAACTCATCATCGAGATTGCGTACCTGTAAACTGCCAGGCGTCCAGACACCCCAAAGAATGACGTCACTGACGGCAGCGCCTTGACGTGCAAGCCTCATCCCGCTTGCAGGTCAGTCGGAGGGCATGCCGCGTTGCGGTATGTCCTCATGCACGCCATGCAGCTTTGGGCGTTGACACGAATCTCAAGCCGAAATATCAGGTACATCTTTGTCTCAGAAGTAGTATGAATGTAGAGGTTCACTAGAAATATTTTAATAATATAATAATAGCAAAAAAATTTGTATTGACGCAGGCGCTTTGCGCGCTAGGGTGCGCCGCAATCCAATCGCCGTCGTCCCCTGAGGATCATCATGCTTTTTCAGCCTGCTCTCGCAGCCGGCCTTTCCCGGTTGCACCGTCGGTTGTTGGGCTCTTGCGTAGCCGTGTCGTGCTGCGTGTTGTCGGCTTCCTCGGAAGCTCAGACTGCCGCTGCTTCGGCGCCGACAGCCGCTCCGCAAGCCACGCCTGGTGATCTCGAAGAGATCGTCGTGACCGGCCAGGCCTATGCCGTCGAGAAGTCGATCGAGGTGAAGAGAGCCGAGAATATCGTGTCGGACGGCATTTCCTCGGATGAAATCGGGTCTATTCCCGAATTCGGCTTGGGCGAGGCGCTCCAGCGCGTACCCGGCGTGGCCTTCCTGCTCAACAATGGACGCGGCGAAGCTCAGTTCATGACCCTTCGCGGACTGAATGCAGACTATAATACTGTCACCATCGACGGCATGCTTCTGCCGTCGACCGAAGAGACGCGTCGTCAGGTATCGTTCGATGTCCTGCCGTCGGTCATCGCTCAGCAGGCGTCGGTCTTCAAAACCTGGACCGCGGATCAGCCCACCGATGCCGTTGGCGGCGTCACCGATATTCGCACCCACAGCGCATTCGATCATGCCGGCTTCTATATCGCGGGCCATCTCGACTATGCGTATTGGGAGAATACACCGCAGGTCCGCTCACCCTCGCCCTCGGGGCAGGGGGACCTAACGGTCAGCGACACGTTTGGTCCTGATGATGAGTTCGGCATGCTGGTGCAGGGCAGTTATTTCCGCCGCGTGTCGTCGTCGCTGAACACCTTTAACGCGCCGGAATCCTACTACGACTGGACCGGCGGCACCGAGACGCTGGCCGCTTTGCGGCAGACCAGCCCGACGGCGACGAGCACGACACTGAAGCCATCGGACAATGTTGCCGATCTGGTCGGCGTCCCCGATCGCCATCGCTGGTATTCGTACGACAACGTCCGCGAGCGCCCGGGCATTTTCACGAATATCCAGTTCGACGATCACGAGATGTTTCACGCCCATGTTTCGGGCGGCGTGTTCGAGCACACGAACGACGAGAACAGGTATTCGCAATATCTGAACCGCGTCGGCAGTGCGACGATCACGTCGCCGAACACTGGCAGCTTTGCGCAGGGGAATGCTGAAGTCGATTATGACAAGTATAACCAATATCGGCAGATTTCCTATGTCGATTTCGGCGGCGGCGTCAATTTGGATGATGTCACGCATTTCGATGTGACCGCGAATTATGGTGTCGGTCAGTATCGGCAGGACACGATCGAGGATCAGTTCACGCAAGGAACCTCACCGAATCTTGCGTTTTCCTATCAGCCGGTCGACGACACGACCTTATTCGTTCCGAATAACATGTCGGCCTTTGTCAACCCGGCTAATTATAAAGAGGTCTATCATCTGATCGCGACCGATGCGAGCCGTGTATCCTTGCCGCAGGTCAAGATCGAGTTTTCGCACAACATGGATGCGAATTCGGAAGGCTGGGGATACAAAATCGGGGCGGAAGCCCGCGATCTCAACCAGACTTATTTTTATCACGTCTACCAGCAGAACAATATTGCCGGGACGACGCTGGCCGCGATCGGGCCGTTGGGGCAGACGATCACCCCAAATAACGGCCTCGGTCAGAACATGTTATTGATCGACCCCAACGCGACCGCCGCTTTCGTCGCCGCCAACCCGCGCCTTTACGCCCCGTCGGCCACCAACATCTTCAACAGCACGGTCGCCGATTTCAACCTTGGCGAATCAGTTGCCGCCGGATATGCGGCCATAGCCTACAAAGCCCGTCCGTTCTACGCCCAGCTTGGTCTTCGCTATGAGTCGACCGATCAGACGATCAAGAACTACCAGCCAAGTCCGCTGACCAGCACCACCAATTTCGTGCTGATGACGACATCGCATAACTACAATAAGCTGCTGCCGACAGTGAATGTGACTTATGACGTCACGGATGAACTGAAGCTGCGTAGCGCGATCACGCGCACGCTTGCGCGGCCGAGATATTCGGATCTGGCCTCGAACAGCGCACCCAGCGTCGACACCGTGAACCATCTGGCGACGCAGGCAATCTCCAATCCCGATCTGGTATCGCGCGTATCGACCAATTATGACCTGTCGGCTGAATATTACCCGTGGCTCGGTTCGATCGCTTCGCTTGCCCTGTTCCAGAAGAATATCGAGAACGAGATCGTTTCCCTGACCAGCACCCAGTCGGGCGTGCAGTTGCCGGGACTTTCCGGCCTTTACACGCTGACCACGACCCATCCCCTCAACGCCGGCAATGCCCAGGTGCAGGGGATCGAGGTTGCCGTCTCGCAGGCCAGCTTCGATTTTCTGCCCGCCCCCTTCAACTATTTCGGGTTCACGGCCAACCTTTCTCTCGTCCATATGGACGCGCCGAGCATCCGGATGAGCGACGGCACCTTCCGCACACTGCCGCAGTTGCTCGAATCGGCCAAAAGCACGGCCAACGTGGCGCTCTTGTTCAACTATGACGGGTTCAACGCGGAGCTTGCCTATAATCACACCAGCAAGATGCCGATCAGCTTTGATACCAACAATGCCGCGAACGATCAGTGGTATGGCCGGATCGACACGCTGGATGCGCAGTTCCGCTACCGGTTCAACGACAATCTCTACTTCCGGGTTCAGGGCAAGAACCTGACCAATGCCATGCCGCAGAAGGTTTATGGCGTCGGCCAGGCGCTGAACTACTCTCTGCTGGACAATGGGCGGGCCTTCTACATG
>CAZVYC010000103.1:7500-16673 GCA_964631425.1 uncultured Rhodospirillales bacterium
CTACATGGGCGTCGGCGCCAACTATTGAGGAGCGAGCGCGGTACGGAAATCGCGGAGAAAGGAGAGTCCGATGAATGTTCGTGGGGGCGCGCGCCTTCTACGGTCGGCGATGGGGATCAGCGCCCTCGCCATCGTCCTGGCCTTTCTCGGCTACGCGTGCTCGGCCGCGTCAACCAAGCCGCCGCGCAAGCTTCTGGTCGTCTCGGTCGATGGCCTGGATTGGCGATATCTGCGAGACCGCGACGCAATGGGGCTTGCCATTCCCAGTCTGCGCCGGCTGTTGCGGCGGGGGCAGGTCGCGCAGGGCGTGATTGGGGTTTTCCCCACGATCACGTGGCCATCCCACACGTCCCTGATCACCGGCGCCCGACCGGATCAGCACGGGATCATGGGCAATCGCCGGCCGCAGTCGGAGGGCGGCGACTATTATTGGACTTCCGACCTCCTGCACGTGCCGACGCTTTGGCAATGCGCCGCCGACCACGGCCTTACCACGGCTTCCGTCACTTGGCCGGTGACGGTGAACAACACCATCACCTATGACCTGCCGGAGTATTTCAAGCGGCGAAACGGCGGGTCGATGGATCTCGAAAGCATAGCGTCCAAGGCCACGCCGGGGCTGGTCGAGGCGATTACGAAGATGTACCCGTCGTTTGCCCAGCAATGGGTGGACGATCGGACGCGCACCCAGGCAGTTTTGTATCTGCTGCGGACAAAACGGCCGGACCTCATCCTTCTGCACCTCGTCGATCTGGATTCCGAGGCGCATGACCAGGGACCGTTCGACCAGAATGCGAATGCCATCCTCGAACGATCAGACGAACTGATCGGCGAAATGCTCAATGCGTTGCCGCCCGATTACGATTTCGCGCTGGTGTCCGATCATGGTTTCGAACGCATCGACAACATCGCCAATCTTCCGGTTCTGTTGAGCCAGGCCGGGATAGCCGGCGACATTCGACCGATGGGCGGGGTCGCCGCGACCAGCGACGAAGCGGTCGCTGCCTACCTCCGCGGTCTGTCGGCAAAGCACGAACAGGCCATCGGCCGGGAAATACCGCGCGCGGAAATTGTTCAATATGCGCCATTCCTGAAAGACTCCGTCGCCGTGTTCGAGCCGGCGGAGCATTTCATGTTCGGCGGCGGCAAGAGCGGACCGTATTTGACGCCGCCCCAGGAGAAGGGCAATCACGGCTTCTGGCCGACACGGTTCGATTATCGCAGCGTCTTTGTGCTGTACGGGCCGGATGTGAAGGCGGGCAGCCTGCCGGAAATGCAAATGGTCGATATCGAGGCCAGATTGGCGGCACCGCTCGGGCTGACCTGCCACTGAGCTGCCTGCGCGCTCGTCCCTGAAATTCGGCCTCGGAGGTTGTCGCGAGCGGCGCGACCCGTCATGGTGCCGCAGCATCGACTTGGGGGAGCGATATGGAAAAGCGGCTGATGGGGCGCAGCGGGCTTCAGGTTTCGGCGCTGAGCTTTGGCGCTATGACGTTCGGCGGCGAGGGCATGTTCGGCTTCATGGGCCGCACTCAGGAACAGGAGGCGGAACGATTATGCGGCCTCTGCCTCGATGCCGGCGTCACCTTGTTTGACACCGCCGACGCGTACTCCGCCGGGCGATCGGAGGAAATCCTCGGCTATGCGCTGCGCAACCATCGCCATGAGGCGGTCATCGCGACCAAGGTTTGGGGCCGCATGGGGCCCGGACCGAATGACATCGGCTCCTCGCGCGTGCATGTGGTCGCCGCGTGCGAGGCGAGTCTTCGGCGACTCAAGACCGACTATATCGATCTCTATTTCATTCACGCGTTCGACGCGCTGACGCCGCTCGAGGAAACGCTGCGCGCGCTCGACGACCTCGTGTCCGCAGGGAAGGTCCGCTATATCGGCTGCTCCAATTATGCCGGCTGGCAGCTGATGAAGGCGCTGGCGATCTCGGACGCGAACGGTTGGACGCGCTATGTCGCCCACCAGATCTATTATTCGCTCGCCGGCCGCGACGCCGAGAACGAGCTCTTGCCGCTCGGGGTCGACCAAGGCGTCGGCACGATGGTCTGGGGTCCGCTCGCCTTCGGGCTGCTGACCGGCAAGTTCCGCCGCGGCAAGCCGGATCCGGAGGGCGCGCGGGGCACCGTGGCCGGCGCGCCGGGCGGGATCGACCGCGAGCGGCTCGACCGGATCACCGACGCGATGGCCGCAATTGCCGAGGCGCGTGGCGCCACCATGGCGCAGGTTGCGATCAACTACCTGCTGCGCAAGCCGTCGATTGCCTCCGTCCTGTTCGGCGCCCGCGACGAGGCTCAACTCCAGGACAACCTCGCTGCTGCGCAGTGGACGATATCCGACGAGGAGCTGGAGACCCTCGACGAGGCCAGCGCCAAGCCGCTGCCGTATCCGCAATGGGCGCACAGGGGCGTGTTCCGGGAGCGCAATCCCTGAACGACCTACCGCGGGCCGCTGCAGGGCCGGGATCCGCCTTCAGCGGCCGCGCTTCGCCGCCAGCGCCGAGAGCTTGGTGAACAGGATGTCGAAATTGATCGGCTTCGATATGTAGTCGTCCATGCCGGCAGCGATCCGCTCTCTGCGTTCTTCCTCGCCCACCTGGGCAGTCAGCGCGATGATCGCCACGCGGGATTTGGCGGTGGGGAGCGCGCGGATACGGCGGGTGGCTTCGATGCCGTCCATCTCAGGCATCTGAATATCCATCAGGATCACGTCATACTCGGCCTGGTTCAGCGCCTCGACCGCGGCGCGCCCGTTCGCCACCACGTCGATATGGTAACCCGAGCGGGCCAGCAGCCTCTGCGTCAGGCGCTGATTGAGCTCGATGTCCTCGGCGAGCAGGATCCGGAAGGCCGGCAGCGATTCGATGATGACTCTCCTTCAATCTCGCCAGGATGCCGGATCGCGTCCGCTAATCAACCGCTTTTTCGCCCCATTTCCACGAACTGCTCGGACGGAGCCGCGATCCGGTCTGTCGGGAAAATGGTTGTCACCGTGGTGCCGACGCCAGGCTCGCTGGCGATCTCGAGCCTGCCGCCATGCAGTGCCATGAAGCGGTCGGCGAGCGCGAGGCCCAGCCCGACGCCCTCATGCTTGCGCGACAACGAATCCTGCACTTGATGGAACGGTTCGCGCACCCGTGCAATTTCGGTCGCGGTCATGCCGATGCCATTGTCCGAAACCGTGATAGCCACGCCATCCGGACGGACCGCGGCGGCCACCTTCGCTTGCCCGGGCGGACGGGAGAACTTGACGGCGTTCGACAGCAGGTTGAGCAGCAGCTGACGCACCCGCTGCTCATCGGCCCAAAGCGCCGGCAGGTCTGGCGGAAGGTCGGCCGTCAGCGTGACCTCGGCGTCGCGTGCCGCCGGACTCATCAGCTTCAGCGCCGACGTCACCAGTGCATCGATCCGGACCTGCTCCTCATGCAGCTTGAGCCGGCCGGCCTCAATGGTCGAGATGTCCAGCACGTCGTTCACGATCCTCAGGAGATGCTGGCCCGCGGCATGGATGTCGGCGGCATATTCGCGATACTGCCCGGCTTCCGTTCGACCGGGACTCGCGTCCCTGATCAGCTCGGAAAAGCCGATGATCGCGTTCAGCGGCGTGCGCAGCTCGTGGCTCATTTTGGCCAGGAACATGGACTTGGCCCGGTTGGCCGCCGACGCGGCGGCCAACTCGGTTTCCAGCAGCTTGGTCTCGAGCGCGCGGCTGTCGATCCGGCCGCGCACGACGGTGACGAAACTGGAAAAGCCGTTAAACAGGGCTATGACCAGCGCGACAAGGTAAAGCGTGCCCATCGCCGCCATCACGGGGGCGACCTCCGATCGCGTCTGGATCGCAAGGAGCGCCAGCACCGACACGATCGGAGGCCCGAGATAGCAGATGCAGGCGATCGGCTGCGACGCCATCGTGGCGACCGCGGCGGCGCCGAGCCCCCCCGCCAGGAACAGGATCAGAAGCTGCCGCGGCATGTCGTCTTGGGGAAAGGCGAAAACGAGCGCCGCAGCCCACATCACACCACAGAAGAAGGCCCACGCGGTGGTCCGGCGGATGGCGCGGCGGCTTACCTCTTTGGGTGGCGGCCAGCGCCGCTTGCGCTGCCACCGTACGAGCCCGATTCCCATGATGATCGTGAACAGGCCGAGCCAGCCTGCAATCGCCGCGTGTGGCAGCCGGCTCCAGAATATGCCGGCCAGCAACGCGCCGTTGCCCAAATTGCCGAGGGCATGAAGCGGTGTTTGCCTGGCCAGGTCCACGACTTGGCGGACGCGAATCTCCCGCTCGAACTCGGGCAGCCTTTCCCGCAGGATCGTGTCCAGGGCGATCCTTGGAATGCCTCTCATGGCGTTCGATACGGGATCGCGTTCGAGTGGCCCCTGACGTCCCCATCTCGCGTCTGGCCGCGGATGCTTCGGCTCGATCTCACCGACCCGTACCGTCACAATCGCGGCGACAACGGGGTTTTAACGGCCCGGCG
This sequence comes from uncultured Rhodospirillales bacterium, assembly GCA_964631425.1. Lineage (GTDB taxonomy): Bacteria > Pseudomonadota > Alphaproteobacteria > BOG-932 > Roseiterribacteraceae > BOG-932. Next base: position 11,987 of record CAZVYC010000103.1, read on the forward strand.
CCGCCGGAGGGCGCCTGGAGGCATATCCAGGACAGGCTCAATATCCACAATCACTCTTTCGGCCCGAAGCGATAGCGCAGCTGGAAGCCCCACATCCGCGGCTCGCCATAGAGCACCGGGTTCACGCCCAGCGCATTGTAGACCACCGTGCCCCCGGCAATGTAGAGCTGGTCGGTAGCATTGGTCATGAAAAACGACGCATCGATCGGCCGCTGGCCGATGTTATTCCAATCCATCCGAAGGTCGAGCAGGCCATGGGCGGGGATTATACCGCCTAGTTCCCGGTCGGAAATTTGTATGTGGCCCTGCCAGCTATAGGTCGCCGAGATGGTGGCGTCGCCCAGATGCGCGCCGATCGGCAGATGGTAAGTGCCGGTCGCGCTGTATTGGTTGCGGGGGCCACCGGTGAACGGCAGCCCGCTCAGGTTGCCCTGGCTCGGCGACAGGTACCTGTCGTAGCGCGAATTCGAATAGGCATAGATGCCCGACAGCTCGACGCTCTTGATCGGATTCAGCTTGGCCTCGAACTCGATGCCTTCAAGCGTCGCCTCGGCGGCGTTCTCGGTGACCGTTGAGATCGTGTTGGTCACGACGCCTACGGAGCGCTGGATATTCGTGTAATGGTCATGGAAGGCGTCCAGCGACGTGCGCCCGTCCATGCCCCACAGTGTCCAGGCCGATTTTGCGCCAACTTCGACGTCGATCAGGGTCTCGGGCTGATAGGAGCGCTCATTGGGCGCGGCATATTCGTTGAAGCCACCGGGATTGTAGCCGCGCCGGCCCGTGGCATAGAGCAGCGTCCCCGGAGTCAGCTGGTAATCGAGCGCGAGCGTCCACGTCCCCCGGCTGAAATACCCGGAAATCGCGCTGGCGCAGTTGGGGACAGAGAGGGCAGTGTTTGCCAGGCACTGACCGGCGGCGTTGTACGCATTCTCCAGATTGGAAGCATAATCCCAGGAATAGCGATAGCCCGCCGTCGCCTTGACGCCGGTGAAGATCGGCGTCAGCCCGCCCAGATCATAGGTCGCCTGCGCGTACAGAGCCTGCTCCCTGGTCGTGTTCTTGCTCTCCATGGTCAGGGGATTATTGATGAAGGTATTGCCTGGGATGTCGAACTCGATCGACTGCACCGCACTATAGCCGGCAGGGTGGATGAATTGAAGGAAGCCGCCCGCGGTCCAGACCAGGTCGTCCTTAAGCCCTTTACCCTGCAGCTGAAGCTCTTCGGTATAGCCGGCGATGCTGTTGGACCAGCCGCTCGGTTGAGTTGAGGCGATGATCGGCAGCGGACTGCCGTCCAGGTCCCAGCGGAACAGATACTTGGATTCCGTATAGGCTGCGATATTGCGGACGGTTACCGCGTCCGAGGCGAACCACTGAGCGACATCGGTGAAGTGGAAGGTATATTCCTTGCTGATCTCCGGCGTGTCGAGCGCGGTTTTGCGCGGACCGCGGGCCTGCTGGGCCGCCAGCGCCTCGAATGCCGCCGGGCCGAACGCCAGCGCGGTCACGCTGTCGGGATTGACCGCGGTCAGTACCTCGCCTGAGCCGTTGGTGTCGCTATAATAGCTTGAATAGACGAGGTAATTGTCGAAATCGTCCCACGGATCGACCGTGACTCCGATCCGGGCGGCGTAATAGTCGCGATTGTCCAGGTCCTTATGATGGATCACGTCCTCGGTATAGCCGTCGCGCTGCTGCGTCTGACCGGCCAACCGGACCATCAGCTTGTCAGCCACGATCGGCACGTTGACCGCGCCCTCGACCTCACGGTCGTCATAGTCGCCGAGCGTGATCTGCCCATAGCCCTCGTAGTCGCTGGTCGGCTTCTTGGGCGAGAACAGGATGGCGCCGCCCGTGGTCGTGCCGCCGAACAGCGTGCTTTGCGGCCCTTTCAGCACCTCGACGTCCTGCAGGTCGTAATAGAGTCCGGGCCCTGAGCCGCTACCCGAGCCGCTGCCCGCGGCCGACAGCGCCGATATGACCGGCGCCTCGGCGAAATAGGCGACGACTCCCGGAACGCCGCGGATCGACAGCTGGTCCGAATCCCGGTTTGTGGCGTTGAGCGCGATGAGGGACGGAACGAAATGCTGAAGGTCGACGACGGTCTCGACCGATTGGTCGCGCAAATCCTCGGAGGAGAAATGGCTGATGGCGATCGGGACGGTCTGGATGTCCTCGTTGCGCCGGCGCGCGGTCACGACGATCTCTTCCATCATTCCGTTCGTTGCGCCCTCGGTCTGCGCGTCCTCGGTCTGGGGCTCCTGCGCCCGCGCGAACGGTGCCGGCGCGGCGAGCGACAGCGCGGTTCCGACAATAGTTCCGACACCAATGGCGACGGGCACTCCCCCGAAGCGATACGCGATCATGGACGTTAAACGGACCTTCCGCCGGTCAGCCGTCACGGGGCACTTTGTGACAAAGATAGGCTTGGGCGGCCCGCCGCGGCAAGCGCCGCCGGTCCGGACGGGACGACCAAGGTTACAGAAGGGCTTCGACAGCCCGGGCGGCCCAGTCGGTCAGCCGCTCGCCAATCGGGCGGTTTTCCCAGGATTCAAGATCGATCGGCGTGCCCGCGGCGCGGTCTTGAACGAACGCCGTCTCCATCTGACGGGCGAAGTCGCGACCCAGCACGATGACCGACAGCTCGTTGTTCCAGATCACGCTGCGGGCGTCGAAGTTGGACGAGCCGACGATGGACCAGACACCGTCGATCGTCCCGGTCTTGCCGTGGAGGAACACGTCGCGCCGCTCGAAGATCTTGATCCCGGCCTTGAGCAGCTCGGTATAATGCGATCGGCCGGCCGCGAGCGTCAGCTGGGAATCGCTGACGCCGGGCACGATCAGCTGAACGTCGACCCCGCGCCCTACGGCATCGCGCAACGCTTGGCGCTCTTCGTCCGTCGGGTCGAAGAAGGCGGTGCTGATCCAGACCTTGCTCTGCGCATGGCGAATTGCCGACAGCAGTGCGACATAGATTTCGGGGTCGCCCTGCTGCGGTGCGCCGGGCACGGCCCGGACATAGCTCGTCCCCACAGGCGTCAACCGCGGGAAGAAATTGACCGCCGGCAGCGGATCCCCTTTCTGCGTTCGCCAGATGTCGACGAAGAATTGCTGCAGCTCTGCCACGACCGGTCCTTCGACTTCGATATCGGTATCGCGCCATGGCACCCACCAGCGGTCGAGATGCCCGGATTCGGCGCCGCCATAGAGATAGATTTCGGTGATATTGATGCCGCCCATCACTGCGTGCTTGCCGTCGACGACCAGCAGCTTGCGATGGTCGCGGTCGTTGGGTTCGTAGCCGATCCGCGCTTTCAGCGGGTTCAGGGGATTGTATTCCAGCACCTGGACGCCGGCCGCACGCAGGCGGTCCCAGAAGGCGGGCGGCGTATCCTCGGACCCCTGGCTGTCGTAGATGAGCTCGACTGCGACCCCCTCCTTGGCCTTGTCGATCAGCAGGTCGGTGATCGACGTACCGATCGAATCGGCGTCGATCTCATAGAACTCGGCTGAGATGTTGGTCTTGGCCGACAGGATGGCACGTTCCATGGCGTCATAGGCAGGCCGTCCGTTCTGGATCAGCGTCACCTTGTTGCCGGCGCTGAGCGGCGTGCCTGACAACTGACCTTCGAGTGCTACCTGGCGCTGGAGAACCTCGTCGTCGCCGGGATAGCGGGCGAGGCTCTGGAAGGCGCGGACGTCCTGTGTTTTCGACAGCGGCTTGTTCGCGCCTTCGATCGGCGGAATCTGACGGCCGGGATTGGCCGCAAGCTGCTGCGCGCTGGGGATCGTTACACAGCCGGCGATCGGGAATAGAAAAAGCGCCAGGACGAGAGATAGGCGTGCGTGCATCGGATTGTTTCGGGACGGAAGGTCCGCCGGAAATACCGCCTGCGGGCGTGATTTGTTCCCTCGGGACCCGGGTGCGAAAGCGGAGGGCAAATGGCGCACTCGTCCGTGCTCCAGCCGTGCTATCAAAGGTACCATGAGTCCGACCCGCATCCTGGAATTTGCCGATTACCTGACGCTTGAGCACGATCTGGGCGCGCATAACTACAAGCCGCTCGACGTCGTCCTGTCGCGCGGGCAGGGCGTATGGGTATGGGACGTGGACGGACGGTGTTACCTCGACTGCCTTTCGGCCTATTCCGCGGTCAACCAGGGCCATTGCCATCCCCGCATCCTCGAGACCCTGGTCGAGCAGGCCGGGCGGCTGACGCTGACCTCGCGCGCTTTCCGCAATGACCAGCTGCCGCTGTTCTATGAGGAAATCTGCGCACTGACCGGGTCCGAGAAGGTGCTGCCGATGAACAGCGGTGCCGAAGCGGTGGAGAGCGCGATCAAGGCGGTGCGCAAATGGGGTTATGAGATCAAGGGGGTGCCCGACGACGAGGCAGAGATCATCGTCGCCGCTGACAATTTTCACGGCCGCACCATCGCTATCGTGGGTTTCAGCACCGATCCCATGGCGCGGACCCATTTCGGCCCGTTCGCGCCCGGCTTCAGGGCTGTGCCGTTCGGCGACGCCGACGCGCTGGAGGCGGCGATCACGCCCAACACCGTCGGTTTCCTGATCGAGCCGATCCAGGGCGAAGCTGGCGTCATCATCCCGCCCGCAGGCTATCTCCGGCGCGCGCGCGAACTCGGCGCGTACACGGTTGCCATCGCGAACTCCCCCGGTTCG
>CAZVYC010000104.1:0-16653 GCA_964631425.1 uncultured Rhodospirillales bacterium
GCGAGCCGCAGAACCGGCGCGTGCAGATCGTCTACTCGGGCGGCGCCACGTCGTAAGCAGGGCCGGCTCTTCACCCTCCCATCGCCGCGCGACGGGTCCCTCCCTCTCCCCGCGCGCGGGGAGAGGGCTCGGGGTGAGGGTTTGCGACCCGGGCGGAAAAGCTCCAATCACCCGAGCAGCTTGTCCACCGCGCGGGTGAACCGCGCCGACCCCGGCGCGGTGATCGAGGAGAACCAATCCACCAGCTTTCCGTCCGCGCCGATCAGGTATTTGTAGAAATTCCAGTGCGGCCGGGCGAGGAACCCGCCCTTCGTTGCGATCCAGCGGAATAGCGGGTGCGCTTCCGATCCCGTGACGTGGACCTTTTCAGTCAGCGGAAAGTCGACCCCATAGCGAACCTGGCAAAAGCTCTGGATGTCGCTGGCGCTGCCCGGCTCCTGGTTGCCGAAATCGTTCGACGGCACGCCCAGCACGACGAGACCCTTGTCGCGCTTGGCCTGCCACAGTGCTTCCAGTCCCGCATATTGCGGCGTGAAGCCGCATTTCGACGCCGTGTTGACGACCACGATCGGATGGCCGGCGAACTCCTTGAGCGGCAGAGGCTTGCCTTCCAGTGAGGTGATTCGGGCATTTGGTCAGCCATCGGCGGCTCCTGGGTTCGCGTTTGCGATGCTTCCATGTTAAACACCCGGGCGGAACGTGGAAACTCGATTGTGCTGGCCCCCACGTCACGTCAGCACTGCTTAGATCAGCCCCAGGCTGCGGAGCTCCGCCAGCATCGCATCCGGCGGCGGCTCGGTCTCGGCGGCCAGGTCTGGCGGTGCGTCGGCGGGATCCAGATAGCGCCAGCCCTGGAACGCGGCGCGCGGCGTCGGCATCACTCGCACGAGCTCGGGATCGAGCAGGAACAGGCAAAAGCGCCGTCCGTCCGGGTCCATCTCCGTCTCGAACCCGAGAAGCTTCTGCCGGCAGCGGATCACCCCCTGGATCACCCAGTAGAGCGAGCCCTCGGCGGCGTCGGGTCGGACGGGCTTGTTGCGCGTATAGGCGCGGCGGACCTTAAGGTCGCCGCGCGCCTCGGCGCGGTCCCGCTGAACCGCTTGCAGGTGCGCGATATCCTGAATGCCGACCGCGAGCTTGATCAGATGGACCATGGGAAGGTTTGCCGGAAACCTCGTGGCATATTACAAATCGTGCCTCGATCTTGGCCGCTTTCGGCCCAGGGCGCAAAGGGCGGTCGCCAAAGGACGGTAGATGAAAGTTGAGGGGCGCTGGCGGTATCTGCCGCTCATAGTGATCGCGGCGGTCGGCATCAGCGGCGTCGCCGAGGCTTGGTCGCACGCCTCGGAAAGCGCCGGCGACCTGCTGATCGACGCCGGCATCCTGGCCGGCATCATCGGCGTCTCCGTCCTGCTCGCGCGTCTTTTCCGCCGGCGCGGCCCCGGCACCCGCTAGGCTCGCCTCACCCCTGGGCGACCTGCGCGTCCACGGTCGCCACCGCCGAGATATTCACCACCCCCCGCGCCGTAGCCGACGGCGTCAGGATATGCACCGGCTTGGCCGCCCCCAGCAGGATCGGGCCGATCGGCTGCGCCTCGCCCAGAACCTTCATCATGTTGAAGGCGATATTGGCGGCGTCGAGTGTCGGCATGATCAGCAGATTCGCCGAGCCCTTTAGCCGCGAATGCGGGAAGATCTCCTTGCGGATTTCCTCCGACAGCGCCGAATCCGCCTGCATCTCGCCTTCGATCTCCAGTTCCGGCGCCAGCACCTCGATCTCTACCAGCGCCTGTCGCATCTTCGCCGCTGGCGGATCATCATGCGTGCCGAAGTCGGAATGCGACACGAGCGCCACCTTGGCTTCCAGCCCGAAACGCCGCACTTGCTCGGCTGCCATGATCGTCATTTCGGCGATCTCGCCCGGGCTCGGGTCGTACGACACATAGGTGTCGCAGACGAAGATCGGGCGGTCCGCCAGCACCAGTACCGAGAGCGCCGCCGCGGTGCGCACGCCAGGCTTCAGCCCGATCACATTCATGACATGGCGGTAATGGCGGTGATATTGGCCGATCGTGCCGCACACCATCGCGTCGCCTTCGCCCTTGCGCAGCAGCATCGCGGCGATGACGGTGTTGCTGGTGCGCAGCACTGTACGCGCCTGCGCCGGCGAGGTGCCGCGTCGCTCCATGATGCGGTGATAATCGCGCCAGTATTCGTTGTAGCGCGGGTCGAAGTCGGGATCGACCAGGTCGAAATCCTCGCCTTGCTTGATGCGCAGGCCCAGCCGTCCGATGCGCGCCTTGACCACCTCGGCTCGGCCCACCAGCAGCGGGCGTGCGAAGCCTTCGTCGATCACCACCTGGGCGGCGCGCAGCACCCGTTCCTCCTCGCCCTCGGCATAGATGACGCGCTTGGGGGCGCGCTTGGCGCGGGCAAAAAGCGGCCGCATCACCAGGCCCGAGCGGAAGACGAACTGGGAGAGCCGATCGCGATAGCCGTCGAAATCGGTGATCGGCCGCGTGGCGACGCCGCTCTCCATCGCAGCCTTGGCCACGGCTGGCGCCAGTTTCAGGATCAGCCGAGGATCGAACGGCTTAGGGATCAAATATTCGGGCCCGAACGCCGGCGGCTCCTCCCCATAGGCGGCGGCCACCACATCGCTGCCTTCCGCCAAAGCCAGCTCGGCCAACGCATGCACGCAGGCCAGCTTCATCTGCTCGTTGATCGTGGTCGCGCCGACATCGAGCGCGCCGCGGAAGATGAACGGAAAGCAAAGGACATTATTGACCTGGTTGGGATAATCGGACCGCCCGGTAGCAATGACCGCATCCGGACGGACTTCCTTGGCGACCTCCGGCAGGATTTCCGGCGTGGGATTGGCCAGCGCCATGACCAGCGGGTTCGGCGCCATGGTCTTCAGCATCTCAGGCTTCAGCACGCCACCCGCCGACAAACCAAGGAAGATGTCCGCGCCGGGGATCACCTCTGCCAGCGTGCGGGCGCTGGTCTCGACGGCATAGCGCTCCTTGCGCGGATCCATCAGCTCGTTGCGGCCCTTGTAGACCACGCCGACGATGTCGGTGACGACAATATTCTCGATCGGCAAGCCGATGGTGACCAGGATATCGAGGCAGGTCAGCGCTGCCGCGCCGGCGCCCGATGCCACCAGCTTCACATCCCTGACCGTGCGTCCGGAAATCCTCAGCCAGTTGACGACAGCCGCAGCGACGATGATCGAGGTGCCGTGCTGGTCGTCATGGAAGACCGGGATCTTCATCCGGCGCTTGAGCTCGGTTTCGACCTGGAAGCACTCCGGCGCCTTGATGTCTTCCAGGTTGATGGCGCCGAACGAGGGCTCCAGCGCTGCGATGATGTCGATCAGCTTGTCGGGATCGTTCTCGGATATCTCGATGTCAATCGCGTCCAGGCCGGCGAATTTCTTGAACAGCACCGCCTTGCCTTCCATCACCGGCTTGGCGGCGAGCGGGCCGATGGCGCCCAGCCCGAGCACCGCCGTCCCGTTGGTGATCACGGCGACCAGGTTGCCGCGCGAGGTCAGGTTCGCGGCCTCGGCCGGATCGGCCGCGATCGCGCGCGAGGCTGCGGCGACCCCCGGCGAATAGGCCAGCGCCAAGTCGCGCTGGGTCATCAGCGGCTTGGTCGGGGTGATTGCGATTTTTCCGGGCGTCGGTGTCCGGTGATAGATGAGCGCACTATCGTCGAGACTATCGGTCATCAAGGTCCCTCACTCAGTCACCCTCTTCCCGCGCCGCCATAGGCGACTATCGCGTTACGCAGAACGCTGGTCGCGCGGGGAGAGGGCAGGGCGAGGGACTGGCGCTGCTGCGTGGTGCGAGACGACCTCGCTTCGCGTGCGCCCCGTCACCCGGCCCTCTCTTCCCGCGCCGCCATAGCCGTCTACTGCGTTACGCAGAACGCGACCTCTGGTCGCGCAGGGAGAGGGAATCGTCCTATTCCACGAACCGTTTCCAGAAGCCGCGGCGCGGCTGGGCGGGCGGTTGATTGATGACTTCGTATTCGCGCGCAACCGGTTGGGGCGGAGGAGGCGGCTCGGGAACCTCGGGCGCACTTTCGGCCGCGGCAGGAATCGGCTCAGCCACCTGCTCGCGCTCCTTGACCGGTTCATCGTTCGCAGCTGACTCGACCTGGTGGGCCGGTTCGGCTTCGGCAACCGGTTCAGCCTCTGCAAACGATTCAGCAGTGAACTCGGACGCTTCGATGCGTTCAGGCTTTGGCTCGATGGCAATATTGGCTGCTGGGTCGTCGCCTTGGAAATGGAACTCGTGGGCCGCTTCCGCGCCGGACGGAAGCCCGTGCTGTCGATCTTCGCCATTGCGGCGCGGCCGTCCGCGCCCGCCGCGGCGTCCGCGCCGCCGCCGACGCGACCCTTCGGCCGCTGTCTCGCCCTCGACCGCTGCATCACCCTCGGCCGGCTCTGCGTCGTAAGACCTTTCTGCGGCCTCGCTTTCCTCGTCTTCGAGCTCCTCGGCAGCTGCCCCACCCGCACCGGTCTCGACCGGCGCTGCCCAGTCTTCGCCGTGCGCCTCCTGGACTCCGTTCTGGTGACCGCCCTCGTCGTGTTGGCCCTCCTCGTGATGGCCCTCCTCGTGACGGGCGTCCCGGCCGCCGCGGCGGCGGCGATTGCGCCTGCGCTTGCGCCTGCGTTCGCCTTCGGCCGCGGACTCGCCACCTTCGCCATCGCTGGCCTTGACTTCCTCCGGCTCCTCCTCCTCGTCTTCCTCTTCGATTTCGGGAGTGGTCGTCATGATGCTGGTCTGGCTCAGAATCGGCGGCAGCTCGGCGCCCGGCGGCTTCAGCCGCACCCGCTCGATTCGATGCTCCGGCGCGATCAGCTTGTCATCCGCCAGGATGCGCACCGAGAACCCATAGCGTTGCTCGATCTCGGTCAGCGCGCCGCGTTTCTGGTTCAGGATATAGAGCGCGATCTCGCCGGCAACCGTCACCGCAAGCTCGGCGGAGCGGCGCTTGATCCCTTCCTCTTCGATCGCGCGCAGCACCATGAGGGCAGCCGATTCGGTCGATCGCACCAGGCCAGTCCCCATGCAGTGGGCGCAGGTGTGGAAATTGGTCTCGATCAGGCTGGGATGCAGCCGTTGCCGCGACAGCTCAAGCAAGCCGAAGGGGGAGATGCGGCCCACCTGGATGCGGGCGCGATCGTTCTTCATCGCTTCCTTCAGGCGTCGCTCGACCTGTGCGTCGTGGCGCGGTTCGTCCATGTCGATAAAGTCAATGACGATAAGACCGCCCATGTCGCGCAGCCGAAGCTGGCGGGCGATCTCGTCCGCTGCCTCGAGATTGGTCTTGAGCGCGGTCTCCTCGATATTGCGCTCGCGCGTCGACCGTCCGGAATTGACGTCGATCGCGACCAGCGCCTCGGTCTGGTTGATGACGATATATCCGCCCGACCTCAGGTGCGCGACCGGGTTGTGCATCAGGTCGATCTGGCTTTCGACTTGATAGCGGAAGAACAGCGGAATCGACGGGTCACGATAGGGCTGCACGCGCTTGGCATGGCTTGGCATCAGCATGCGCATGAAGTCCTTGGCCTGGCGGTAGGCATCCTCGCCGGCGATCTCGATCGATTCGATGTCGCGCGAATAGAGGTCGCGGATCGCCCGCTTGACCAGGTTGCCTTCCTCATAGATCAGAGCCGGCGCGGTCGATTCGAGCGTCAGCGTGCGAATGTTCTCCCAGAGTCTCAGCAAATATTCGAGGTCGCGCTTGATCTCCGCCTTGGTGCGCTCGACCCCCGCCGTGCGCAGGATCACCGACATGCCTTCTGGCACCTCCAGGTCGGAGATCAGTTCTTTCATGCGCTTGCGGTCGGCCGGGTTGGCGATCTTGCGGCTGACACCGCCGCCGCGCGACGTATTGGGCATCAGCACGCAATAGCGGCCCGGCAGCGACAGATATGTCGTAACCGCCGCGCCCTTGTTGCCGCGCTCTTCCTTGGAGACCTGGACCAGCATGATCTGCCGGCGCTTGATGACTTCCTGAATCTTGTAATGAGGCATCTGCGCCCGGCGCCGGCGCTGCGCGTCCTCGACCTCGTCGCCACCGACGACATCGACCGCCTCGGTGGCATCAACGCGCGCGGCCTCGCCGTTGCCGGGGTCCGTGTCGTGCCCGTTGGTCTCAGGCTCCGTTCCGGCGTCATGAGGCTCGGGTTCCCCCGCCTCGGCGGCACCCGTCTCGATTTCGCCAAGTTCGGCAGTGGGTTCGGCGTCGTTCTCGACCAGCTCCACCGCATCCTCTACGGATTCGGCACGCTCTTCGAATGGCTCTGCGTCCGGCCGCCCGGAGTCGTCGACGGACGTTTCGGTCGGTTCGGCCTCCGGGACGATTTCGGCGAAGGCTCCGACGGCAATGGCTTCGGAAATGACCGGGTCGGGCTCGGCCGCCGCCGGAATCGCCTCCTCGGGCGGAGCCCAGGGCTCGTCCGACTCCGGCTCGGGCTGCTCCTCGGGCTGAAGCGGTGTTTCGTCGGCCGCGTGGCTCTCGAATGGCGCGTCCGAGTCGGCCGGTTCTTCATGGTGAAGCGCTTCAGGCGCGTCGTGATGCCGTTCTTGACGCGAACGGGGCGGCTCGTACTCGTGGGCTGACCGGTCGCTGACCGGGATGCGATAGTAATCCGGATGGATTTCGGGGAACGGCAAAAACCCGTGGCGATTGCCGCCATATTCGACGAACGCCGCCTGTAGCGAGGGCTCGACCCGGGTGACTTTCGCCAGATAGATATTGCTCTTGATCTGTCGCCGCGCCGCCATCTCGAAGTCGAATTCTTCCAGGCGCGTACCATCGACGACCGCCACCCTCGTTTCTTCCGGATGGGTTGCGTCGATCAACATTCTCTTTGTCATGCTCAGTCCTCAAGAGGGAACACCGACCGCGATCCGCGCGACATGCAGATAGCGTCAGGCCCTCGGCTAGCAGCGGCGCTCATTCGATTCGATGCCCGACAAACGGCGCTCTAGAGGGCGGCCAGGGCGGGCTCGTCATCGAAAGCCGGCCAAAAGCCGGGTCCCGCTGCGATTGGAAAAACTCCTTTGGAGGTGTCGTGGTTTTGGTCGGCTCCGCCGTCGCCGTCTTCCCAGGTCTCGTCGATCCGAGGAAGCGCACGGCGAAATGGAGATTGGCATCGACCGCCGCTACACACTCCGTGTCGCATCCTCCACCATAGACTGTGATCCCGCCGCGCTCAACGTTCAATTTGTCGTTGAGCCACGCGCAATCGCAGGCGACGGAATGTTTCGCGCGACAGTGCGAGAGAGAATCTGATAGAACGCGGTCAGCAAGCTGAGATTGCTGGGAATCGAATTTCGAAAGCCATGGTCCGGATTGTCCTGCGATTCTGTTGCGCGGTCAGCCTCGCACTCGGACTTCTGGCCTGCCCGGTGACGCGTGCGATGGCGGGCCAGGGCGGTTCATTGTTCACGATACAGTTGCTTTCGCATGGCGGTTCCACGCGCATCACGCTGGGGTTGATCCGCCCGCTGCCCTTCCATGCCATGGTCGACGCCGGCACGGAGCGGCTCGCCGTCGATTTCGACGCTCTGGCGGCGATCCCCGGCGCATCGGTCGGCCGAGGCAGCGGCCTGGTGCGGACATTTCACGCAGAACCGTCAAGCGGCGGCGGCATCCGCCTGGTGTTCGATCTCGCCGGGCCGGCGGTGATCACATCCGTGCGCGCTGTGGCGTCCGAGGCGGGACGGCAGCCGCAAGCGGTCGTGGAGCTTGCTTCGGCCAGTTTCGCCGAGATGCGGTCGGCGTCGGGCACGATCTACCGGCCTCAGGGCCAGCCGGTCCGAATGGCTGCGATTGCGGCGGCGCCTTCGCATCTGGACCCACCGGGGCCGCTGACGCTCCGTCCACCCGAGACGGATCGAATCAGCACATTGATCGCCCAAGGGCCGGTCGCACTTCCGCCCGAGCCGCGGGAGCCCGAGTCACGGGAAAACGCGTCGCCGCAGCCGCTGCGAACCTCGGTCCCGCCGATACGCTCGCGAGGCATCACCTCGCTCCTTTCGCCCAAGCGGGTCATCGTGATCGATCCCGGCCACGGCGGCATCGATCCCGGCGCGGAAAGCATCGCCGGCTACCACGAAAAGGAGGTCACGCTCGCGACGGCGCGCGCGCTGAGGCGGGTACTGGAGGAAACCGGCCGCTACAAGGTCGTGCTGACCCGCGACAGCGACATCTTTCTCAAGCTACATGAGCGGGTGGCGCTGGCCCGCACCGCGCACGGCGATCTCTTCATCTCGCTGCACGCCGATTCGATGGCCGGCGCCGGGCTGCAATCGGCAGCGGACCGCATGACCCGCGGCGCCTCGATCTACACCCTGTCGGAGACCGCATCGGATGCCGAGAGCGAGCGGTACGCACAGCGCGAAAACCGTGCCGACGCGATCGGCGGCATCGATCTCGGCGACCAGAGCGACGATGTCGCCGGTATCCTGGTCGACCTCACCGTGCGGGAGACCGTAAACGAAGGCAACCGCTTTGCCGGCATGCTAGTGGACTCGCTGGAGCACGACGGCATCGCCTTGTTGCCCCACACTCCGCACCGCGCCGCGGGTTTCGCCGTCCTGAAGGCCCCCGACATCCCGTCGGTGCTGATCGAGATGGGTTACCTGTCCGACATCTCCGATTCCCGCGCACTGGCCGACCCCCGCCACCAGTTGCAGGTGGCACGGGGCATAGCTGACGGTATCGACCGCTATTTCGCGTGGGTGGCGGCATCACGACCTTAAGGCGGCGCTCGTTCCCGATCGTCGAGCCGGCCACCCACCAAGGCAGCGGCCATCATACAGCCAAAAATCTGGAAATCGCCGGCAGGATGTATACGAATGTCGACGTCAGTCGGCGCTTCCTCGATCCCCAAAGGCGCGAACGCATGGTCCGTTGGGCGTGCTTCCCGATACTCGCCCTGCTTCTGGGCGGCTGTGCTTTCGCGCCCGCCGAAAAGCATCCCGCGCTCGACAATCAGCCCGCGAACGCTCCCGCCCAGGCCCTGACTGAGCTGCCAGCCCAGGGCTACGCGATGCCCCAGGCATCGGTCGCCGCGCCCGCCCCCGAGAAGCGGCCACGGACATCCGTCCCGGCTGCCGTGTCGCCCGCTTCGACGAGACGCCGCGGGTCGCCCCAGCCGGTCCCGCGACCGATAGAGGCCGCAGTCAGCAATCCGGCCGTCGGTCTAAAAGTGACAGCCAGCGTCAGGCAGCGGGACATCAGGGGCTCGTCGAATGCAAGCGGGCCGACAAGCACGCCGCCGATCAGCGCCTGCCCGGAACTCGCGGTGTCCTCCTGCTTCGGTCGCGCGAAGCTGCCGTCGATCGCTGCCTTGGTGAAGATGCCGCTGGAAAAGCTGCAGTCGCTCCGACGCTGCGAGCTGGATATCGACATGAAGGCGCCGGCGCTGTTCGGCATCGAGCCGGCCAGGTCGACGCGCCTCTTTGACGCCCTCCGCGATCATTGCAGCCAGGATTATGCGTCGATCCGGGTGCTTATCGATGCCCGCCTGCGGTTGGGGCGGTGAGCGCCGGGACCAGGATCGAGTCGAGACGGGTTCCATATTTTCCTTGCCACGTGACTGGTCGCGTCCGCATTCTTCCTGTCGGGCGATGATGGATAAGGCGCGATGATTAGGGGCGGTTCACTGAGCGCGGCGTTGCTTTGCGCCTGCTCCCTGTTCTGGCACCCGACCCATGCTGCGCCACCTCCAGTCGAAGCCTACGGCAAGCTGCCGTTCCTCGAGCAGCCGCGGCTGTCGCCGGCCGGGACGGCAATCGCTTACCTATCCTCGGTCGACGGTCGCCGCTGCCTGATTCTTCACCAGCTCGACAGCTCTCACGCTGAGAACCGAGCCCTCTGTCCCGGCAATTACGAAGTTCGCTCCTTCGCGTGGAAAACCGACGAGCGTCTGATCGTCGAGGTTTATACGCAGGCCCATCCGGTCGGCGACGAGCTCCGGACGCAAAGCCGGCTCGTCGCGCTCGACAGCAATGGCCGCCATCCGGTTCCCCTCGTGGAGCCCAGGGCCGAGCGGGCGGTCGACTTCGGTGAGGACCGCATTGTCGACATGCTGCCCGACGATCCCGCGCACGTCCTGATCGCGGTCGATCGGCCCGACGACGACTCCGCCGACGTCGTGCAGGTCGACGTGAATTCCGGGCGCAAGCGCACGGTCGTGGACGGGCAGAACGGCATCACCAACTGGAAGACGGATGGCGAGGGGCAAGTTCGCGTTGGCACCGCGGTCGCGGACGGCCGCGTCAACATTTACTATCGTGATACCGGCGACGGCCCATTCCGCCTGATCCGCCAGGTCGAGGCAGCAAAGGCGTCGACTTTTGCGGTCTTGGCCGTCGGCAACCAACCTGGCCTGCTTTATGTCGCCTCGACCGCACCGACCGGGCGGCGCGCCATCTATCGTTACGACGTTGCGACGGATCGGTTCATTGATGCCTATGCCGGCAATCCCGACGTCGATATCGACACGCTGGTGATCGACCGGGGCCAGCCGCTCGGTTACGGCTATACGATCGACGAGCCGGTCATGGTCTATACCGACCCTGTCTTTCGTATGGACGCCGACCAGGTTGCGGCGGCGCTGCCGCGTTATCGCACGCGGATCGTGGACGGCGCGGTCAACGGACGCCGGCTCCTGGTGCTGGCCGCCGGCGAGAATCGGCCCGGGACTTATTACCTGCTGACCCGCGCCGCGGACAAAGCGACCTTGGCGCCCTTCGGCGATATCAGGCCGGACATCCCGGCGGCGGCGCTGGCGCCGGTCACGCCCGTCACCTATCGGGCGCGGGACGGCCTCGCGATCCACGGTTATGTCACGCTGCCGCCGGGCTTCGCCTTTGATGCGCCCGGCAAGAAGCTGCCTTTCGTCATCCTGCCGCACGGCGGGCCGTCCGCCCGTGACATACTGGGATTCGACTATCTGGCGCAGATGATCGCCAGCCGCGGCTACGGCGTGCTGCAACCCAATTACCGTGGCTCACGCGGCTATGGCGGCGCGTTCGAGCAGGCGGGCTTTGCCGAGTGGGGCCTCAAGATGCAGGACGACGTCACCGACGGCACTCGTTGGCTGATCGACCGCAAGCTCGCCGACCCGGCGAGGATCTGCATCGCCGGCTGGAGCTATGGCGGGTACGTCGCGCTGATGGGGGCGATCAAGACACCCGATCTCTATCGCTGCGCCGTCAGCGTCGCCGGTGTCACCGACCTCAGGCGCCGCCTTGACCGTGCCAGCCAGTCGCGCTTTGCCGACCTCAACCTGCCGCGATTCGACAGCGACCCCGTCGTCATTGCCGAGAATTCGCCGGTGCTGCACGCCGACCGCATCCGCATTCCCGTCCTGCTGGTTCACGGGCGGCGCGATTTCACCGTGTCGGTCGAGGACAGCGAGACCATGGAATCGGCGCTCCGCGATCTGGGGAAACCGGTCCAGGCGCTTTATTTTGACGACGACGACCACTACCTGTTCCGGGAGGAGGATCGGATCGCCTTTCTGAAGGCGCTCGAGAGCTTTCTCGTTCAGAATTTGGGGCCCGGCGTCAGCACGGGTTCCGGTGCGGCGGCGACGAACTAGCGCCATAATTCAGGGTTCAGTATTATTGCTGGCCTTCTCAAAAGGAACACCCAGCGCCATGCGCGTGATCTTGATTGGGCTTTCGGCCCTCGGCATCGTCCTTGCCGCCGGCCTCGTTGCCCTATTCCTCCTGCTTCGCCACTACAGCGAAGGCCTTCCCGACTACCGCGCGCTGCAGGACTACAAGCCCAAGGTGGTCACGCGCGTCCACGCCGGCGACGGCGAGCTCTTGGCGGAGTTTTCGACGGAAAAGCGCATCTTCGTGCCGATCGGGTCGATCCCGCCGCGCGTCAAGGAGGCCTTTATCTCGGCCGAGGACAAGAATTTTTACCAACACAAGGGCGTGGATCCAGAGGGTATCATCCGCGCCGCCATCACGGACATGAAGAACCTGCATTCGGAAAAGCGGCCGGTCGGCGCCTCGACGATCACACAGCAGGTGGCGCGCAATTTCCTGCTGACCAACGAAGTGTCGATCGCCCGCAAGATCAAGGAGATGATTCTCGCCTACCGGATCGAGCAGGTCCTGTCGAAGGACCAGATCCTCGAGCTCTATCTTAACGACATCTATCTGGGCTTGAACTCCTATGGTGTTGCCGCGGCGGCGCTCGACTATTTCGACAAGCCGCTCGATGAGCTGACCGTGGCCGAGGCTGCCTTCCTGGCAGCGATCCCGAAGAACCCGAACAAGTATTTCCGTGAAAAGAACCATGACGCGGCGCTCGACCGACGCAACTACGTCATCAATCGGATGCTTGAGGACCACTACATCACGCAAGCGGAGGCGACGGAGGCGCTCGCCGCGCCGCTCACCATCCAGCCGCCGCACGATACCGAGATCGTCCCCGCCGGCCACTTCACCGAAGAGGTGCGGCGCGAGCTGCTCGCGGCCTACGGTAAGGACGGCCTTTACGGCGGTGGTCTGTCGGTCCGTACGACCCTCGATCCGCACCTCCAGGCGATCGCGGTCAAGTCATTGCGCGATGGCCTTGTGTCCTATGACCAGCGCCATGGCTGGCGCGGGCCGCTCAGCCACTTCGCGACCATGAATTCCTGGGCCGCCCAGCTGGCGAAAGTCGTGCCCCCGGACGGCACCGACGACTGGCGGCTGGCGGTCGTGCTCGAGTCCGGCGCCGAGGAGGCCAAGATCGGCTTTAGCGACGGCAAGACCGCGACCTTGTCCATGGCCGACATGAAATGGACCGGCAAGGCGAAAGCCAGCGCGGTCGTCCAGCCGGCCGATGTCATCCTGGTGCAGTCGGTCGAGACCAAGCCGGACGAGAAGAAGCCGGCCGACCGCAAGAAGGAAGATGCCCGTAAGCTGGCCGAGGACAAGCCTGCTGCGCCCACGTTCCACTATGTGCTGCGGCAGATGCCGGAGGTGAACGGCGCGCTGGTGGCGCTCGACCCGCACACCGGCCGCGTGCTCGCGCTGGTTGGCGGCATGAGCTACGAATCGAGCGAGTTCGACCGCGCCACTCAGGCAATGCGGCAGCCGGGATCGAGCTTCAAGCCGATCGTCTATCTCGCCGCGCTCGACAGCGGGTTCACGCCGTCCACCACTGTGCTCGACGCGCCGGTCGAGATCGACCAGGGGCCGGGACTGCCGCTCTGGCGGCCGGTGAATTTCGACCATGAATTCCTGGGGCCGCTGCCGCTCCGTGTCGCGCTCGAAAAGTCGCTCGATGCGGCGACCGTGCGCGTCGGTCAAGCGATCGGCATGCCGAAAGTGGTCGAATATGCCAAGAAGTTCGGCATCTCCGACAATCTGCCGCCTTACATCTCCAGCGTGATTGGCGCCGGCGAGACCACGCTGATGCGGATGGTCACCGCCTATGCCGAGATCGACAACGGCGGCAAGAAGGTCGTGCCCACCCTGATCGACCGAATTCAGGACCGCCAGGGCAAGACCCTGTTCCGCCACGACTCGCGGGCCTGCGCGAACTGCAACAATGTGCCTTGGACCGACCAGGCCGTGCCGGAAATCCCAGATGACCGGCCGCAGATCCAGGATCCGCGCACCGCCTATCAGATGGTCGAGATGATGGAGGGGGTGGTCCAGCGCGGCACGGCGCGCTCACTGGCCTCGCTCGGTTATCCACTGGCGGGCAAGACCGGGACCACGAACGAGGCCAAGGACACATGGTTCATCGGCTTCACCCCCGATCTCGTCGTGGGTACCTATGTTGGCTATGACGAGCCCAAGTCGCTGGGCCGGCGCGAGCAGGGCGCCACTGTCGCTGTGCCGATCGTCAAGGAATTCCTGGGATCGGCGCTCGAAGGGCAGCCACCGATCCCGTTCCGGGTGCCGCCGGGCCTCCGTATGGTCCGCGTCAGCGCCCTGACCGCGGAGCCGGCCAGCCCGGGCGATCCGGCGGCGATCTGGCAGGCTTATCTGCCCGGTACCGAGCCCGGCGTCGATCACCCCGCGCCGCCCAACGCCGAAATGCTGACGAACGCCGGCGCTCAGAACCTGCCGTCTGCAACAACCGGCACAGGCGGGATCTATTAGGCTCGCGTAGGAGAGCCGACAGCGAAACCCATCGCATTATGGCGCCGTGCCTCCGAATTGATGGGTTTCGCCTTCGGCTCTACCCACATCCTACGCCGCGTCGCGCGTGACGATCAGCCTGGGACGGAAATGCGCGGCAGCCGGTGCGCGCAGCAGGAACAGCAGCCTGACCATCACGCCCAGCAGCAGGATGGCATTGGCCTGGTGCAGTGCGCCCAGCCAGACGGGCACCTGGTTCAGCACGGTTTCGATGCCGAGCGTGACCTGGAGCGCCACAACCAGGAACAGCGCGGTTCCCATCCGCTGGAGCTCCCGCGCGAAGGCGGCCTGCCTCAGCCTGAGCGCCAGCGCCAGCAGGATGAGCCCGGTCGTCATCGCCAGCATGCGATGTACGAATTGCACGGCGCTTGGATTCTCGGCGAAATTCGACCACCAGGGCTCGAGCGCCAGCACGTCGGGCGGCGCAATCCCGCCGCCCATCAGCGGGAAGGTGTTATAGAGCAGCCCGGCCCTGAGCCCCGCGGTAAAAGCGCCCCAGACGATGGTGATCGCCAACGCGGCAAGTCCGATCACCGCATGGCGGCGGAGCGCCGGCCGCAATTCTGGCGGTGCGACGGGGGCTGGCCGCGGCGACGATACGAAGAAGGCCGTCCACAGGGTGAGCGAATAAAGCGTCAGGTCGAGCGACAGATGCGCCGCTAACCGGTAGTGACTGACCGATGGCCGATGGACGAGGCCGCTCGCCACCATCGCCCAGCCGAGCACCCCTTGCAGCCCGCCCAACACGAACAGCCCGACCAGATAGGGAACCAGCCGGCGCGGCAGCTGCCGGCGGACCAGGAACCAGAGGAACGGCACGGCGAACGCGACGCCGATCAGTTGCCCGATCAGCCGATGCGTCCACTCCCACCAGAAGATGTCCTGGAATTCCGCGAGCGTCATGCCGCGATTGACCTGGAGATATTGCGGCGAGCGCTGGTAGAGCTCGAAGACGTGCTGCCACCCGGCAGCGGTCAGCGGCGGGATGTCCTGTCCCAGCGGGTCCCATTCGACCATGGACAGGCCGGACTCGGTCAGCCGCGTGATCGCACCGACTACGGCAATTGCGAAGCAGAAGCCCGCGATGGTAAACAGCCAGACGCGGACTGCACGCGCCACCGGAACCTGCAGCGCACCGGGAAGAAGGGTAAGGTCGGGGGCGTTCCGCGCGGACTGGGACTGGGACATGTCCCTTTTTAAGCCTCCGGCAACGGCGGGTCAAAGCCTCGCCAGCGATACATTAGTGTAGGATGTATTCCGCGCTGGTATGGCCGAACTCGGCAGCCGAGATGATGCCACGACTGGCCACGATCACCGAGTGAAGCCGGCCTTCGATCTGCCGCGCCCAGAAGTCGAGGAAGCGCCGCAATTCAGGGTAGCGCGGGGCGAGATCGTAATTCTGCCAGATGAAGCTTTGCAGGACGTTCGGATGATCGGGGAGATGGTAAAGAATCTCCGCTGTCGTCAGACGATAATTCTTGAGCTGTATAGACAAATTTGCCATGAGATGCCTCGCTGCTATTGAACTCTCTTGTTTCGGCCGTTGTTCCGGCCGAGGTCCTAAGTCACGTCGGGTTCGCGCTCCGATTGTGAGATCAAAAATCCGCTGCCGGCAATCGGGATATTGCGGTGCAGCAAGAGATTGGCAGCAGCTGTCGAAAACTGCTGCCAGGCAAATTAAGTTTGGTTTGGGTCACGAACCGCCTTGATCTTTTTCGCGCGCAACCGTAGATAGCTGGCACTCACTGACGAGGAGTGCTAACAAGCGCCGGGCTCAGTGGGTGACATTCATACTTTTCGGGAGAGGCAAATGGCATTCCGTCCCCTACATGACCGCGTGCTGGTCAAGCGCGTGGAGTCCGAGGAAAAGACTCGCGGCGGGATCATCATCCCTGATACCGCCAAGGAAAAGCCGATCGAGGGCGAAGTGCTCGCCGTCGGCAACGGCACGCGCGACGAGCAGGGCAAGGTTCACCCGCTGGACGTGAAAGTGGGCGACCGCATCCTGTTCGGCAAGTGGTCGGGCACTGAGGTCAAGATCGACGGCGAGGATCTGCTCGTCATGAAGGAAAGCGACATCATGGGCGTGATCGACGCCGTCGCGGTCGCCAAGGCGGCCTGATCCGCTTTCAGCAAATCCATTTCAGAAGGAATATTCAGATGGCAGCCAAAGACGTAAAATTCAGCGTTGACGCCCGTGCGCGCATGCTGCGCGGCGTCGATATCCTGGCCGACGCGGTCAAGGTGACCTTGGGTCCAAAGGGCCGCAACGTCGTCCTCGACAAATCGTTCGGTGCCCCTCGCATCACCAAGGACGGCGTCACCGTCGCGAAGGAAGTGGAGCTCTCGGACAAGTTCGAGAACATGGGCGCCCAGATGGTGCGCGAGGTCGCGTCCAAGACCTCGGACATCGCCGGTGACGGCACCACGACTGCGACCGTGCTGGCGCAGGCGATCGTGA
>CAZVYC010000105.1:0-16617 GCA_964631425.1 uncultured Rhodospirillales bacterium
GCGCCAGCCCCGGGATCGTCATCATCAGGACGAGCGCCACCGAAGTCAGCATCCACGCCGTGTCGCCGCTGTCGAGCTTGGGCGCGGCCGCCGCAGCCGCGGGCGCTGCCGGCGCTTCCGCTGCTGGGGCCGCTGCCGCTGGGGCCGCTGCAGCCGGGGCCGAAGCCGCCGGTGCGCCCGGCGCCGCATCTTGCGCCAGGGCCGGCGCCCCGACCATCCCAAGAAGCAGCAATGCCGCCCCCGCTATTCCTCTCAGCGTCCTGACAATTTTCATTCTCTATCCTCCTCTTGTTCAAATCTCTAAGGCTGCGGGCCACATGGGCGGCACCACTCGCCGCGCTTGGACCTGAGACCCGGCCGCGACACGGGTCGAGCGGACTCGGTTCTTCAAGAAGCGTGCCAGTTGAGACGGAGGCTCGATTCAATGCATCTGCGTTGCTGCATTCGCAGCCAATCGCAATGCCATGCTCACATAATGAGCGCTTTTCTGCACAATAGACGAGCAAATTCGCAATAAACTGTTGATAGGATTTTTATGAAGCGGCGCAGAAAATTTTATGGCCGTGCCGCCGTGGCCGGCCGGAACTCGATACGGATCTCGGACGCCATACAGGGAAATCAGCCCAAACGACGCCCTCCTTCAAATGGCGTCGGAACCTCTCTCGCCGGTTCGTATGCGGACCACCTCCTCGACGGGAAAGACAAAAATCTTGCCGTCGCCCAGCTTCCCGCTATGCGCCGCCTGCCGGATCGCGTCGATGGCGGGTTCGACCAGCGCGTCCTCGAGCACGATTTCGACCTTCACCTTGGGCAGGAACGCGATGTCATAATCTCCGCCGCGGTAGAGCTCGGCACGGCTTCTCTGGCGGCCGAAATCCTTTGTTTCGATCACGGTCAGACCTTTGATGCCGGCCTTGTTCAAAGCATCTTTCACATCATCAAGCTTGAACGGTCTGATGATCGCCTCGATCTTTTTCATGTCTTCCCCTCCAATCCATGGGATGCCGCGCTTTCATGGAGTTGATGCTTTCCGGAAATCGATGTCGGTCTCGGCCGCCAGATAGGTGAAAGCGGCCCAGACGGCCGCGTTCTGGGCCAATTCGGCAGCATCGACCTTGTCGAAGGTGTCGTCGGCAGTGTGATGGATGTCGAAGTAGTCCCATCCGTTCTGCTGAAGGGAGACGACCGGCACGCCGGCCTGCTGCAGCCCGACGATATCGGAGCCGCCGCGGCGGGCCGGGTCGCGGCTCAGGACGACCCGCAGCCATGGCAGCACCCGGCCGAAGCTGTCGCCGAACGGGCCCTTGGCGGTGTCGCCGGGAAGCCGCGCCTCAAAGATCGGGCGCGCCCCGAAATCGGTTTCCCCGGCTACGACGATTTGCGCCGCCTCGCCGGCATGAGCCTTGGCATAGGCGGCGCCGCTGTAATCCATCTCCTCGGCGCCGAACAGGACGACGCGGACCGTCCGCCTGGGATGGCGGGGCAGGGCCGCGATCAGCCGGCCGACATTGGCGACGATGGCGTCGCCTGCGCCGTCATCGATCGCGCCGGTGCCCAGATCCCAGGAATCGAGATGCGCGCCGATCAGCACGACCTCGTCGGGCTTCTCGCGTCCCTTGATCTCGCCCACGACGGTAATGGATTGCGCGTCGGGCCGCTCCGTCGGGGTCAGGGTCAGGTGGATGGTGCAGGGGCCGCGCTGGGCCAGCCGCTCCAGCAGGTCGGCGTCGGGATTCGCCAGTGCCGCAGCGGGGATGCGCGGTACGCCGGCGAGATAATTGAGCGCCCCGGTATGGGCGAGGCGATGTGTATCGGTACCGAGCGAACGATGCAGGTAGGCGATTGCGCCGCGCCGGGCGGCCTCTGACGGGCCGGCGCGCCGGATGGGGTTGGCGGCGCCATAGCCGATACCATCTTCGGCACGCACCGTATGCTCGGTCACGACCGCGACCTTGCCGGCGAGCGAGCCTGGCGCCGCCGCCAGCAGCGCGGCATAGGTCGGGAACACTGCGACCTCGGCTTCGATCCCGCCGGGCGGCGTCGCGACCGAGCCGCCGAGCGCAGTCAGGACCAGCCGCTGCGGCGTGGGCTTGACCACCTCGGCGGTCTCCACCCCGCGGATCCAGGCCGTCATCGGGAAGCGTTCGGTATGCACGTCGAGCCCCGCCTGCTTCAGCCGGACCGCAACCCAGTCCGCCGCCCGCGCCTCAGCCTCGGTCCCGGCCAGCCTCTGTCCGATATCGGTGGTGAGCGACTCCAGGAAACGATAGCCCCAATCGTCCGACTGCGCCGCATGGGCCAGCCGTTCCGCCATTGCGACAGGAGTATCGGCGTTTTCCGCCGCTCCCGCCGTGGCAGCACAGACGAGAGAGAGCCCCAGGCAAAGCGCCCCCGTTCCGCAAGTCCCCACTGCCACCCCCGTCCTATCCCGCAGTATTATATAAGAAAGTTTGACGCTGGGAACGTGCCGGTCGCTCAGAAGCCGTGCACGGTAACCTTGGGCGCGGCCTCGACATTCAGGCAGGCGCAGATCATGGCGCCGAGCCAGAACGTCAGCGAGAGTCCGCCGAACAGCCGAGCTCCCGCCGGCAGGGGACCCGCGGTCCTCAATGCACCGGCGAAACCATACCGGCCGTAATAGGCGGCGTTCGCCATGCCGAGCACGATCAGGATCATCTTGAGCGAGAAATAGGCGTGGCTGCCGACATGCACCGGGTCATAAAGGAAAAGCAGCACGCCTGTGATCATGCTGACCGCGAAAGCGACATAAAGCGACGGCATAAGAAGCTCGGCCAATCCCCTGAGCGCCACTTTGGCGCCCACGCCGAGGAGACGCAGGTCGAGCAGCACGACTGCGCCGAAGAAGAACGAGACCGACAGGATATGCCCTATCCGCACCAGATGGTGGTATGGCTGCAGCGCGAACCGGTAGGTGCGATTGTCAAATGCAGCCAGGATGTCGGGGGGAATCTGGAGGAAGGGAAGGGCATGCAGGTCGGACAATTTTTCGGGCTCGGTCGTTTGAAGTGCGCCAGAGCGCTCTTGCGCTAGTTGATAATGCGAACCAATGTCACTATCAAGGAGTTGAGAACAGCTCGCACTGGGCATTCATCATGCGGTTCGTCACGTTTGCGGCCTTGATCCTGGTCAATGCGGGTGCCCTTGCCGATGCCGACTCTGGCCATGCCGATCCTGTGGAGCTCAGCCTGTCCCACCACCAGTTCGTGCCGTCCTCCATCACCGTGCCTGCCAACCAGAAGTTCCAGATCAAGGTGACCAACCACGACGACACCCCGGCCGAGTTCGAAAGCCACGACCTGAAGGTCGAAAAGATCGTCGTGCCCGGCAGCAGCATCACCGTGACCGCCGGCCCCTTGAAGCCCGGAACCTACCAGTTTTTTGACGATTACCACCCGGACGACGCCAAGGGCGACGTGACGGCGAAGGAGTAGCGCGGTGCTTGCGACATTGATCATCGTTTTCCGGGAGGTGCTCGAGGCCGGGCTCATCGTCGGCATCGTCCTGGCGGCGACCGAGGGCGTGCGGCATCGCGGCCGCTGGGTCGCGGGCGGCATCCTGGCCGGTGTCGCCGGCGCCGCCACGCTGGCGGTCTTCGCCGGCGCGCTCTCCAGCGCCTTTTCCGGCGTGGGGCAGGAAATCTTCAATGCCACGATCTTGGCGGTGGCCGTGTGCATGCTGGGCGTGCACATCGTCTGGATGGCGAGCCATGGCCGGCAGATGGCTCAGGAGATGAAGGCGATGGGCCGGTCGGTGGTGTCGGGCGAGCGATCGCTCACCGCCATGGCGCTGGTGGTGGCGGTGGCTGTCCTGCGCGAGGGGTCCGAGGTCGTGCTGTTCCTGTTCGGCATCGCCACCTCGACCCATGCGGGCGTGGTGCCGATGCTGACCGGCGGCGCGCTGGGCGTGCTGGCCGGCGGTGCCGTGTCCTGGCTGCTCTATCGTGGGCTGGTCGCGATCCCGATCCAGCACC
Organism: uncultured Rhodospirillales bacterium; assembly: GCA_964631425.1. Lineage (GTDB taxonomy): Bacteria > Pseudomonadota > Alphaproteobacteria > BOG-932 > Roseiterribacteraceae > BOG-932. The sequence continues at coordinate 3,992 of CAZVYC010000105.1, forward strand.
TGTTCCGGGTCACCAACGCGATGATCGCGCTGCTCGCCGCCGGCATGGCTGGCCAGGCGGCAGCGATCCTGGCCGGCGCCGACCTGATCCCCTCGCTCGGCGACCAGCTGTGGGACACGTCCGGCATCCTGCGCGACGACAGCCTGCTCGGTCGCGCCCTGCACGCCCTGGTCGGCTATTCCGACCGCCCGTCCGGCGTGCAGGTGCTGGCGTACCTGGTCACCCTGGCGGTGCTGGCGACGCTGTCGCGGATCGTCGGCCAATCCTCGCCGCCGCGTCCGGCAACCGGGCGTGCGGGCCATGCGCACTGAGGGGCCGTGCGCGCCATGTGCACTGGTCGGGAATGATGCCGCCATGCTGAAGCGGACCTCTGTCGCGATCGCGGCAACCGCGCTGTTCGCCGCGGGTCCGGCATTCGCTCGCGAGTATTTCATCGGCGGCCCGGTCCAGCAGGCCGACATGGAAATCGTCGCCAACTATTTGAAAGGCGTCGAGATGTCCGCGCCGATGCCCGAAGGCATGAGCGCCATGGCCGGCGGCGACGTGATCCACCTCGAGGCCGACATCCACGCCACCGCCGACAACCCTTACGGCTACCCTGATGGAGCCTGGATTCCCTATCTCACCATCGCGTACGAGTTGAAGAAGGACGGTTCCGACTGGAGCGCGAGCGGCACGCTCCTGCCCATGACGGCGAAGGACGGTCCCCATTATGCCAACAACCTCACGATGGGCGGCGACGGCAAATACACGCTGACCTATCAGATCGAGCCGCCCGCGCCGGGGGTCTTCTGGCGCCATGTCGACAAGGCGACCGGCGTTCCGGACTGGTGGAAGCCGATCACCGTCACCTTCAAGTTCGCATATCCCGAGAAATAGGCACCGAGACCCGGGAAAGAGGGCTTCTTCCCGCCCCGCCCGGTTTTGTGCTACCAGCCTTTGGCCGGCTCACCGGTTTGCGCCCGTAGCTCAGCAGGATAGAGCACAGGATTCCTAATCCTGGGGTCGTGGGTTCGAATCCCGCCGGGCGCACCAGTGTTCCACGGCCATTCTAGCGCCCGTTGAGATCGCCAGTCTACTTGCCGTCGGGCGCCACATGGCCGCCTTCCTTGCGGGCGACCTTTTCGCAGGTATAGGCGCCGGTGCGCTGATCTTTCGCCCTGATATATCCGGGCGAGCCGGCGCGGTAATAGGTCCCGCCCTTCAGCGTCACCCAGACCACCTTGTCCTGGCCGCAGACGCTGCGCGCATTGCCTTCCGAGGCGAACAGCGACGTTCCGGCCACGGCCGGAAACACCGTCATCATCAACGCGAGCGCGGTGCCGGTGATCGCCGCCAATATCCTCGAACTCATCGATCGTCTCCTTTCCCTCGACTTCATTCAAAAGGAAGCGGTCAAGGCGCTGCTTAGGTTCCCGTCGACCTGCCCCGGCTTCGTCAGAATGTTCGCGCGAGGCCGGATTCCCATGCTTTACTGGCCCCATAGAACGACGGGGATGTGGCCGAACTTTGACGCCGGCCGGGCCAATCAAGGAGGGGATATGCGGGACTCGCTGAAACGAAGCCAAGCGGCTTTCGCGCTGTTTTTGGGAATCGCTACCCTGGCGCCCGGGGCCCGGGCCGCGCCGGAATACCGCCCGCCGGAATATCGCCCGCCGGAATATCGCCCGCCAGAATATCGCCCGCCAGAATATCGCCCAATCGACATGACCGCCTCCGGCAAGACCATCCCGCTCACCGGTCACGACCTCACCATCGACCAGGTGGTCGAGGTGGCGCGCCACGGCGCCAAGGTCGAGCTGACGGCCGCGGCCAAGCAGCAATCGGCCGACCTCTATGGCCTCCTGCTCGAAGGCGCGGCCGAGGGCATCTCGATCTACCGCTTCAACCGCGGCGCCGGCGCGCAACGCGAGGTGGTGACCTTCACCGGCGACCCGCTGTCGCCCGAGAACAAGCCGAAGCTCGAAGCTCGCGCGCTCGCCACCTTCCAGAACGGCCCCAACAACGGCTTCGGGCCGGAAGTGGCGGATGAAGATATCGTCCGCGCCAGCATGGTCGTGCGCGCCAACGCCATCACCTACGCCTCGGTCAGCCCGCCGGTGACGCAGATGCTGATCGACATGCTGAACAACGATATCACGCCCGTGGTGCAGTCGCGCGGCTCGCCCAGCGAGGGCGACCTGCAGCAGATGCACAACATTGCCGGCGCCATGGTCGGCAAGGGTGAGGTCTGGTACCACGGCGCCCGCATGCCGGCTTCCGAGGCCCTGGCGAAGGCGGGCCTGAAGCCGGTGGCGCCGTTCGGGGCGGACGACGACGCGATCGACGCCACCAACGCCTTCTCGACCGGTCAGGCGGCGCTCCTGGTCGCCGACGGCAAGAAGGCGCTCGAGTGGGCCGACCTGATCTACGCCATGGACCTGAACGGCATGAACAGCTCCGTCACGCCGTTGGGCCGGCCGGTGCAGGACGCAAGGCCCTTCCAATGGCTGAACTGGGACGCCGCCCGCGTGCTCGACATGCTGCGCGGCAGCTACCTGCTTCAGGACGATCCCGCCCGCATCATCCAGGACCCGGAAAGCCTGCGGGCCTCCTCGATCCGCCAGGGCTCGGCCTGGAAGGCCTGGGCGGCGCTCCGCGACACCGTCACCATCCAGATGAACTCGTCCGACAACAACCCTGCCGTGCGCAACCTGTCGCCGCAGGATTCGTGGGAGCTTTCCCAGCCGCAATTCATGAAATATTACGTGAAGGGCGGCCCGGCGAGCCACGGTCAGCACGGCTATATCGTGTCGAACGCCAACTGGGACCCTTACCCGCTCGCCAACGACATCGAGTCCCTCACCAACGCGCTGGCCAACATGGATGTAGCCATCGCGCTGCGCATCCATCGGTTCCAGAGCACCTTCTTCACGGTCATCTCCGCCAAGGACGTGCTGCCACCCGAGCAGCTCGCCCAGGGCGGCCTCCAGGGCGCCGCCTGGCTCTTGCCGACCTCGCTCTGGCTTGAGATCCAGAACCTGGCGCGCCCTTTCCCGGCGGAAGGCTTCACCAGCGACGCCGAGGCGGTGGGCGACCTCGAATCCGCCGCCGCCTTGAAGGCAGTGGTCGGGCGCGAGCTGGTCGACGACACGCTGAAGCTGATGGGCCAGGATATCCTCACCGCCGCCTATTGGATGGACCTCCGTCACGCCCAGGACCCCAAGCGCGCCTTCGGCGCCGCCCCCACCGCCGCCTGGCAAGCTTTCCGCAAGGCCGTCCCGTTCCAGCTGCCCCCCGGCACCATCCCCGAAAAGCCGATCGGCGACACCGCCTACGCCTTCCTGCGCGACACCGCGGCCTCGACCTTCTACCCGTCAGGCCCAGCGATGCCGAAATAGCCAAGGATCACCGCATCGAGCGCCGGGTGGGGATCCCCAAAGGATCATCTTGAATTTCCTGACCGGCGCCTCGTGCAGCAAGGGCCAAATCGTAAAATCTCGCTGCAAACTGCCTCTCCCGCGAGCGGCAGGGCAATCGCATATGGGTGGAATTGCTGGCTTGATAAGAGTTGAAACCGCCAAGACGCCAAGGCGCCAAGAAATTATCCACAGAGTTCTCAGATTAACGTAGATTAAATGCGGATCACCACCGAGGCACAGAGGAAAGATTTTTTGCTGCGCAGCTTCATGAAGCCATGGCGCCGCAGGCAATATTTCGAATTTCCTACCTTTGTGTCTCTGTGGCTCTGTGGTAAAATTCTTAATCGGCGCAATCTACGGCCGAAAGCATGCCCTGCATTGAGAGTCCTGGGGTCGATTCCGATCGTCTTTTAGATAAATCGCGAGGTAAGAATGCCCGGCAAGTCTTACGTCCCATTCGAACGGAGCCGTCGCCATCCGCCCATCGCGGCCAACCGGATCGGAGATGTTCCGGATGACGAGCAGATCGAAATCAGTCTTTATCTGAAGCCGCGTGACGTTTCTCTCGCGACGGAAAGCAAGGAGCATCCGCGGGATGCTCTGCGCAAGGCCCGGGCTGAGGTTCACCGGGACGATATTCAGCTGATCACCGATTTCGCGGCCGAGCACGGCCTGACAATCGTATCGGTCGAGCCGGGACGGCGGCTGGTCCGGCTTTCGGGCAGTGCTGCGAAGCTTCAGGCCGCGTTTCGCACCGCGCTCAGCTATTATCACGACGGCAGACTGCGCTTTCGTGCGCGCTCCGGCGTCCTTTGCTTGCCGGAGGATCTCGCTTCCGTGGTGGAATCTGTCCTGGGACTCGACACCCGGCCGCAGGCGACTCCGCGCCTGAAATATTTCCGCGATGCCGAAGCAATGCCGGGCTATCTGCCGAACCAGGTGGCCGCGTTTTACGGCTACCCGACGAATGTCACGGGCCAAGGCCAGTGCATTGCGCTGATCGAGCTCGGCGGCGGTTTTACGCCCGCCGACACGCAGGCGGCATTTCAAGCGATGAAGCTGACGCCCCCACAAGTGATTGCGGTGTCCGTGGATGGCGGGACGAACAAGCCGACCCCGGACGATGGCGCTGACGGGGAAGTGGCGCTCGACATACAGGTCGCCGGCGGCGCCGCCCCCGGTGCCAAGATCGCGGTTTACTTTGCCCCGAATACCGATGCCGGCTTCGTCGATGCCGTAACCGCTGCGACGCACGATTCGACCAACAGCCCATCGATCATCTCGATCAGCTGGGGCAGTGCGGAATCCGGCTGGACCGCGCAGGCGATGCAGACGATGACGAACGCGTTTCAGGACGCGGCCTCGATCGCCGTCTCCGTCTTCGTTGCCGCTGGCGACAACCTCGCCACCGACGGCGTGACCGACGGAAAGGCGCATGTCGATTTCCCAGCCTCGAGCCCGTGGGCGATCGGCTGCGGCGGCACGAATATCACCGTATCGAACGGCGCGATCACGGCCGAGGCTGTTTGGAACGACGGAGATTCGGGTACCGGCGGCGGGATCAGCGACGTTTATCCCGTGCCGGCATTCCAGAGTCATGCCGGCCTGCCCGTCAGTGTCAACGATGGTCATGCCGGGCGCGGCGTACCCGATGTCGCGGGCGACGCGGCTCCGGGGACCGGGTACAATATCGTCGTCAACGGACAAATAAGTGTCGTCGGGGGCACGAGCGCCGTCGCGCCGCTGTGGGCAGGCTTGACCGCCCTGGTCAATCAGGGCGCTGCGAAGCCTGTCGGCTTTTTCCTGCCGACGATCTACGCCGATCCCGCGCTGCTGCGGCAAGTGACAGAGGGCAACAACACGCCATCGGGATCGACGATCGGCTATTCGGCTGGTCCCGGCTGGAACGCCTGCACCGGCCTCGGCGTGCCGCAAGGCCAGGCCTTGTTCAACGCATTGACTGAGGCCGTCGCATCGGCGCCGACGCCCGCACCGACGCCACCATCGTCTGCGCCGGTCGCCACAGCCGCGCCCGGTCCGGCTCCGGTGCCCGCACCGGCAGATCTGCTGTCACGCGTCGATCATATCGTCGTTCTGATGCTGGAAAACCGCTCCTTCGATCATATGCTCGGTTTTCTCTATGCCGATAGCGGGAATCGCTCGCCTGCGGGGCAGCCGTTCGAAGGACTGACCGGAAACGAATCGAATCCCGATGCGAACGGCAAGCCGGTGTCCGTATTCAAGATCGATCCGTCCGCCGAATACGCCTACTTCATGCCCGGCGCCGATCCGGGCGAGGGCTTCAGCGCCACGAACTCCGAGCTCTATGGCAGTACGAACCCCGCCGCAGGCGCCGCCGCGACCAACCAGGGCTTCGTCAAGGATTTCGCTTACACGCTGGGCTGGGAGGCCCGGGAGAAAAGGTCGATCCTGCCGGGGACGACGGCATCGAGCATCATGGGCATGTTCACGCCCGAGATGCTGCCGGTCCTGTCTGGCCTCGCGAAGGGGTTCGCCGTTTGCGATCACTGGTTCGCCTCTGCGCCCACCGAGACCATGCCCAATCGCGCCTTCGCCTGCGCCGGCACGTCCCAAGGCCATATGGACGACAAGACCAAGACTTTTACCTCGCCCAGCATTTTCGGCCTGCTCGGCAACGCCAACATTGCTTGGAAGATCTATGGCTACGATACCGATCCTCTGACCCGGCATGACTTTCCCGACGTCACGAACGCGTCGGAGGACCATTTCGGCCTGTTCTCTGATTTCCAGAAGGATGCCGCCTCGGGCACGTTGCCGGCCTATGTCTTCCTGGAGCCAAGCTGGGAAGCCTCAGGCAACAGCCAGCACCCCAACTACGACGTCGCCAAGGGCGAGCAGCTGATCCACGACGTCTATTACGCGCTGCGCAACGGCCCGAACTGGAACGCGACGCTGCTGATCGTGACCTATGACGAGCATGGCGGATGTTATGATCATGTCCCGCCGCCGTCCGGCGCAACCCCGCCCGACAGCAGTGCCGGTGAATATGGCTTCGACTTCAAGCGCTTTGGCGTGCGCGTGCCCACGGTGCTCATCTCGCCGCTGGTCGCGCCGGGCACGGTATTTCGCGCGCCAGCGGGCGGCCCGCCTTTCGACCACACGTCGATCTTGAAGACCGTCGAAACACGCTGGGGGTTGAAGTCGCTGACGGCGCGCGACGCCGCCGCGCCGGACGTCGGCGCCGTATTGACCCTGGCAACGCCGCGGACCGACGATCCGCTTTCCGGTGTGACCGTCCCGCAATCCGGCGTCACGGCCCCGAATGCCAACGAGATTTCGCATCTTCAGCAAATTCAAGCCGAACTGGTCGCCGCACTTCCCGTCCCCGGCGAACCCGGCAGCAGTCAGCGGGACATGACATCGCTGCGCACCGCGTCCGATCTTCGCGCCTTCATCCGGGAACGGACCGAGGCATGGAAGGCGGCTCGACGCCGATAAATCGCAGTGCGGCTTGAGAAAGTCGGCAACCGTAGGTTGGATAAGCGAAGCGCAATCCGACGCCTCTGTCCACGGCCGCATCGCGCTGGCCGAAATTCCGGCGGATGCCGTGAAGTCGAATCTGCTCGCCATGTTCTCTTCCGCAGGGTAGCGTTGATCTCACAAAAAAATCATCGAGAGGGGAAACATGAAAGTGATGCATACGGTCGGCGCCCTCGTCGCCGGGCTGATAATCATTTGGACGGGCGTGGCCGGCGCCCAGCAGACGAAGCCCGGCTGTACCGACAATTCACGCGAATGCTTGGTCCGCGCCGTCGATTCCTATTACAACGCGATGCAGAACCATGACGGCAGGCTCGCCTGGTTCGCCCCCAATATCCGCCGCACCCTGGTCGGCCTCCCGAATAACAGCGGCGAGGACTTCATCATGGAAGGCGAAAAGTCGATCCGCGAAAGCCTGGACCGGGCGCCGCACCAGACCCATCTCGACCACCGTTACTGGGTCGACGAGCAGGCCCACATGGTCAATGCGCTGATGCTGACCAGCCTGCAGGACCGCGTCTCGTCGATCCATGTCGCCGAGCGCTTCAAGGTCGAAAACGGCCTGATCACCGAGATCGAGGCGGTGTTCTACATAGACCCCACGACCAGGGACGGTAAGACCGGCTGGCCAATGCATCCGCCGACCAATTAAAATATTGCTGAGACGCTGTTCGGCGCGGCAGGGGCTGTGACGCTCTGCGCTCGCGCCGCCTTGATAGCCTGAGGTCACCGAACTGCAATTTTAACACGGAGTACACGAAGAACACGAAGTATGAAAATTGCCGACGCCGCCTTATCTTCATGAGCGCCGTGGGCCTATTTTAGAACTTCGTGCCGTTAGTGTCCTTGGTGTTGAAAATCTTCTTCAGACGTCTTCGTCATAACCCGCGCGGTCGCGCGGTTCCCAACTCGGCAAATTCTGTCTCGAGCTGTCCGTTCGCGCGCCGGTCAACGTCTTCGCTTTCCGATAGTTATCGAGGAGCGCGCCGGCCGAAATCTCATGGACCGGTCATAAGCGGCATTGCGGCGAAGGGCTGCGATGGGTGGAAAGTCGAACGGCCGTTAACGAGCACTCAACAGCGATGAGCAGGCGCTGAAACGTGGCGGCCGCCTTAAGCCCTCAATTGCTGCCAAGATCGTCGAGGCGGGTATCGTCTGGCAGTCCGACTGCATTGTCATGGGAACGCCGATGGACCCACACGGCGAAAGACCCTGTTCGGTACCGGTGAAGTTAGAGGACATGGTCTGGAGCACCCATTCCATCGACTTGGCGAACGTGCTTTGCCAGTCCGCCGGGGGAGCGCGGACTTAAAGGAAATCGCGATCAGCCGGAACTTGGCCCCGCCAGCGAGGTTACACATGGGTTAGGAAAGGAGTGCAAAATGAACCGCTTACTAAAGACAGGCGTGCTCGGTGCGCTGATGCTTGGCGCCCTCGCCGGCTGCTCGAACCCCTACGACCCCGGCCAGCGTGCCGCGGGCGGTGCTTTAATAGGCGCCGGCTCAGGCGCGGCGATAGGCGCCGCGGCAGGCGGGCCGGCTGGCGCAGCCCTGGGCGCGGGAGTCGGCGCCGTTGCCGGTGCAGCCACCGGCTATGCCACCACACCGCCGCCGCCGCAGCAGCAGCCTTATTATCCACCGCCTCGAGGCTATTGATCTGGACACAAAGACCCGCGAACCGGGCCAAGTCCTGAATCTTCACCGTCCACGACGGGAAGATTCAGGGCTGGTACGACCTGGGGTACAAGCTGAGGGACGGCTTTAGCGTCTGTGGACGTATCCAGTGCTGCCAGCACCGACACACATCGACGCCACACGGATCGGGAAAGGACGGCCGGGAAGCCTTAGCGGCGGCGGAAACGCCCGGTCGGCGGTGGGGGGCCGAGCGGGTTTGCTCGCCGCGAGATCGCAAGCGGACTTGCGGCTATGGCGTAATTCAGGTGTCGTCAGCAAGTAGTTGTGGGCTTTTTGAGCGACCGCGACAACGGAATTCTACCCGCGGGCGAAAATTCCCGAACGGTTCGCCGGTCCCCTAAACAGCTTCGCGGTTTTCCCTTTTGGCGGATATATCTTTGCCATGAGCGAACGGGCGCGCGCGTTGTGGCGACGGCACGCCATGTTGCTGATGGCGGTGCTGCTTCATATTGGACTTCTGTGGCTGCTCCTGCCGTTTATGATCAACCGGTCGGTGCCGCCAACGAGCGATTCGGTGGATGTCGCGATCGCGCCGCCCATGCAAGCGCCCAAACCCGTTCGCGCCGCGCCGGCAGCACATCCGGCCGAAGCGAATTCATCCGCGGGGCGGCCCCACCTTCAGCCGGCGCCGCGTCTGGCTCACGTGTTCCAGCCACCGATCCGCCTCGCGCTGCCGCCCCCGATGGTGCCGAAACCGCCGATGTCGCTGCCGGCCGCGCCCGGACCTCCCGCAGCCGGCGCGCCGGCCAACGGTTCGGACGGCAATGGCGCTGGCGCTGGGAATGGAAGCCAAGCGGGCAACGATTATCTCAAACGGCTAAAGGCCTATATCGACTCGCACAAGGGCGGCGCCAGGCACCGGGAACCCCACGACGCCGACGTGGTACTCGTACTGGATCAGGATGGCGTGTTGACCGACATCCACGTTGTTTCGAGTTCAGGCGATCCGTCGGTCGACGACGATATCATGACTCAGCTCAGACGGATGAGCCCGTTCCCAAAGCCGCCGGCGATCCTGTTCAGCTCATCAAAGCCACTGTTGCCGGTCGTGGACAAATGGATTTTCCCCCGGCCATAGCCACGTTCCCGGCACCGTCAGAACAAAAATGCCCCTCGTCTGTGAAACGGCTTTATGCCCGCTTTTGAGATCGGCCGCTCGCCCACCCTGTGACGGACTGCTCATTCCTTTGGCCTGAGGCGAACGACGCGCGGCCGATTTCACCGGCTGGCGGCGTCAACGCCCGTGTTTCTTCTGCGCCTTCAGCGCATTTTCCAGGGCTTGGCGCAGGGTGTCTCGGGTGTAGGGCTTCACAACGAGCGCCGCGTTCAAGAGTGCGGCTTCGGATCTGACGCCGCTGTCACCGGTCGCGAGAGCGAGGCAGAGGTCTGGCCGACGCGCGCGGGCGTCCGTTGCGAGCTGGAGGCCAGAGACTCCTGGCAGGCCAACGTCCGTGAGAAGGACGTCCACAAGACCCTCATCCAGGATCTTCAAAGCCCCTTCGGCCGTGCCGGCCTCCTTTACCTGGCATCCTACGTCGCTCAGCATCTCCGCCGTCGTAGAGCGGATAATCTCGTCGTCTTCGACCAGCAGTACCGTCGCGCCCTTCAGAGCGTTCTCGTTCGCCGGCTGGCGCGGCGCCCGGGCTGCGACGCGCCTCTGAGCATGATGGGCCAGCACATGCCGAATCTTCCGTGCGAGCGCCTCGCGTGTGTAGGGCTTGGCCAGGAGCTCTACGCCCCGATCGAGCCGCCCGCCGTGCATGATGGCGTTTTGTGTGTAGCCGGACGTGAAGAGGACGGCGACGTTGGGCAACCGCTCCTTGGCTTTCCGCGCCAATTCTGGGCTGCGCAGCGCGCCGGGCATCATCACATCGGTGAAGATCAGGTCGATCGGGACGCCGCTATCGACGACGACGAGCGCGGCCGCCGCATCCCGCGCCTTGAGCACGCGGTAGCCAAGCTCCGTGAGCATGGCGACGGCGACCTCACGAACCTCATCGTCATCCTCAACCACAAGGACGGTTTCCTCCCCGCCCTTCACGTCGCCGGAGGGAGCGACGACCAGGGTATCCTCGCTGGCCACCTCTCGCGGGAAGTAGAGCTTCACCGTCGTTCCCGCGCCGACCTCGCTATAGATTTTGACGTGTCCGCCTGATTGCTTGAGGAAGCCGTAGACCATTGCAAGGCCCAGACCTGTACCCTTGTCCTCCGCCTTGGTCGTGAAGAACGGCTCATAGACTCGTTCCAGGATCTCCGGCGGAATGCCGGACCCGGTGTCAGTCACCGCGATCATTACGTACTGGCCCGGCGCGACCTCGTCATGATGCCGGGCATACGCGTCATCGAGGAACGCGTTGCTGGCCTCGATGGTTAGCCGACCTTCGCCGTTCATTGCGTCGCGTGCATTGATCGCGAGGTTGAGAATGGCGTTCTCGAGCTGGTCCGGGTCGATGAGGCTGTTCCACAGCCCGCCCCCCACCACGGTCTCGATCTCGATCTCTCCGCCGAGCGCACGGCGCAGCAGCTCGTCCATGCCCTGGATCAGGCGGCCCACGTTCACCACCCTCGGCTCCAGCGGTTGGCGCCTGGCGAAGGCGAGCAACTGGGAAGCAAGCTTCGATCCGCGCGCTACGCCCGCAAGGGCGCTCTGGACCCGCATCTCGGCGCGGGGATTCCCGGCGATGTCCTTGCTGAGCAGCTGCAGGTTTCCGCTGATCACCTGCAGCAGGTTGTTGAAGTCGTGGGCGACGCCACCGGTGAGTTGCCCGACCGCCTCCAGCTTCTGGGAACGCATCATCGTCGCTTGCGCCTGCTGCAGAGCGGCTTCCGCCTCACGGCGTTCGGTGATGTCCCGCGTCACCTTGGCGAATCCGAGCAGCGTGCCGTTCTCATCCCTGATCGCGTCGATCACGACGTGCGCCCAGAAGGTGGTTCCGTTCTTTCGGACCCGCTGACCCTCGTGCTCCCAACGCCCCTCCCTGGCTGCGATCTCCAGCCCGGTGTTTGGGAGGCCCGCGACGCGGTCCGCTTCGGTATAGAAGTTGGAGAAGTGGCGACCGATGATCTCTTCCGGGGCGTAACCTTTGATGCGTTGCGCGCCGGCGTTCCAGCTTGCCACATGGCCGCCCACATCCAGCATAAAGATGGCGTAGTCGGTCACGCCCTGCACGAGCAGCCGAAACTGTTCTTCGCTCGCTCGTAGTTTGGCTTCGGCCGCCTTCCGCTCCGTCAAGTCGCGGGTGATCTTGGCGAAGCCGACGAGCTCACCCTCAGGCGAGCGGATCGCGTCGATGGCCACGTGGGCCCAGAATTGCGTGCCGTCCTTGCGCACGCGCCAGCCCTCGCGCTCGAATCGCCCAGTGCGCGCCGCCTCCTCCAATGCTAGCCCGGGCACGTTCTGTATCCGCTCAGCGTCTGTGTAGAAGGCCGAGAAATGACGGCCGATGATCTCATCAGCTTCATAGCCCTTGAAGCGCTTGGCCCCCGGGTTCCAGCTGGTCACGAACCCGTCCCGATCCAGCATGTAAATCGCGTAATCGGTGATCGCCTCGACAAGGAGCCGGTAGCGGCCTTCGCTAGACTGTGCGGCGGCGGAGCGATCCGAGCTTTCCATTGAAATCCTGTTCCAGCCCCAGCCGGGAAGCGGGACCTCAATTTACACGAAACATTGCCTTATTCGCTCCGGTTCCGTTCGAGGTTCGCCAATCCGGCAGAGACGCCTGGGCGCAGGCAAAAAGAGCGAGCCACAGCCATCATCCGGGTCGTGAAACGCCGCCATTAGCAGTCTGACCGGATGGCGGCCGTTCGCGCTACCTGCTGCAAACCTGCCGGTCTCCTTTCGGCCCAGTCCGATATCCCATAAGGGATCGCTTGGGTGACCGCTTATGCTGCATGGGGGCTTGACATTTTGTTCTTTTTATGTTCTTGTGCCGCCGTGAACACGAACCAACCTCGTCCCGCCGACATGGCGCCCTGCGACCCCGAACCGGGCCGACCGGAAAGCTGCGCC
>CAZVYC010000106.1:0-8196 GCA_964631425.1 uncultured Rhodospirillales bacterium
GGCCTCGGCGAAGGCATCTTCGCTGCCACCGACCATCACCGTTAAAATGCCCTTTTCCGCGCCTGCCTGCCCGCCTGACACCGGGGCATCGAGGAAGTCCAGCTCACGGTCCGCCGCCGCGGCGGCCAACGACCGCGCGATCTCCGCCGAAGCCGTCGTATGGTCGACGAAGATCCCCCCTGGCCGCATGCCGGCGAATGCGCCGTTCTCGCCCAGGGTCACAGCCGATAGGTCGTCGTCGTTGCCGACGCAAGCGAACACGATATCGGCGCCTTCGGCCGCTTCCCGCGGCGTCGGCTTGGCCGCCCCCGCCCCACCATGGGCCGCGGCCCAGGCCTCCGCGCGCGCCGCCGTGCGATTATAGACCGTCACCTCGTGACCCGCTTTGGCCAGATGGCCGGCCATCGGCCCGCCCATCACGCCGAGGCCGATGAAAGCGAGCCTGCATGTCGAAGAACTCATTCGTGTGGCCGGTAACGGTAGGTAGTTTCGAAGCGAGCCAGCGCACTCGGCTCAAGCCCGACCCTCAGATGCGCCACGCTGCCTTCGTCCAGGCGTTCGAGCACCTCGCCGGAGCGATAAAGGTAAGCGAGCGCGCCGCCGTCAGCCAGGTCGACGTCCAGCGCCACCACCGATCGGCTGCTCATCAGGCGCCGGTCGATGAAATCGAGCAGGCGCCCAGCCCCCTCGCCTGTCAGCGCGGAGATGGGCAGCAGTTCCGGCTTGCGGCCCTCCTGCCAGCGCAGTCGCTCACGCTCTTCCGGCAGCAAGCGGTCGACCTTGTTGAGGATTTCGACGACCCGATCGTCATGGTCGAGGTCGATGCCGAGCTCGCCGAGCACCGTCAACACGTCCTCACGCTGAGCCTCGGTGTCGGGATGCGAGATGTCCCGGACATGCAGGATCAGATCGGCTTCCTCGACCTCTTCGAGGGTCGCACGGAAGGCTGCGACCAGTTGAGTCGGCAGCTCGGAGATGAACCCGACCGTATCGGACAGGATCGCCCGTCGACCCGATGGCAGCGAGATGCCGCGCATGGTCGGATCGAGGGTCGCGAACAGCAGGTCCTCCGCGCGGACGGCGGCGCCGGACAGGCGGTTGAATAGCGTCGACTTGCCGGCGTTGGTATAGCCGACCAGCGCTACAACCGGGTGAGGCACCTTCTTGCGCGCCGACCGGTGCAGTCCGCGCGTGCGCCGCACCTGGTCGAGCTCGCGCTTCAGCTTGGTGATGCGCTCGCCGATCAGGCGCCGGTCCATTTCGATCTGCGATTCACCCGGGCCGCCAAGGAAGCCGAAGCCGCCGCGCTGCCGCTCCAGGTGGGTCCACGACCGCACCAGCCGCGATCGCTGGTATTCCAGCGCCGCCAGCTCGACCTGGAGCGTACCTTCGCGCGTGTGCGCCCGCGCCCCGAAGATCTCGAGGATCAGGCCGGTCCGATCGATGACCTTGGCATTCCAGGCGCGCTCGAGGTTGCGCTGCTGCACGGGCGTCAGCGCGTGATCGACGACGACCAGCGTGATTTCCCGTTCGGCAATCAGGCCTTTCAGCGCCTCAACCTTGCCAGAGCCCAGCAAAGTTGCCGGACGCGGCTGGTTGAGGGGCACGACGAGGCTTTCGACGACGTCGAGATCAATCGCCGCAGCCAGGCCGCAGGCCTCTTCCAGGCGTGCCTCGGGGTCACGCACGCCGTCGCTGTCCTTGAGCGCCGGATAGAGGACGAGCGCGCGCGTGCCGATCGCGCCCCCGTGCCCGTTCCCGTTCAGTGGACTCAAATGTCCTCTTCCTTGCCGCCCTCGAACAGCTGAACCGGCTGCGCCGGCATGATTGTCGAGATGGCATGCTTGAACACGAGCTGCGAATGCGCGTCGCGGCGCAGCAGCACGGAATAGTTATCAAACCAGGTGATGATACCCTGGAGCTTGACACCGTTGATCAGAAAAACGGTGACGGGAGCTTTGTTCTTACGAACGTTATTCAGGAACACTTCCTGAACGTTTTGGCTTTTATCGCTCATTGACGCTCTCTTGGCGTTGGTTGTTGTTGGGCCGCGGCGAATCCGCTGATCCTTGACTCACAGTCGATATGGTACTCGTGAGGCTGCGGATAAGCCCCGCTAAGCCCGTACAATTGTGACATCTTACCGCTGGTTCCACTTCCTTTAACAGATCGGCGTTACTCGGTCCCGGCCCGACCAGCACGGGGACGCACCCGGCCGCGTGGGCCGCACGCATGTCCACGTCGGTATCGCCCACCAACCAGACGCCGACCGGCGTTTCCAGCCCCAGCAGGCTCAGCGCCAGCCGCACTGGAATCGGGTCAGGCTTATCGGCTGGCGCGTCGAGCGAACCCACCACAGCGCCGAACCGGCCGGACCAGCCGAGGTGCCGTATTTCGCGCCGGAGCAGATCACCTTTCTTGTTAGAAACGACCGCGAGTGGCACATCCTGCTCGCCAAGCGCATCCAGCACGGCTTCGGCTCCCGCCATCAGGCGAAGGCCGGCCAGATGATTCCGCTCAAAATGGCGATAGAATGTCGCACGTGCCCTCGGCCAATCGTCCCCGAAGAGCTTGGGGAAGATTTCCCGTGACGCGTGGCGCGCCTGGTACTTGACCTGCTCGAGATCGAGCGGCGGCCGGCCGGCCTCGGTCAGCGCTGCGTTGAACGCCGCTTGGATCGCGAGCCAGTTCTCGACCAGCGTGTTGTCCCAGTCGAACAGCACGGCGCGGGGGTACGTCGGCGGAATCAACGTGGTGAAGATCTTGGCCACGGGAAGGCCTGTGCCTGGCGTTTGCATGCGTAGTCCCGGTAAAGCCGCCGTAATCTCAGCGTCACCTCGCCAGGATGGCCGTTGGCGACCGGCCGGCCGTCGATGCTGACCACCGGGATACAGAAGGTCGTCGCCGATGAGAGGAAGGCTTCGCGCGCATCATGGGCCTCCTCCAGCGTAAAGGCGCGGCGTTCGACCTTGAGTCCCTGTTCGGCGGCCAGATATTCGATCGTGTTGCCGGTGATTCCGTAGAGCACGGAATGATCGCTCTGCCGGGTGACCAGCACCCCGTCCGACGTCACGATCCAGGCATTGCTCGACGCACCCTCGGTGACGAATCCGTCCGCGTCGATCATCCAGGCCTCGAACGCACCGGCTTCGGCAGCCTCCTGCTTGGCCAGCACCTGGGCCAGAAGACCGACTGACTTAATGTCGCGCCTGGCCCAGCGGATGTCGGCGACGGATTTCACCGCCACGCCGGCCTCGCTGTTGGTCCCCGACAGGTCCATCCGGCGGGTGGTCATGACGAGAGCGCTCTTGGTCTGCTTCGGAAACTTGAAGTCGCGCGGGGCGACGCCGCGGGTCACCTGGATATAGAGGATGCCGTCCGTGAGCCCGTTGCGCCGCACGAGCGTTCGCATCACATGCCTCAGCACAGTCTTGCTCAAAGGCGGCTCGATCCTGAGCTCGCCAAGCGAACGGGCAAGCCGGGCCAGATGCCCCGCCTCATCGACGAAATGCCCGTCGAGAACGGTGACGACCTCATAGACGCCATCGGCCAGTTGGTAACCGCGATCCTCGACGTGGACCATGGCGTCGGCATGCCGGACGAACCGGCCGTTGACATAGGCGAAACGTGCCACGGGATTACTCGCTCGCCAGCCGTTCGGCCCGATCCTGGCCCGGCACGCCCAGAGACTTGAGCTTGCGGTGGAGAGCCGAGCGCTCCATCCCGACGAAGGCAGCGGTGCGCGAGATATTGCCTCCGAAGCGATTGACCTGCGCCAGAAGATATTCGCGCTCGAACATCTCGCGTGCGTCCCTGAGCGGCAGGCTCATGATCTCGGCGCCGCGATCCCACTTCACCATCTCGGGCGCGATGGCGCCGATCTCGGTCGGCAGCATCTCGGCGCGGATGGCGCCGCCGGGCTCACCCTGATTCATGATCAGCAGCCAGTCGACCACGTTCCTCAGTTGCCGGACGTTGCCCGGCCAGTCATAAGATTGCAGCGCCGCGATCGCGTCATCCCCGAACTCGCGGGCATGAATGCCGCCGACCTCCGACGCACGCTGCATGAACTGCCGAGCCAGCAACGGCACATCCTCGCGCCGTTCAGTCAGCGACGGGATGCGGACCGGTACCACGTTCAGCCGATAGAACAAATCCTGCCGGAACCGGCCGGCCGACATCTCGACATTCAGGTCCTTGGTCGTCGTGGCGATTACCCGGACATCCACCTCCACCCGGGTTGACCCGCCGACCCGCTCGAAGGTCTGCTCCTGCAGGCACCGCACCATCTTGCCCTGGGTTTCAAGCGTCATGTCGCCGACCTCGTCGAGCAGCAAGGTGCCGCCGTGGGCCTGCTCCAAGACGCCGATCTTCCGCCCGCCCCCTTCGATCGCATATTCCGTGCCGAACAGCTCGATCTCGAGTCGCTCCGGGCGGATCGAGGCGCAGTTGAGGATGATGAACGGGCCGCTGGCGCGCCGCGACCGGGCATGGATCAGCCGGGCGACCGTCTCCTTGCCGCTGCCCGGCGCGCCGGTGATCAGCACCCGGCTGCCTGAAGGCGCGACCTTGTCGATTTCGTGCCGGATCCGGGCGATCGCCGGCGACACGCCGATTAGTTCGGTCGAGGTGCCGGCCCGGAGCCTCAGCTCCTCATTCTCGCGCTTGAGCCGCGCCGCCTCCAGTGCCCGATCGATGATCAGCAGCAGCCGATCGGCCTTGAACGGTTTCTCGATGAAATCGTAGGCGCCGTTCTTGATTGCGGCGACTGCGGTCTCGATGTTGCCGTGGCCGCTGATCATCACCACCGGTACCGACGGGTGGTGCTTGCGGATCTCATCCAGCAGTTCCATCCCGTCCAGCCGGCTGCCTTCCAGCCAGATGTCGAGGATCACCAGCGTCGGCTGACGTGCCTGCAACGCAGCAAGCGCGGCGTCGCTGTTGGCCGCCTGCCGGGTCGTATAGCCTTCGTCGTTGAGGACGCCGCTGATGAGAAGCCGGATGTCGGCTTCGTCATCAACGATCAGAATGTCACGCGCCATAGCGGGATTGGATACTCTGTCGAGGGGAGGCTGGCTCGGGTTGCGTGGCCTGCCGGAGCGGGATGGAGAGAATCACGCGCGCGCCTCCGCCGGGATTGTCATGCATTTCCAGCGACCCTGTATGATCCTCCATGATCTTCTTGACAATCGCCAGCCCCAAACCCGTTCCCTTCGCGCGCGTCGTGACGTAGGGCTCGGTCAGGCGGTCGCGGTCCGCCGCCGGCAGCCCGCGGCCATTGTCGGACACAGCGATGACCGCACGGTCGCCCTCGACCGAGAGCGCGACCTCGACGTGGCCGCGCGGCAGCGTCTCTCCCTCCTCCGCAATGCGCCCCTCGATTGCGTCGATCGCATTCTGCAGAAGATTGGTCAGCGCCTGCGTGATCTGCCGCCCGTCGCATTCGACGATCAGGGACTCGGCCGGCTTTACCACATCGAACCGGATGTTGGTTCGCGCCTGCCGCTGCAGGAACACGGCCTGGCCGACCAGATCGGTCAGCGATTCCCGACGCATCACCGCCTGCGGCATGCGGGCGAATGCCGAGAACTCGTCGACCATACGGCCGATATCCCCCACCTGCCGCACGATCGTGTCGGTGCAGGTGACGAAGGTTTCACGATCGCTGGCGATTTCTTTGAGGTACTTGCGCTTAAGCCGCTCGGCGGACAGCTGGATTGGGGTCAGCGGGTTCTTGATCTCGTGCGCGATCCGGCGTGCCACATCGGCCCAGGCCGCCTTGCGCTGCGCCTGCAACAGCTCCGTCACGTCATCGAACGTCGCGACATAACCGCGGACCTGCTTGCCCTGCTGCTCGGCACCGATGCGCACCAGGATCGTCCGGTGCGGCAATCCCGGGCGGCGCAAGTCGACCTGCGACTGGACAAGCCGTGTCTGGTTCGGACCCAGCTGGTCGAGCAGCGGGAGGACTTCGGGCAGGACTTCAGCGAGCTGCCGTCCGGCGAGCGAGCCGGGGTCGACGCCCAGGAATTCCGCGGCGGATCGGTTGGCGAGCGTAATCTGGCCGTCGAGGTCGAGCCCGATTACCCCGGCCGAGACGCCGGCCAGAACAGTCTCCGTAAATCGGCGGCGCTTGTCGAGCTGCCGGTTGGCTTCGACCAGTTCGGCCCGCTGGCTCGCCAGCTGACTCGTCATGCGATTGAAAGTCCGTGACAGAATCGAAATTTCATCGGCGTCCTCGGGCTCGGTGACGCGGGTCGACAAGTCGCCCGAACGCACGCGGTCAGCGGCTTCGATCAGCGCGCTGATGGGCTGGACCAGCTGCCTGGCAAAATGCAGCCCGAGCCACACCGCGGCCAGCAGAAGCAGCAGGGCGACCACGATGAACATGAGCCAGACCTGGATCTGCAGGTTCGACCGCGAACCCTCCGCCTTGGCATATTGCTCGGCGGCATCCTTGGCGATGGCAGTGTGGGCCAGCACGCGCGGATCGATCGGCCGCGCGACATAGAGATAGACGCCGGGATAGAGCCTGACCAGCGCGGTCACCCTGTCCTGCTGCTCGGAAGTCCTGACCTGGACGTCGGAGTTCCGCCGCGCCGCCTCCAATTCGTCCGACGGCGGCAGGTCGAGGCCGAGCGCGAAGCTGATGCCGGTGCTGGCCCAGACCCGATTCAGGTCATCGAACACCATGGCGTCCGGAAGGTTGCGCAGCAGCGCCCGTTCGCTCAGGACTACGGAAAATTCCTGGGTGCCCATCGGCGCCGGCACCTGGCTGAGATCGGCCGCCATGGCCAGCACGTCGCCGCGGATCGCCTGCTTGTGCTCTTCGAGATAGGCGCCGGCCACAACCACCGATTCGTCGACCGCGGTTTGCACGCGCTGGCTGAACCAGGATTCGACCCCGAGATAGAGAAACCCGATCGAGAACAGGGTCACGAAGATCGCCGGGACGACGGCGACGATGCTGAACCAGGTCACGAACCGGATATTGAGCCGCGCGCCCGCCGTGCCCTGGCGCCGTTGCACCAGCAGGGCCACGATCCGCCGCGTGACGATCAGCGCCAGCACCAGGAACAGCACCAGGTCGAAGGTGATCAGTGTAAAGAGTGTGCGCGCATCGCCGAACGGCGCGTTGGCGGTCAGCGCGGCATAGGTTGCCACCCCGGCCATGACCGAGGCAACGATGAGCGCCAGCGCGATCTTGTTACCAAGACCGATCCGACCGGACCACTGGACGAAAACCCGCCAGGGCGTGCCCGGAGCCTGCTTGACGGCTTCCACGCTCATCTGAACCGCGCCCTCCATAGAGAGGCTATTTTAGGCCGCGCGCCGGCTGGATGTCCAACTCACGGATTTTCTTGCGCAGCGTGTTGCGGTTGAGGCCGAGCAGCTCGGCGGCGCGCAGCTGGTTACCACGAGTCGCGGCGAGCGAGAGCGCGATCAGCGGCCGCTCGATCTCGCGGACGATCCGATCATAGACGCCGCTCGCCGGCAGCCCGTCTGCATGAGCAGCGAAATATTCGCGCAGATGACGCTCGACGACCGCGCCCAGGCCTTCGCGGCCGGGCGCTTCGGCCTGAGGCGCCGGCTCGCGTGCCTCCGCCAGCTCGCTATCGATCGCGGCAACGTCGATCACTTCCTCGGAATAAAGCGCGCAGAGCCGGCGTACGAGATTTTCGAGCTCGCGCACATTGCCGGGCCAGCGATGGGCCTGGAGCTTTTGCATCGCCACGGGATCGATCAGCTTCCCCGGCAGACCGCTTTCGACCGCCTGGCTCATGAAATGCCTCACCAAAGCCGGGATGTCCTGGGTTCGCTCGCGGAGCGGCGGCACGCGAATCGGAACGACGTTCAGTCGGTAATAGAGGTCCTCGCGGAACAGCCCCTGCCCGATCAGCGCGCGCAGGTCGCGGTGCGTCGCGGCGATGATGCGAACGTCGGCGCGAATCGGTGTGCGGCCGCCGACCGTCACGTACTCGCCCTCCTGCAGCACACGCAGCAGCCGCGTCTGCGCCTCGGGCGGCATGTCGCCGATCTCGTCCAGGAACAGCGTGCCGCCTTGCGCCTGCTCGAACCGGCCGGACAGCCGAGCGACAGCGCCGGTAAAGGCGCCGCGCTCGTGCCCGAACAGCTCGCTCTCGATCAGCTCCTTAGGAATTGCCGCCATATTGACGGCGACGAACGGCCCCTCGC
>CAZVYC010000106.1:8206-16447 GCA_964631425.1 uncultured Rhodospirillales bacterium
GGCGCTTGCCGTATCCGTGCAGCGCGCGGGCGATCAGCTCCTTGCCGGTGCCCGACTCGCCCAGGATCATGACGGTGAGGTCGGTCGACATCAGCCGCGCCATGGTGCGGTAGATTTCCTGCATCGCCGGCGAACGGCCGATCACCTGCAGCGCCTCTTCCGACTGGTCGATCAGTTCCGGCTCCTCTGGCTTGGGGCGGGGCTCGGCCAGGGCCCGCTCGACGATCTGGATCAGGTCCTTGAGGTCGAAGGGCTTCGGCAGGTATTCGAACGCGCCGCGCTCGGTCGCCTTGACCGCAGTCATCAGCGTGTTCTGCGCGCTCATCACGATGACGCGCAGTTCGGGCCTGACTTGGCGGATGCGGGGCACGAGGTCGAGTCCGTTCTCGTCCGGCATGATCACATCGGTGATCACGAGATGCCCCTGCCCGTCGGCGACCCATCGCCACAGCGTCCCGCCGGCGCTGGTGGCGCGCACCTCGTACCCCTGACGGGTCAGCGCCTGGGTCAGGACAGTGCGTATCGCGCGGTCGTCGTCGGCGACGAGGATAACAGCGGGGTTGGGACGAGTTTCAGCGACGGTCATGGACCCGATCTTTCGGCCATCGGCAGGAAAACGCGGAAAATTGTCCGCCGCGGCAGGTTTTCAAGCTCGATCAGGCCGCCATGTTCGCCGACGATCTTTGCAACCAGGGCCAGGCCCAGCCCCGTGCCGTTCTGCTTGCCTGAGACGAATGCGTCGAAGATGTGCGGCCGGATCGAGTCGGGAATTCCGTCGCCATTATCCTCCACGCTAACCACGAGCGGCAGGTGCGCGCGCCCCTGCCCGTTGGGCAGCGCCATCCTCAGGCCGCTCTGGTAGGCCGTGGAAAGCACGATGCCGCCATGGCCACGCGTGATGGCCTCGGCGGCGTTCTTGACCAGGTTGGTGAACAGTCGGATCAACTGCTCGCGATTGCCCAGCACGGGTGGCAGAGAGGGATCATAGTGCTCGACGAAGGTGACATGCCGCGCATAGCTCGCGGCCGCCACTTTGCGCACTTGGTCAAGCACGGTATGGATGTTCACCGCCTCCCGGCTCAGCGGCACGTCGTCGGAAAAGACTTCCATCCGGTCGACCAGAGCCTTGATGCGGTCGGTCTCGTCGCAGATGAGCCGGGTCAGCTCGCGATCCTGCGGGTTGACGCTTTGCTCCAGAAGCTGGGCCGCGCCGCGAATACCCGACAACGGATTGCGTACTTCATGGCCCAGCATCGCCGCCATAGCCCGCGCCGACTGCACCGCGCCACGCTGGCTCCATTGCTGGTCAAGCCGATCGGCGATCGAGCGTTCCTGGAACGCCAGGATGGCAAAGTCCGGTGGGTCGCCCAGCGGAGTTACTTGAATCAGAACGTCGCGCTGCCCCATCCGCCGGCTGTGCAGCATCAACCCGTGGTCGACGACCGGCGCCGCGGTGCGCAGGACTTGCCGGATCAGTCCAAAGACGGGACTGTCCGACGGGATCAATTCGGATAGGCCTGCATTCAGCAGCGTCTGCGCGCTGGCGTAAAAAAACTCTTCAGCTTTCATGTTGACATAGCGTATGGCGAACGTGCCATCGATCGCGAGAATCGCCTGCGGCAATGCTTCCAATACCCGCCCGGGATCCACGCTGGTCTCGCCCATCCGCTTTGGCGCGCGGAAAGGAAATGCTATGTTATTAGGCATCTGCTTATTTTGCACCCATTCATGTCCAGTGTCGCGTGAAATTTGCGGCGCTGCAACATTCATGGCAGAGCGTCCTTGAATATCGCAGCTTTGATCGTAGCGGCCGGATCGGGTAGCCGGCACGGCGGCGATCTACCCAAGCAATATCAAAGCCTGGGCGGCGTGCCGCTGCTCCGTCATACGGCACGGACATTCCTCGACCATCCTGCGATAGATCGCGTACGGGTGGTAATCGGGAAAGGGCATGAGGCACTCTACCGCGCGGCGGTCGGCGACCTGCCGATCGAGCCGCCGGTGCCGGGTGGCGCGATGCGCCAGGAATCGGTCAGGCGCGGCCTTGAGGCGCTAGCCGATGCCCCCCCCGATTTCGTGCTGATTCACGACGCGGCGCGGCCGCTGACCGATGGAGCGATTATCAGCCGGGTGATCGGTGCGCTCGCCGAGCACCAGGCGGCCGTCGCGGCCCTGCCGGTTGTGGACAGCCTGCGTCGCGGCTCCGGCGGCAGGGTCGACCGCGAGGGTTTGTGGCAGGTGCAGACGCCGCAAGGCTTCCATTATGCCGTCATCCTCGCTGCCCATCGCGCCGCGCCCGACGATCTCGCCACCGACGATGCAACGCTGGCCGAGCGGGCCGGCATTCCCATCACCCTGATCGAAGGATCGATGAGCAACCTCAAAGTCACACGGGCAGGCGACCTCGCCCTGGCGGAAGCGTTTCTCGCCGCGCGCCTGGGCGACATTCGCACCGGGTCGGGCTTCGACGTCCACAAGTTCGCCCCCGGCGATCATGTCACGATCTGCGGTGTCGCGGTGCCGCACAGCCACGCGCTCGAAGGTCATTCCGATGCCGATGTCGGGCTGCACGCACTGACCGACGCCATTCTCGGCTGCATCGGCAAAGGCGATATCGGCAGCCATTTTCCGCCGACCGACCCGCGCTGGCGCGGCGCCGACAGCGCTCTCTTCCTCCGCCACGCGGTCGATGCGGTGCATGAGCTGGGCGGCATCGTCACCCATCTCGACGTGACCATCATCTGCGAGCGGCCCAAGGTCGGTCCCCACCGCGCCGCCATGGTGGCGCGGGTGGCGGAGATCGCGGGTCTGAGGTCCGACCAGGTCAGCGTCAAGGCGACGACGACGGAAGGACTGGGCTTTACCGGCCGGCGCGAAGGCATCGCCGCGCAAGGGCTGGCGACCGTGAGGCTGCCGCTTGCCTGATGCGGCTGCCCTCGCGCGCACCGTGCTCGACCGCTATCGGGCGGCCGGGCGTATGCTTGCGACCGCCGAATCCTGCACCGGCGGCATGATCGTGGCGGCGCTGACCGACATCGCCGGATCCTCCGCGGTCGTCGAACGCGGGTTCGTCACATATTCGAATGCCGCCAAGACGGAGCTGCTGGGCGTGGACGCCGCGCTGATCGCGGCCAAGGGCGCGGTCAGCGCCGAGGTGGCGGCCGCCATGGCCAAGGGCGCGCTGGCGCATTCCCAGGCCGCTGTGGCCGTTTCGGTGACCGGCATCGCCGGACCCGATGGCGGTTCGTCGGAAAAGCCGGTCGGCCTCGTCTGGTTCGGACTGGCGGCTGGCGATGAAACGACAGTGGAGCAGCATATTTTCGCAGGCGACCGGGCCGCGGTCCGGCGCCAGGCGACGGAACGCGCGCTAGGCCTTTTGCTGGACGGTCTGTACCGGGCGCGTTAGGTGCCGATGATGATGGTTATAGAGCTGCCGCGCCCGCGCTTCGAATGCGCCCACCATCCGATGCACGAGTTCAGAAAAGACGCCGCCCATCACCACCGCCAGGGCACGCGACTTGAATTCGAAGTCTACCTGAAATTCGACGAGCGTTCCGCCGCTAGGCTCAGCCGTGAATCGCCAATCGCCGTGCAGATACTTGAGCGGCCCGTTGGTGTAATCGAAGTGGATCGCGCTCGGCTCGTTGAGAACGACCTTCGAACTAAAGCGTTCGCGAAGGATTTTCCAGCCGATCACCAGGTCGGCAAAAATCAGATTACCTTCGCGCCGCAATATGCGCGCGCCCACACACCACGGCAGGAACTCGGGATAGCGGTCCACCGCGGCAATCAGATCGAACATCTGTTGCGGCGTATAGGGAACCAGAACCCTGTCTTTGAAGGCGGTCATCGCTTCAGGCGGCGCTGAGTTGGGCCGCGCGGGCCGCGCGCAGGCGAACGAAATCGTCACCGGCATGGTAGGACGAACGAGTCAAGGGTGAGGCCGAAACCATCGGGAATCCCTTTGCGCGCGCCGCGGCGGCATAGGATTTGAACTCGTCCGGCGTCACGAAGCGATCGACCGCCGCATGCTTGACGGTTGGCTGCAGATACTGGCCGATGGTCAGGAAATCAACGTCCGCGGCGCGCAAATCGTCCATCACCTGGAGAACCTCTTTGCGGGTCTCGCCGAGGCCGACCATGATGCCGGACTTGGTGAACATCGCCGGATCTCCCTCCTTGACCCGCGCCAATAGCTGAAGCGACGTGAAGTAGCGCGCTCCCGGCCGGATGGCTGTGTAGAGCCGAGGAACGGTCTCGAGGTTGTGATTGAATACGTCTGGTCTATCGCGAAGAATGATCTGAGCGGCTTCCGGCTTGTTCTTGAAGTCGGGGGTCAGGATTTCAATCGTCGTTCCGGGCGCGGCAGCGCGGATCGCGGCGATCGTCAGGGCAAAGTGTCGCGCCCCGCCATCAGCCAGATCATCCCGGTCGACCGACGTGACGACGACATGCTCCAGGCCCAGGGTGGCCACTGCCTCGCCAACCCGGCGCGGTTCGTCGGGGTCGAGATGGACCGGCTTCCCTGTCGCGACGTTGCAGAAGGCGCAGGCGCGGGTGCAGACGTCGCCCATGATCATGAAGGTGGCGTGCCGCTTGGCCCAGCATTCGCCGATATTGGGGCATGCCGCCTCTTCGCACACCGTTGCGAGCTTCAGATCGCGCATGAGCGCGCGCGTCTTATGATATTCCGGCGAGGTCGGCGCCCTGACCCGAATCCAGTCCGGCTTCCGTTGCGGCGGGTTGTCCGGGCGATTCACCTTTTCCGGGTGCCGCGCCCGCGGGAGCATATCGGTGGGGTCCATGGTGTCGGAAATGGCCATGGTCTCAGAAGTGGATGGCGCGACCATAGGCGTCAAGCACGCTCTCATGCGTCATTTCGGACAGGGTGGGATGCGGGAAGATGGTCTCCATCAGCTCCGCCTCCGTCGTCTCCAGCGTTTTGGCGATGGTGAAGCCCTGGATCAGCTCCGTCACCTCCGCGCCGATCAAGTGTGCGCCCAGGAGCTCGCCGGTGTCGGCATCGAACACCGTCTTGACGAAGCCTTCCGGTTCGCCGAGCGCAATCGCCTTGCCGTTGCCGATATAGGGGAAGCGCCCGACCTTCACCGTCCGGCCCGCCGCCTTGGCCGCGGCCTCGGTCAAGCCGACCGACGCCACCTGCGGCGTGCAATAGGTGCAGCCCGGCACGTTCGAGACGTTGAGCGGCTGGACATGATTAAGGCCGGCAATCTTCTCGACGCAGATCACGCCCTCGTGACTGGCCTTGTGCGCCAGCCACGGGGGGCCGACCAGGTCGCCGATGGCATAGATGCCGGGCTCGCCGGTGCGGAGCCATTCGTCGACGACGACGTGGCCTTTCTCCACCTTCACCTTGGTGCCCTCGAGCCCGATGTCTTCGACATTGCCGGTGATGCCGACAGCGGAGATGACACGCTCGACTTCGATCACCGTCGGGCCGCCTTCGTGCTCGATCGTCGCCTTGACGCTGTTCTTGTTGCGGTCGAGCTTGGTGACCTTGGCCGAAGTCAGAATCTTTATTCCCTGCTTCTCGAACTGCTTGCGCGCAAAGGCCGAAACCTCCTCGTCCTCGACCGGCAGAATCCGGTCCAGCACCTCGACCACGGTCACCGCGGCGCCCATGGTGCGGTAGAAGCTGGCGAATTCGATGCCGATCGCGCCCGAGCCGACGACCAGCAGCGATTTCGGAATCGCGTCCGGGATCATCGCCTCCTTGTACGTCCAGACCAGCTTGCCGTCCGGCTCCAGCCCCGGCAGAGAGCGGGCGCGGGCGCCGGTCGCCAGGATGACGTGCTTGGCCGTGACCTCGACAACCAGCTTGCCGTCCTTGGCAACGGCAAGTTTTCCCTTGCCGGCGAGCCTGGCGGCGCCGTCGATCACCGTGATCTTGTTCTTCCGCAACAGGAACTTGACCCCATCGGACAGCTGCTTGGCCACTTTGCGCGAGCGCTCGATCACTTTCCGGGAATCGTATCCGATCTCCTTGGCGGAGAGACCGAATTGATCAAGATGATGCAGGGTGTGATAGATCTCCGAAGTGCGCAGCAGCGCCTTGGTCGGGATGCAGCCCCAGTTCAGGCAGATGCCACCCAGATGCTCGCGCTCGATCACCGCGGCCTTCATGCCGAGCTGCGCCGCCCGAATCGCCGCGACATAGCCGCCCGGCCCTGAGCCGACGACCGCAATATCGAAACTCTGATCCGCCATCGGCTATCCCTCGCCTTCCGCGAACTGCCTGAGCGCGTCGCCGGTCAGCCGCCGCACTGTCCACTCATCCATCGCCACCGAACCCAAATCTTCATAGAAGCGGATGGCAGGCTCGTTCCAGTCCAGCACCCACCACTCCAAACGACCGCAATTCTCGGTCACCGCCTTCTGCGCCAGATATTTGAAGATGGCGCGGCCAAAGCCGTTGCGGCGGAATTGCGGGCGGATGAACACGTCTTCGACATAGATGCCGGGACGTCCGAGAAAGGTCGAGAAATTGTAGAAATAGATGGCGAAACCTGCCGGCTCGCCGCCCTCTCCCTCTACGATCAGTGCATAGGCCTTGGGCGATGGGCCGAACAGAGAAGCTTCGAAATCAGCCTCGGTCGCAACCGCCTGGTGCGCCAGCTTCTCGTACTCTGCAAGTTCGCGCACAAGGCGGGCGATCAGCGGCAGGTCGGCCGGGGTTGCGGGACGGATGGTCATCGCACTCACTCCCGCCCTGCGGGGAGAGGGGTGTTCACTGCCATCTTGCTCACAGCAGCAGGCTGTAAGGTTCTTCGATCAATGCCTTGAATGCGCGTAAATATTCGGCGCCCAGCGCGCCGTCGACGGCACGATGGTCGACCGACAACGTGCAGGTCATCACCGTCGCGGCCTTGATCTCACCGTCCACCACGGTGGCCCGGGGCTCGCCGTTGCCGACCGCCAGGATGCAGGATTGCGGCGGGTTGATCACGGCGGCGAACTCGCGAACGCCGTACATGCCGAGATTGGAGATCGAGAAGGTGCCGCCTTGATATTCCTGCGGCTTCAGCTTGCCGTCGCGCGCCCTGCCGGCCAAGTCGCGCATTTCCCCGGCGATCTGCCGCAGACCCTTGGTGTCCGCCTGCTTGATGATCGGGGTGATCAACCCATTTGGCGTCGCGACCGCCACCGAAATGTCGACATCCTGGTAGGCGAGGATCCCCTCCTCCGCCCAGGAAACGTTGGCGTCGGGGATTTTCCGCAGTGCCAGCGCGGCGGCACGGATAACGAAGTCGTTCACCGATGCTTTGACCCCGGTGTCCCCGGCGCTGGCATTGTAATGCTTGCGGAGGTTCAGGAGCGCATCGATCCGGCAATCCGTCGTCAGATAGAAATGCGGAATGGTTTGCTTGGCCTCGGTCAGCCGGCGTGCGATCGTCCTGCGGAAATTCGAGTTCGGCCGGAGCTCGTACTTCATCTCGAGCAGATCGGCCAGTTGCCGTGCATCCTGGCCTTTGGCGAGCGGAATGGCCCCGGGAGCAGCAGCCGGCGCCGGCATTCCGGTGGGCGCCTTCGCGGCCGGGGCCTTGTCGAGGTCCGCTTTGACAATTCTTCCGTGAGGACCGCTGCCCTGGATCTGGGCGAGGTCGACGCCCGCCGCCTTGGCCAACCGCCGGGCGAGCGGAGTCGCGACGATGCGAGCCGCCTTGGCTTGCACCGCATGACCGTTGGCCTTTGGGCTAGCGGCAGGGCCGTCACCCCCACCCAACCCTCCTGCATCGAGGGGAAGGGCTTTTTTCTCGATTTCGCCACCTTCGCTTCGTGTCCCTCCCCCTTGGCGGGGGAGGCTAGGTGGGGGTGATACTGACGCCTTCGCCGGCTTCGCCGGTTCATCGCCTGTGATCAGCGTTGCGATCACGGCATTGACGGCCACACCCTCGGTACCTTCCGGCACCTTGATCTCGCCCAGCGTGCCCTCGTCGATTGCCTCGACTTCCATCGTCGCCTTGTCGGTCTCGATTTCGGCGATGACGTCGCCTGGCGCCACGGCATCGCCGGGCTTCTTCAGCCAGCGGGCGAGCTTGCCCTCCGTCATCGTCGGCGACAGCGCCGGCATCAGGATGTCGCTCATTTGTAGCAAACCGCCTTGGCCGCCTCGATGACGTCCTGCGCTTGCGGCAATGCCAGCTTCTCCAGGTTAGCGGCGTAGGGCAGTGGCACGTCCTTGCCGTGGACCCGCACCACCGGTGCATCGAGATCGTCAAA
>CAZVYC010000107.1:0-16186 GCA_964631425.1 uncultured Rhodospirillales bacterium
GCGACGTGTCCAGCGATCAACGCGAGGCCGAAGACCGGCAGGAACTGCGCAAGGCCGACGAAACCGAGGGCGATCGGCCGGTGGGTCAGGTCGTAGACCTGCCAGCCGACTGCGACACTCTGCATCTGCACAGCCAGGCTGCTGGGAAGCCGCATTCCAAGAAAAAGTCGGAAAGCGGGCAGCGCCAATATCCCGCCCTGGTCTTCCGCCGCTGTCATCCCCTTCATGCCTTGCCTGGGGGGCACGGAATACCCATTCTAACAGAGGGCCGATGTTTTAGCTTCATTGTCCGTTTTTTCACTCGTTATTTATTGTTACCGCGTAATCTCAATAGCGGAATGAACTGGTATAGTGTGGGAATACGAGTCGGTTCACGTGAGGTCGGTGTCATGCCTGAAAATCCCGTTTTCCATCCGTTCAAGATCACGATTTGCGGGATCGAAGAACTTGCCGAGCATTCCGACCGGAAGGTGACTCACGTTCTATCCATACTGGACCCGACAACCCCGGAACCCGAGGCATTTGGCCGCTTTGGCGAGCATGAACATCTGGTGCTGCGGTTTCATGACGTGATCGAGGAGCATGTCGCAGGATACGAATCGCCGCAACCACACCATGTCGAGGCGCTGCTCGCGTTCGGGCGGACGCTGGCGGCGGGCGGACCGGAAACGCATCTCTTGATCCACTGCCATATGGGCATCAGCCGGTCGACTGCTGCCGCCATCCTACTTTTGGCCGAGGCCCTGCCGGACTGGAATGCCGCCCGGCTGATGGCCGAAGTGGCACGGATCCGCAGCAAGGCCTGGCCCAATCTGCGCATGATCGAGCTCGGCGATGCGATGCTGGGACGCGAGGGCGAGTTGGTCAAGGCAGTGCGCAACCGCTACCGCGAGATGGGGCGGGCGTTGCCCCATGTCGCCGATTTCATGCGCACGAACGGCCGCGAGCGCGAGCTGCACTGACGAGAAGCGCCATGGGGACACGCTTCCCAGCCGTTTGGGAAGAATCCCGCTTAGACCAGATCGCTGCGGCGCCCAGGCGGCATGC
The DNA here is from genome assembly GCA_964631425.1 of uncultured Rhodospirillales bacterium. Taxonomy (GTDB): domain Bacteria; phylum Pseudomonadota; class Alphaproteobacteria; order BOG-932; family Roseiterribacteraceae; genus BOG-932. Next base: position 1,048 of record CAZVYC010000107.1, read on the forward strand.
CTGGCAGGAGACTACGCCACTCGATTGACCACCGGGCGTCCGGCGAAATGATTGAACAGGTTGTCGACCGCGATGCGGACGGCGGCGTCAATTCCCTCCCAGGTCGCGCCGCCATTGTGCGGCTGGAGCACGACATTGGGCAGGGCGCGCAGCCGCTCCGGAACGTCGGGTTCGGATTCGAACACGTCGAGCCCTGCGCCGCCCAGCCGGCCCTGGGCCAGAGCGTCGATCATCGCCGTCTCATCGACAATCGTGCCGCGGCCGATATTAACGAGAATGCCTTTGGGCCCGAGCGCATCCAGCACGGGGGCGTCGACCAGATGGTGCGTCTCGGTGCCGCCGGGCGCCGCGACGACCATGACGTCAACCAAGTGGGCCAGGGCCAGCGGACTTTCAGCGTATGTATAGGGGACCTCCGACAGACGGTGCCGGTTGTGATAATAGATCGGCATCCCGAAGCCGGTGGCGCAGTGCGCGATCGCCCGGCCGATATTGCCGAGCCCGAGAATGCCCAGCTTGCGCCCGCTCAAGCGGTGCGCCGGCATCATGCGACCCTCTGCCTTCCACCGTCCGGCGCGAACATAGCGGTCGCCAGCCGAAATCTCACGAGCGACGTCGAGGGTCAGGCCCATGGCATGCTCGGCAACGTCGACCGCGTTGGCGCCGCCGGCATTGGTGACGATGATGCCGCGCGCCTTCGTGCGCGCGATGTCGACGCTGTCGTAACCGGCGCCCATGATGGCGATGATCTCAAGGTTGGGAAGCCGGTCGAGCAGCGGACCGTCCACCGGCGCCGCGCCGCTATAGGCGACGACACCCCGAATAAGAGGCCCGATTTCGGCCAGGAAGGACGCGGGATCGGTCTCGAGCCACAAGCGATGAAGCGGAACATGCGGCTCAAGCAGGCGCTCGATAGGCGGCATCGGGCCCATCATCAGGATTTCGGAAGGCATGAAAAACCTTTTCGGGGCCGCGATCGGCGGTCTTTCGGGGAGTGGCCGACGCTTGCCGGCCACCAAGGATATTATTGGCGGCTGACCTTGAAGCGCGACAACTCGATGCGCGGCTGGTCCCAATCCGGCTTGAGCTGGGCGGCCTGCGAATAGTCGAGATAAGCGCTCTTCATGTCATCGAGCGCCTCATCCGCCAGCGCGCGGTTGAAATAGGCTTTCTCCGGCTCCTCCGCCTTCAGGCCCAGTCCGCGGTCTATATCGACGATGGCATCGGCGTAGCGTCGCATGGCGATCAGCGCAGCGCCTCGATCCGTGTAAGCCTCACCCAACTCGGGCATCATGGCGGCGGCGCTGTCGAAATCCTGCTTGGCATCGGCGATCGAGCCGCGCGCCAGCCGCAGCACGCCCCGGTTGATGAAGGTGCCCGCCCGATCGTGCTGGGTCAGGGTTTCGTCGCTGAGGGCCACATCGCAGGCCTGCATGCCCTTGACATCGACGACGGGGCGCTTGGAAGCTTGGCGGGCCGCATCGGCGCAGATTTGCGCCATGCCGTTGCCGAAAACCGTGACCCCTGCGGAAGCCTCGTGCACGGCCAGCAGCGGCAATATGACAGCCGCCGCGACAGAGGCCGCCGATTGATAGCAGACGTTCATAGTGCGCCTCCCCGACGAATTTCGCCGCCATCGTAGCACCGGGCGCCAGATCGCACCAAGATTTTTACATAAGTCCTTGAATCTCAAATAATATACTCTTATGGTAATACGGAATAGGAGGTTCACCGTGGCGGCTACTCTGCTGGTTGCCGAAGATGATGTCTTCATTCGCGCGATGATCGCCGATTTTTTGCGCGATGTCGGCTATGATGTCGTCGAGGCGAGCAATGCCGACGAAGCCGTAGCCGTGTTCGAATCCGGCACGCCAGTCGACCTGTTGTTCAGCGACGTGAAGATGCCCGGATCCATGGATGGCGTCGAGTTGGCGCGGCGGGTGAAGAGCCGCTGGCCGGACACGCACGTCCTTCTGACATCCGGCTATTCGAGCGGCCTGTCCAACGCCCGCGAGCAGAGCCTGGAGCATGTCCTGCCCAAGCCCTACCGGCCCCTGTCGCTACTAGCCGCGATCCTGTCGGTGGTCGAGCCCTAAGCCGCCATCCTAGGACAGGCGGCGGGAAGCGCGTTTCAGCAGGAACGTTCCCGCCAACCCCAGCGCCAGCAGAAGAGAGCCTGCCAGCCATGTCCCGTGGCCTTGCAGCACCTGGCCTCCGGCAGCGCCGATATCGACCTGAAGAAGAGTCATTGGCAGCATTCCCACAAGCGATCCCGCCAGATAGTCGAGCCAGGCGACGCGCGTCAGAGCCAGAGCCGTGTTGACCAGGCTGTGCGGCAGGCCCGGTATCAGCCGAGCAATCGCCACGGCCCGCCAGCCACCCTTCTCCGCCCGCGCGACGATGGACCTGAGCATGGGGTTCGCCAGACGGTCTACCTCACCGGAACCGAGCCAGCGCCAGACGGCAAAGCCTGCCGCTGCGCCCAACTCGGCACCCGCCATCGCCCAGAACGCGCCCCAGACGAACCCGAACATCATGCCCGCCGCGATGCCGAGAATGGTCCGCGGAATAAAGGTGAGGCTGGCGACCACCTGAAGCGCCAGAAACAGAATCGGCGCCAGCGGATGATCGGCGATTGCGTCGCGGACCGCCGACGCGCCGATCGCGCCGCGATTGATCATCACGAGCGCAAAAGCTGCACCCGCCGCGATCAGCAGGACGATCATGATCCGCGGACCTATGCGTGCGATCCGTCCCAATTGCGTTGCTCCATCAAACCAAAAAGCGTCCGCGGTGTTTGCCATGCGCTGGAATCATTCGGCAAGGACGTATCAGAAGCGACGGGCGATGTAGCCGACATTGCAATATGGGAATTGACGGCGCGAAATGGAATAATAGAGCGAGTGTGTGAGCCTGCGGGCAACGAGCACCCAATCCCCCGCGAGCATTGCCGCGCCCGCAAAAGTCGCGGTGTTTTACGGAGCCGACAGGCGACTAGGATCTTAATACGATAATTGCGCGAAGTACGTACGCGGCGGATCGGAAAATGGGATGTCTAAGTTTGACTCAGCGTCGATGCTGGAATGGCCCGAAGGCGCATTTTGCGCCGGCGCCATGCTAATTGGCAGGGAACTGCCGAGGCACGCAAATTGACCTCTTCGGAAATCGTCACCTGGTCCGCCCGCCCGGCCGTGCCGGAGCGCCGCAGCGACCCCTCCAACCGAAAGCTGGTTTTCACCGATCTTGACCTGAAGCCGAATTGGTACCGGCTGCGCGTCTGGGTAGAAGGCCCGGCGATACTTGTCTCGGCCAAGGTAAGCTTCTTCGAAGCCCGGCGCGCAGACATGCGGCTGTTGCTCGAACCGATCAAACGGCGGCGGCGACTGGAGAAGGTCTTCAAGATCGCCGAGCCGGCAACATCGCTGAGCATCGGTGCGGAGGGTCCGAGAAACGGCAGCCGGCTGACACGAATCGAGATCGCGCCCCTGAACGGCTGGTCCATCTTCACGTTCCTGTTCATGAAGGGCGCCCGCTATGCACTGAGAAAGCGGAACCGCCTCAATATCCGCGACAGCTGGAGACATTTGCGCGCAGCTCTCCGGCCTCGGGCGAACTTCGCCTTTCAGGGACACTACGACGACGCCGATAGCGGCGCGGCCTATCAAAGGTGGCAGGCCATCCACGAGGACCCGGCTGGCGCCGCGCTCTTCCCCGGTATTCTGGCCGGTACGCTCGCCGGACGGACGGCTCGTGTCGCATTGGTCATGAGCGATACTATCGACAAGGAGGCCTCCGGGGCCCTCATCCGATCCATTTCAGCCGGCATGCCGACCGTCGAGCTCCGACCGGTCGCGCCCGCGGCGATAGCGAGCGGCGCGAGCCAGCAAGACTGGGATTTCGTGCTTCCACTCGACCGTCCCGGCATTTTCGCACCACAAGCCGTAGAACGACTACTGCTGCAACTGCTGAAGGCCCCGGACAGCCAAGCGGTCTTTGCCGACAGTGATCGGGTGAATGCCCAGGGTATGCGCAATGAGCCCGCTTTCAAGCCGCCTTTCTGGGATCGCGAGCTGCTCTGGTGCCAGGACTATATCCGAGCCCCCCTGCTTATGCGCTGGAACGCCGGCATCCCTGAGGCTCTGGCGCGCCCCGGCGGAGCGCGAAAGCCGTCCTATGCCTTGGCGCTGATGGCTGCGTGCCGTTATCGCACGGCGCAGCTCGAGCATTTGCCGGCAGTTCTTTTCCATGAGACCGGTTCGGCTGATCCACGCGAACGGCAGGTCAATGCTGAGCTGGTGCACACGCATCTGCTGGCGATTGCGCACCCGGCACGACCCGAGATCAAAGACGGGATCGTCCGCGTCGGATGGCCGCTGCCGCGAAATCCGACGATCTCGATCATCATCCCGAGCAAGGATAACCCGCAGCTTCTGAAAGCCTGCATCGATTCGATCCGCCACCGCACGCGGACGCTGGAGCCCGAGATCATTGTCGCCGACAACGGGTCCGTCAGGCCTGCGACCCTGAGCTATCTGCGCCAACTGGAGCTGGCAGGCATCGCAACCGTCGTTCCCTGTCCCGGCCCTTTCAATTTCTCCAAGATCAACAACGACGCGCGGCGGCACGCGACCGGCGAGATCCTGGTTTTTCTCAACGACGATACGCGAATCCTGTCGGAAAACTGGCTGGTGGAGATGGCGAGCCTGGCGGCACGACCGGAAGCCGGCGCGGTGGGCGCATTGCTGCTTTATCCCGACGGTACGGTTCAACATGCCGGAATCATCCTCGGCATGCGGGGTATTGCCGATCATGCCTTCCGGCACGAGGACGGCGCCGGGCGAGGCTATCTCGATCTTTTGCGAAGCCGGCGAGAAATGGCGGCCGTCACCGGCGCCTGTCTCGCAGTTTCCGCTGGCCATTTCGACGCCGTGGGCGGTTTCGATGAGAGCCTTGCGGTCACCGCTAATGACATCGACCTGTGCCTCAGGCTGCGCAAGCGCGGCTGGAAGACGATCTGGACACCCTGGGCCGTGCTGGAGCACGCGGAGTCGAAGACGCGCGGCATCGACCACACCGATGCGGCGATCGAGCGGCAGGCACGCGAAACCATGATCTTCAACACGCGCTGGGGCGAATTGCTCGACCTCGATCCGACCTACAATCCGGGTTTGAGCCGGGTCGCCCCCGACTATCGGCTCGGCATCGAATAATCCGCCAGGGCGGTTCGTCGCCCCTTCTCCCCATCGCTGCCGCACCGGACCCGAGTTCCGCCGCGCCGGGCAACAGTGACGATCAATGCGGCAGCGGTCACGTGCATGGGCTAAAAAAATTATCGGGTTTCGAAGGGAAACGGGGCGTTATGCCGTACCATCTTCATGGCAAGCCTCACCACCGCCTTCGCACGTTCGTCGCCGACGCCTCCCACGAACCTCGATCCAAACCCTCCGCCCCGAAGGAAAGCGCTGATCGTGCTGGGGATGCACCGAAGTGGCACATCGGCGGCGACAAGGGTGCTCGGCCTGTGCGGCGGCGCGCTGCCGCGCCAGGCGCTGGTGCAGCACGAAAGCAATCTGCTGGGCCACTGGGAGCCCACCAAAATCGTCGAAACGCACGACCGCTTCCTTGCAGAAGCCGGTACCGCCTGGGACGACCAAATGTCCTATCCGCGCGCGATATTCGAAACCACCCTGGCCGATGCCTATCGCCAACGCCTCGTCCAGCTCGCGCGGAGCACCTATGGCGAGGCGCCGCTCTTCATTCTCAAGGACCCTCGGATCAGCCGACTTGTACGGCTATGGCAGCCGGTGCTGGCCGCGCTCGATGCCGCGCCGCACGCCGTCATCGTGCTGCGCAACCCGCTGGAAGTGGCGGCGTCGCTGAAACGTCGCGACGGCTGGGACGAATACCGCGCGTTGATGGTGTGGACGCGGTACATGCTGAGCGCGGAACGCGATACGCGCGGCATGCCGCGGTGCTTTGTCCACTACGATCAGATCATGGACGACTGGCGCACAGCCGTGGCGACGATCTCGATCCGGCTTGGCATCGTGCTTGCGGCGAAAGACCAGGCGACCGCGCAGGCAGTCGACCGCTTCGTCCGCCAGGATTTGAGGCATCACCGCCAGTCCGAGGCCGAATTCCTCCTGCGCGGTGACATCGCCGATTGCGTGAAGCAGGTCTATCGGTGCTGCCGTGCGGCCACGGACCGCGGCAGCGTCGACCACGCCGCGCTCGACGCGGTGGACCAATCGCTCAACGCTGCTGAAAGGCTGTATCGAAACGCAGCCCTGCACGGCGCCGAGACGGACAGGCGTGCGGTGTTCATCGATCGGCAGAACGCCGCCCAGCGCCGCGATGCACTTTTCGGGTTGGCCATGGCTGAGATGGGACGGTTGCGGGACAGCGCAGAGCAGTCGCAGCGCCGGCTGGACATGGTCCTCAAGACCCGGTCCTGGCGCCTGACGCGGCCCTTCCGCGGCGTATCCTACATCGCCCTGCGTTTGGCGCGGGCTCTGTCGCACCTGTTCGTCGCCCAGACCTGAGGTGCGGCCGCGCGGCGGCTCATACCAGGCGGCCGGCCAGCGGATCGACCACATCGCCCAATCCCGCCGCGCCGAGCACCTCCTCGACCGGTCCGAGCAGCTTCAGCTGGCCGTGTTCCAGCCACGCAGCTGACGTGCAGTAGCGTCTGATAAGGGACATGTTGTGCGATGCCAACACCATGATGCCGGCATGGCCGATCAGCGTATGCAGCCGGGCCTCGGCACGGTGGAAAAACTCGGCGTCGCCGGTTTCGATCCACTCGTCCATCAGCAGAATTTCGGGATCGACCGAGGTCGCAACGGCGAAGGCAAGTCTTGTCAGCATTCCGGACGAATAGGCGCGGATCGGCATATCGAGATAATTGCCAAGATCGGTGAAGGCGGCGATTTCATCCATCAGCGCGCCAATGCCGCGCTTGCTCAGCCCGAGCAGCATACCCTGGATCGTGATGTTCTCGAAGCCGGTCGCGTCGAAATCGAGACCGAGCAGGAAATCAAAGATGGTCGATACCCGCCCGGTCGCCCGTACCCGTCCACCCGAGGGCTCATAGACGCCGGCCATGGTGCGCAGCATCGTGGTCTTGCCGGCGCCGTTATGACCGACAAGGCCCAGCCGGTCGCCAAGGCCGAGGCTGAGTGAGACATCCTTGAGCGCCTGCACCGAAACTCGGCCGCCGCCCTTGGTTATGCGCCCACCGGTCCCGATGGTGATCAGGGTCTTCTTCAGCGAACGGCTGCCGCCCGAATAGATCGGGAAGTCGACCGTTACATTCTGGAGTGCAAGCGACGCGGAAGGCATGGTCAGACCCAATAGGCGATGCGCCCGCGGAAGCGGCGGAAGATCGGGAATACGATGACCGTCAGGGCCACCGTGATCAAGACGGTGACTTTCCAGAAGCCGACGGGCGGCATATGCCCGGTCAGTGGCGCCCGGACGATCTCGATGAAGTAGTAGACCGGATTGAAATCAACGAGGAAGTAGCGGCGCGCGCCCAGTAGCTTCGGTTGGTAGAGAATCGGGGTCACGTAGAAGACGATCTGGATCAGGCTGTTGATGATCTGCGGAAAATCACGGAAGCGCGCGCTCAGCATCGCGAACAGTGTGGCGACCCAGAACATCGCGACGGTTCCGAGCAGCAAGCCGGGGATGGCCAGGAGCTGCACCCAGCTTGGGGTGAGCCCGACGACGACGGCGACCACGATATAGACGACGAAATTATGGGCAAAGACGATCAAGTTGCGGGCGAGAAGGCGGAAGATGAACAGCGTCACCGGCAGCCTGAGCTGCTTGATGTAGCGGTTGGCGAGGATGAACAGCATCGTGCTTTCGGACGCCGCGTTTTCCATCCAACGCCAGACGAGAAAGCCTAAAGTCAGGAAGGGGAGATAGTCCCTGACCGAAGCGCCGAGCAGCCGGCTATAGATCGTGGCCAGCAGTACCACCATCAGACCCATGTTGATCGTGACCCAGAATGGCCCCAGCACCGAGCCGCGATAACGCTGCTTGATGTCCTGCCACGCCATGGTGAGCCAAAGATCCCAGCGCTCGAGCGCCCGGCTGATATCGGCGACGGCGTCGGCGGTGGTCGCGGGACCGCCGGTTTCAAACGATGGGGACGGCGCCATATCGGCGGCGGGCGTATTCGCCGGCAAGGAAGAGGAACGCATTAATATCCGCAATCGGGTCGGCTTGAGTATTAGCGGCGTTCTTCTTACAAGGCGGATGCCCGGACGCCTAGTGCGACACCGGTTTCGAGAGGCGCGACCGGCACTCTTGCCGTGCTATATGGCCTGCCGTGTTAGGCGCCCTGCGTCCTTTGCAACGAATGACGGTCCACCCTGCCCTCCCCTTCTTCCCTGCTTCACGGACTTTGGCGCGCCCTGCCGCGCGAGCTCAGGCGCGCCGCGCTGTATCGCGTGATCGACCTGGTCGCGCCCCGGGCAGAAGCTGCCGGACGGCTGAAACCGGGGCCGGTGGTGGTGGGGGGACAGCTCACCACCGCGAGCGGGCTCGGAGAAAGCGCCCGGCTTTGCCTCGACGCGCTGCGGACGCTGGGCTGGGATGCGGGCCACGCGGATGTGAGCCATCTGTTCCTCAGGCCCGACCTCGAAACCGCGTTGCCCGGGCGGCCGGCACAACCCGGTGAAGGGGGCACGCTGATCCAGCACGTCAACGGGCCTTACATGCCCTATGTCGCCATGCGGCTCGGCCGAGCCTTCCTGGCCGGGCGGCGGATTATCGGGTATTGGGCCTGGGAACTGCCCAAGATGGGACCGGATTGGGGGCGCGGCTTTTCACATGTGCATGAGATCTGGGTGCCCAGCCGGTTCACAGCAGACGCGCTGCCGGAAGGGATTGGAGTCCCGGTCAAGGTCGTTCCACATCCAGTGAGACCGCCAGCGGCAGCGCGTGCTCGAGACCGCTTCGGGCTGCCAGCGGATGCTTTCGTCGTCCTGACGGCGTTCGACATGGGATCGACCTATGTCCGCAAGAATCCGCGCGCAGCGATCGCCGCGTTCCGTCGGGCCTTCGGCGCGGACCCCGGTTGCCTTTTAGTGCTGAAGGTGAGCCATCCGAACGACGCCCAGTGGGCGATGGGCGATCTCGACGCGGCGCTGGCCGGCATGGGCAATGTGCGGCTGATCACCGACACGCTGTCGCGGCAGGACATGGCGTCGCTCGTCGCCAGCGCCGATACCATCCTGTCGCTCCACCGGTCCGAAGGATTCGGCCTGCTGCCTGCCGAGGCGATGCTGCAGGGAATTCCGGTTGTCGCCACCGGCTGGTCCGGCAATCTCACCTTCATGACGCCCCACGACAGCGCACTTGTCGGATACCGGCTGGTGCCGGTGGAAGACCCGCAAGGCACCTACGATGTGGCCGGCGCCCAGTGGGCCGAGGCCGACACGGCCGAGGCCGCATCGTGGCTGGCGAAGCTGCGCGATGACCCAGCGCTGCGCCATGACCTTGGCGCACGGGGCCGTGCGGCGGCGGCCGAGAAGCTGTCGATTGCTGCCTACCGCCGGGCGATCGGCGACAGCCTTCCGGCGCCGTGAAAGCGAATCCTGTTATCCGCAGATGACGCAGATTTGCGCAGATTAGAGCAGGAGGCGATCAAATCCGATCGCATCCTGCGCTAAACGCTGCGTTGCGGGCGGATTCACGCAATCAGCTCTAAGATTTTGTTTCTCTTGACCTCAGTCATCTGCGTAATCTGCGGATAAGTTCTTTTGCGGCTCGGGTTGAGAGCATTGGATGCGCGGATGAGGATATCGATTTTCGGAATCGGCTATGTCGGCGCGGTATCGAGCGGCTGCCTGGCGGAGATCGGGCATGAGATCGTCGGCGTCGATGCCTCGGCCGACAAGGTGGCCATGCTGAACCAGGGCCAGTCACCGATCGTGGAGGCGGAGATCGATGAGCTGATCGCCAATGGCGTCAAAAACGGCCGGCTGCGCGCCACGCAGGATGTGGACGAGGCGATTGCCGATACTGAGGTTTCCTTCATCTCGGTCGGCACTCCAAGCGCGCCCAACGGCAGCGTGTCGATGCGGGCGGTGGACGAGGTGGTGGCGCAGATCGGCCGCGCGCTGAAGGCCAAGAACGAGCCGCATGCGATCGTGATGCGGTCGACAGTGCCGCCGGGCACGGCGGAGGAGCGGGTTCTGCCGGTGCTGGAGCGTGAATCCGGCCGCGCCCGCGGTCCGATGCTGCGCTATTACAGCAACCCGGAGTTCCTGCGCGAAAGCACCTCGGTGCGGGATTTCCACAAGCCGCCCTATACGCTGATTGGCGCGGCGGAGGGAGATGACGCGGCGGTCGTGCGCGAAATCTATGCCACGCTGGACGCGCCGGTGCATGTCACGCCCTATCGCGTGGCTGAAAGCGTGAAATACCTGTCCAATGTCTACCACGCCGTCAAGCTCGCATTTGCGAACGAAGCGGGCGCCGTGCTGGCCGCCTACGGCGTGGATGCGCGCGAGGCGTTCCGCCTGTTTCGCGAGGACCGGGTGCTCAACATCTCGCCGGCCTATCTGACGCCCGGCTTCGCCTTCGGCGGCTCCTGCCTGCCCAAGGATATCCGCAGCTTCCTGTCGCTCGCGGACGGGCGGGACGTGGCGGCACCTTTCCTCAAGAGCGTGATGCCGAGCAACCAGTCGATCATTGATCGCACCTATGAGGCGGTCGCCCGGCACGGGCGGCAACGCGTCGCCCTGTTCGGGCTCGCCTTCAAACAGGGCACTGATGATCTGCGCGAGTCGCCCTTCGTCAGCCTGGCTGAGAAGCTGATCGGCAAGGGCTATGATCTGCGCATCTTCGACCGCTCGGTCCAGATTGCGCGGCTGACCGGCGCCAACCGCGCCTTCATCGAGCGCGAGATCCCGCATCTGGAGCGACTGATGGTAAAAAGCCCAGCCGAAGCGCTGGAGAGCACGCGACTGGCCGTGGTCGGCCATATTGGCCAAGGCGATCGCCGCGCCATAATCGCGGCGCTTACCGGGCAGACCGTGCTGGATCTGGCCGGCATCGCCGAGCTCAGGGACGCGGCCGGCGCCGGTTACCAGGGGCTTTGCTGGTAAGCCGTTTTCGATTAGCGATAGAGCGCGGCCAGCGTTTCAAGCCCCCTTGGCGGAACAGGTAGACGCACACGACTTAAAATCGTGAGCCCACAAGGCGTGCCGGTTCGAGTCCGGCAGGGGGCACCAGATTGCGCTGGCGGGAGCGGGTCGGGCCGACGTGCTGTGGTAGCACGCTAATTCAGATGATCGTGGACCATCCGCAGAATCTCGCTTTCGAGGGCGCTGGTGCATAGGCAGCGCGGCCTGTCACTGCAGCGACCGATCATGTCAAGTCAAACGCGAGACTGTCTTCGCGGGAGAGTGCGCTTGATCCAAATCAAGTCAGGTGCCAAGGTTCAGGAGCAATATGAGCTCAGATTGAGATCAAGACCGATCTGGTGCGGTCAGTTTAGCGCGATCAGCTTCAAGTGGAGGCAATCATGAGGCGCTATCGTGTAAGCTTTTACAACCAACTATCGAACGATACCGGTCATATGTGTCGGTGTTGTCAGCACGCGGTCGAGATTGCTTCCGCTAAATCGAAGACTCGCGCCCTCGAAGCCGCAAAGTTACGCTTTGCTCGCCATGAAGCAACCAAGGACTGGCGCCTTCGCGCGCAGTTCTTCGAAATCGAAGAACTCGCTAGCAGCTGAGATGACCACCCAAGGTGGTTGACCTTGTTGCAGCGGGCGCGCTCGCGGTGAGCGCGCCCGCTGAACCTGAAGACGATCGGAAGATCAGGCTTTCCTGATCGCGCCTTTGATTTCCGTCAGGCCGTCGGTAACGCGCTTCGCCAGCACATCGGTCGCTTCGGCATTCGCCTTCGCGATGAGACTGGACACCTCCCGGAAGTTGGCAAGCCCCTTCTCAAAAGTGTCTTTCACCAGCTCGGTCTGCTGGGCAAGCTTGTCATGCGGTGCGCCACCATTCAGGAGCTGGCGAACGCTATTCGAACCCTCCTCCGCTGCTTTGCGGGCGAGTTCGGTCTGCCGGCTGAACACCGTACTCCAGGATTCCGCCGCAAGCTGGGTCGCTTCGGTGAACGCCGCGTAATTCTTTTGCTGCCATGTGATAAAATCTTCGATGCGGAAGCCCGCTACCGGAAACGGCATAAACAGCTTGCCGAAATCGCTCGCCACAGTAATGTTTTCTTTAGACATTGGCCTCTCCGCCAGCAGGTTGAATGCTGTGTTGCAGTAGACCGCTTTCCAACCGCCCGTCTGTTCGATTCCATACAGAGTGGTGCAGTATTTAAGTCCGGACAAAACTGTTAACCGGAAATACTTTGAACATGCTTATTGACGGCCTGATAGCATTCGCAAGCTGCGTTCTCCAGGGCTCTCCGGTCAAGGATGTGGAGTCGCCCTCGACAATATTCCACGATGCCTAGTCTTTGCAGGTTGCCCGCTGCGATCGAAACCGCCGGCCTATGAACGCCGAGTATCATCGACAGAAATTCATGTGTAATTTCAAGAACGTCCGTGTCGCTGCGATCGTGCGCGAGCAATAACCAGCGGGCGAGACGTTCATCCAGCGTGTGGCGGGCGTTGCAGGCCGCGGTTTGCGAGACCTGAGCGTAGAGCGACTGAAGATATTGCATCATCAGTCTCGTGAGCGACGGGCAGCGCTGGAGTTCGATCGCCAGCTCCGCGCCTTCCAGTCGCAGAGCCGTTCCGCCTACGAGAACCATGGCCTCATTGGTTGACCGTCTCGTGCCGATCACCAGAGGAGTGCCGACCATCCCCTCTCTGCCGACGATGCCGACCTCGGCGCAATCCCCATTCGCAAATACAGCCAGGATCGACACAATTCCCGACTCGATGAAGTGCACGGCATCGATCGGCCCGCCGGGCAAGTACAGTACCTGTTTCGACTTCAAGGACACGCGCTTCATCTTCCGCACCAATCGATGCGCATCGGCGCGTGGAAGGGTGCTGAGAAGCCGGTTGCAGAAGGTCGGCCGATCGAGCTGGTATATTGTCGACTCCATCTGGGCGAAGCTCGACGCGGGCTCGCGCGCTCGCCGCCTGCTGATGCGCCTAGTCAGATCAAAGCATGCACAGCTGTTCCTCTTGCTGCAGCGCAATACACTATATTGCTGCGACGCACCATATAGATGATGGGCTGCAATGCGGCGTGCCGCGACGTATGGCTGAGCACCGAAGCGCCAACACGGGCATCGAGGCGGCATGCCTCAGATCAACTCGGACGCGAAACGCCGTTTCGCTCGCTGGGCAGAGCTCGTCAGCGTCCTACCACTCGCCGATACCCGTCGCGGACATCTCATATTCCGCTATCCGGCGCGCGGTGGCGGGCGACAGTCCAGCGGGAAGATTGTCGAGCGGAAACCAACCCACTTCCAGAATTTCCATCGTATCCGCCGCTCTGATCACAGGCGTGGACACGGTCGTGCGCACCACGAAAACGATGACATGGTCGTCCTTCAATTCCTGCGTATTGTGGTAGACGCCAAGGACACGCTCGAACTGAAAATCCGAGAGACCGATTTCCTCCCGCAATTCGCGCACCAGCGCTTGGCTGTAACTCTCGTTCCGCTTCACGCCGCCGCCCGGAAGATACCAGTGATCGGCATAGGTATGCAGAACGAGAGCCACCCTGCCCTGGCCATCGAGCACGAGGCCGCGGACGCCGAGCGTGCGGACATTCCGGGTTCGCCAATAGAATTTCACAATGTTCCAAATCAGCCTGTGATTCCACGCCATGGCTTCAGAACTCTCGGATTGCGCGGATCGTTTTATGGGACGAGACTGCAAGCGTCGGCGAACCGACCAAGAAGCAGAAATGAAGCTCAGGCTCGACCCAATCAAGGTCTAAACCGACCGTGAACGCGCCGCGCTGGCATGGACCGAATCGCTGACCTTGATCGCTGAAACCCATGCGCCCGACGAGGTCTACGAAGAGGTGCTTCGCCATTTCACAGAGGCAGAGACAGCGAAACTGTCGGTGCTCATATCGCGATCAACGGCTGGAACCGGCTCGCCATCGCCCCGCGGCCGCTTCGCCCTGACAGGTCCTTTGCAACCGGGCTGGACCGCACCGCGTTGTCCCAGGCACAGGTTGTGGGGATACGGTGATGTCGGTGGAGCTTGACCACACGATCGTGGTCGCGCGGGGCAGGAAGGCGTCGGGACAGGTGATCAGCGTGGACGGCGGGGTGACAATGCGCCCTTGATCCGATCCGCGTCGCATGCGGCGCCCGTCACCGATGGCGCAAGGAGCAAAGCATGATCGTCATCTCCGTCATTGTTGGAAGCACACGCGAGGGCCGTTTTTCGGAAAAGCCCGCGCACTGGGTTTTGCGGCAGCTGAGGACGCGCGACGGCGTCGAGGCGCGGCTGCTCGATCTGCGCGACTTTCCGATGCCGTTCTTCGATCAGCCGTTGCCGCCGGCCGTGCCCGGCCGGCCGCCTTACGAAAACGATGCCGTCAGGACGTGGACCGCCGCCATCGCGCAGTCCGATGGCTTCATCTTCGTCACTCCGGAATATAATTTGGGCCCGTCTGCCGTGCTCAAGAATGCCATCGACTGGGTCTATCCGGAATGGCATCGCAAGGCGGCTGCCTTCGTGAGCTATGGCGGCGCCGCAGGCGCACGCGGCGTTCAGCAGCTCCGCGAGATTGCGATCGAGCTTCAGCTCGCTCCCGTCCGTTCGTCAGTCCATATCCCGGTTTCGACCCTCTGGGCGCACTTCCAGGGTGGTGAAGTCGATGCCGGACTGGCCGAACTTGCGGGACCCGCGGAGATCATGATCGACGATCTGCTGTGGTGGACCAAAGCGCTGAAGACGGCGCGCGCGGCCGCATCCTGACGGGCCGCTGTATCCCGCTCCGGAATGTTCAAGCAAACACACCCTGTCGCGCCAGCTCACGCAGCTGCGACAGCAGCCAAATGCGCCGCCGGTTGGAGTGGTTCGTGCCCGCCATGCTGCGTCAGTGCACGGTTCCCCGTCAGCCGGCGCAGAACCACGTAGAACACCGGTGTCAGGAACAGCCCGAACAAGGTGACGCCGAGCATG
>CAZVYC010000108.1:0-10246 GCA_964631425.1 uncultured Rhodospirillales bacterium
GCGAGCAGCGGTCATCGGTGGCGTGGAACGCGCCGCCCAGATTGTAGATCGCGAGCGGCGGATAGCCCGCGATCACCACGCGCCGCGCGCCGTTTTCCGGCACGTCGCCCTTCTTGCAGAGATACGTCATCGTCTGTTCTGTCAACCGTACCGACTCCCCCGATATGATTGCTTGTCCGATCTTATAGTTCACGGTATATCACAAGGCACTTTCTCGTGCGAATTGTGAACACCGTGGCGGGGCCCGTCGCGGCCCGTCAGTCGAGTTGCCGAGATGCCGAACAAAGGAGGGGTCGCATGACATTCAATTCGACCGTGCTGCCCGACGTGCCCTTGACGCCTTTCATACGCGTCCTGCTCGGGCGGATCGATAGTTCCGCCGGCAGGGTCGACCGGGCGGTGGCCCTGCCGCCGGAATGCTATACCTCCGATGAATGGTTCGAATTCGAGCGCCGGGCGATCTTCGACCGCGAGTGGCTGGCGCTGGGCCATCATAGCTTCATTCCGGGCATCGGCGACTATTTCTCGATCACGATCAACGACGAGCCTTTGCTCGTGGTCCGCGGCAAGGATGGTATCATCCGGGTGCTCTCCGCAGTCTGCCGCCATCGCGGCCATGTCCTCGGGCAGGCAACGGGGGGCTATGCCGATGCCTTCACCTGCCCGTTTCACGGCTGGTCCTATGATCTCGACGGTACGCTGATTTCCGCGCCGGAAATGAAAGGCACCCTGCCGTTCGAGGAGCTGCGGCGCACGCAATGCCTCCCGGCCCTGCGGTCGGAGATCTGGAACGGCTTCATCTTCGTCAATTTCGACGGCAAGGCCGCGCCTCTGGCGCCGCGCCTCAAGGTGCTGACGGAGGAGGTCAGGAACCATCACATGGCCAATCTGGCGGCCCCGCCCACGGTCGACTGGAAGGGCAATCCCTGGAACTGGAAATTCATGCAGGAGAATGCGCTGGAGCCCTACCACACGCATTACCTGCATGCCGGCCCGCATGATTTCGCGCCCTCGCGGCTGGCCACGTTTTTCGAGTGGGACGAGGCGGATGACGGGGCGGTCTTCCACCCGACCGGCTTTGTGCATATCGACGGCGGGTTCAATGCCTCGACCCGCGCGCTAATGCCGATCATCCCGGGCTTGACGCCAGAGGAGCGGCAGCGCGTCATGTTTGCGGCGGTGCTGCCCAATTTATTCTTCGGCGCGCAGCCCGATTGCGTGTTCTTCTATATCATCATCCCTGAGGCGGCGGGCAAGATCACGCTCCGGGTCGGCTTACTCACCACGCCCGCCAACCTGTCGCTGCCGACCGCCCCGCTCCTGCTCAAATCCACGGTCGACGGGATCTCGATCTATAACGACCAGGACGTCGTCGCCAACACGATGACCCACCAGGGGCTGCGCTCGCGCTATGCCCCACGCACGCGATTCGCACCCAAGGAAAAAACCCTGGCGCAGATCAACACGTGGCTGGTCAAGCGCTACAAGGCCTATGCCGACAGCCTGACTTCACTTCCCGCCGCCGCGGAGTGACCGATATGGACGACGCGGCGATGGCGACCGAGGACTTGGCGGCGGCCGTGTCCCTATTGCGGCGGGAGGTCGAGCGGCTCCGCGCGAAGGACGAGCTGCGCGACCTGATCGTCTCCTACGCCCGCGCCTGCGACGTCGGTAACGATCCGGTACTGATGGCGCCCTTGTTCACCGAGGATGCGAGTTGGGAATGCAGGGGCTTCGGACGCTACGTCACGCGCGAGAAGGTTGCCAAGGGGCTGAAGTCGATCGCGGGCAACACGATCTGGTGGTCGCTGCACAACATGATCTCGCCGCATGTCGTGCTGGACGAAGACGGGCAGGGCGCCACGCTATTCTGGTACCTGTGGGAGGCCGCGACCCTGCCGAACGACGTGACGGATGCGCCCGAGGGGCACTGGATCGGCGGCACCTATGACGCGCGGGCGCGCAAGGTGGACGGCAAATGGCTGTTCTCGGCCATGGAGCTCAAGCTTTCCATGGCGAGCCCGGTCTCTCGCTGCTGGGTCCAGCAGCGGTTTCCAGCCGGCGGCGACGACCGGCGTTATTTCGCCATCCTGGAGCCCGGCGACTATCGCTGGTGCGCCTGCGGCAAGTCCGGCACGCGGCCGTTCTGCGATGGCGCGCACGAGTGCGAGGCCAAACCGCCGCTGCCGTTCACCATTAACGAGCGGCAGACGGTGGCGCTGTGCGGCTGCGGCAACTCGAACACGAAGCCGTTCTGCGACGGTACCCACATGGGCGCGCACCTGGTTTGAGGGCGCCGGTCTGGCTGCCCTAGGCCGCCGATGCTAAATCTACCCTGAATCGCGCCCGTTCCGCGGCGATTCACGACGAAGGAACGCCAAACATATGAAGGTCGAAAAAGAATTGGCTGCAATGGGCCTCTACGAGCACACGCATCTGTCGCGGGAGGACGAGACCGCCTTCATCGAATTCGAGTTTGCGCTCCATCATATCGTCGAAGCGTTCGGCCGTTGGTCGACCGAACTGCATGAGCATGTCTCCGGGCGGATCATGCCGGTACAGGAAGTCTCCATGCTGCAGATGATCCGAATGAAGGACACGCCGAAGAGTGCGGCCGAGATCGCCAAGTACCTGAACCGCACGGACTCCGCCAATGTGCTTTATGCGCTTCGTAAACTGGAGAAGGCGGGGCTGATCGAGAAGAGCCCCGGCCCGCCGCGCGAGACCACCTACCAGGTCACTGCGGCGGGTCGGGACGTGACCGATCGCTACGCCGCCAAACGTCGGGAATTGCTGCTGAGCCTGATCGACCGGATGTCGCAATCGGGCAACATGTTCGAGAGCGTGAACCGCACGCTGTGGCTGATGTCTGGTCTTTACGAGCAGGCCGCGCGGACCGTTTCCGTGATGTCCTGCCTGTCCGACACGCCGGAGCCGACCGTGCTGAAGCTGGAGGAGAAGGCACGTCGGACGCCGCGCGCTCCACGCGGCCGTCCGGAGACCGGCGCGCGCGCTCGCAAGGCCGCGGGCTGAGGTCACCAGCGTTATGCGTCCATTTATCCAACGCCGACGTCCAGACGACAGTCGGGACCCACTATCCAGTCGTCGCGAAAGCCGATAATTGGGCCCCGACTTTCGTCGGGAAGGCGATTTAGGATAGGCGCCGAGGTCGCGGCGGCCTGGGGGCAAAGGACCATTCGTTCCGCGTCTACGGTTCGATCGATCCACAGACGCTCGCAGGTACCGGGTCAACCTATTGGACCAATCTATTGGCGATACGTTGGCATCGGGGACACCTTGGTGCAATAGAGCCGTGCTCGGCACTGTGCCAGTTTGCTTGGCGATTTGCCCACGCGAACGAGGATAGGCCCATGCCGGTGTTTTCTTGCGACGTCCTTCGCTTCATTTTCGGCCAGGTTCAGGTTCTCGTGCTTCCCTTGCTGACGCGATTTGGCGGGGATCCCGGCGCCGCGCTCGTCTTCGTCCTCCTCGGCGGCCTGATGCGTCTTGCTGTGACCGGCCTCCAGTCGCGAGGGGGTGGTCGCCTCCGCTTCGCTGCGGGCCGCCACCAAAATCTCGTAGACCTTGGCCCGTCCGGCAGTGCATCCTCGTGCCGCGGAATTGGCACGAAAGCAGCGGGATGGAGAACGAACTCAGCTGCGTGGTGGATGCGCTCCCGGGATTGGTATGGACCGCACTCCCCGACGGACGGGTAGACTTCGTCAACCAGCGCTGGTGCGAGTATACCGGCCTGGATGCTGAAAGAGCACTCGGCCTAGGGTGGCAGGCGACGATCCATCCCGAAGACCTGCCTGGCTTGGCAGCATGCTGGCAAGCCGCTCTGAGCTCAGCAGAGCCGTGCGAAATGGCAGGGCGCATCAGGCGCTTCGATGGCGCTTATCGCTGGTTCATCGTTCGCACACGTCCGATGACCGACGCATCCGGGCGGGTTATCAAATGGTGCGGCATCAACTCCGATATCGAGGACCGATGGCGGTTTGAGGAAGCCCGGCGCACCCAATGGTGGCTTCCGTCGCCAACACGCGAGAGCCACTTTCGCTCGATCGCCGACAGCATTCCGGCCCTTGTCGCTCTCATGACACCGGCGGGCGAACTCGAAATCGTCAACCGCCAAACCCTGGAATATTTCGGCGCGACGCTCGAGGAGCTGAAGAACCGCTCGCCTGCGGACTTAATTCACCCGGATGACCTCTCAAATCTCCTCGCTGCGGGGCGGGGAGGGGAAGTCCAAACCGGGCAATCGTACGACCATGAAGCACGTCTTCGCCGCGCGGATGGGACCTACCGCTGGTTTCAGATACGCGCCTTCCCTTTGCGGGATAGGGAAGGGCACGTGGTCCTGTGGTACCTTTTCCAAACTGATGTCGACGACCGGAAGCGGGCTGAACTGCTGCTCGCCGGCGAAAAGCGACTTCTTGAAATGGTCGCCTCCGGACGTGCGCTTCCCGTCGTCCTCGACGCTTTGTGCTGCCTTGCCGAAGAAACAGCCAGCGGCTGCTTCTGCAGCGTCGCGCTGGTCGATCGGCACGGCACGCGGCTCGAGCACACGGCCGCGCCGAGCCTTCCGGCCGGCTTCATCGCCGCCATCAATCGCGACCCCGTAAACGTCGATTCAGGTCCATGCGCGATGGCCGCGTGCCTGAACGAACAAGTCATCGCGGCCGATATCGCGTCAGAGACGCGATGGTCGGCTCACGGGTGGCGTACAACCGCCCTGGCGCACGGGTTGCAGTCGTGCTGGTCAACGCCGATCTCGTCCACGGCCGGTAGGGTCTTGGGTGTCTTCACCATCTACCATGCCGAGCCCAGAACGCCCACGCCACAGCACCACGCCCTGATCGGCCGATTCGCACACCTTGCCGGCATCATCATCGAGCGCGCGCAAAGCGAGGCTGCGCTGAAGCGCAGTGAGGCGTTTCTGGCAGAAGCCCAGCGCCTCAGTTCAACCGGCGGCTTTTCCTGGTCTGCAGCGACAAACGAAATCACGTGGACAGACGAAGTTTATCGCATGTTCGAGATTGATCGGGCCGGGCCCCTGACGCCCGAGGTAACCGATTCTCGAGTCCACCCGGACGACCTCCCATTGTTGTATGAGAAAGTGAACCGCGCGCGAGAGGACGGCAAAGACTTTGAATTCGATTACCGGGTGCTAATGCCGGACCAATCGGTCAAGTACATGCACACGGTGTTTCACAGGACCCAAGATCCGGATGGCCAAGTGGAGTTTGTCGGCGCGATTCAGGATGTGACCGAGCGCCGGCGCTCCGAAGAGGCACTCAGCGAGCTCCGATCGGAGCTCGCACGCGTGGCCAGGGTCACGACTCTGGGAGCATTGACTGCTTCGATCGCGCACGAAGTCAACCAGCCGCTGTCGGGCATCATTACCAACGCCAGCACCTGCCTGCGGATGCTGGCCGCTGATCCTCCCAACATCGATGGCGCGCGCGATACCGCGCGACGCACGATTCGCGATGGCAACCGCGCGTCCGATGTGATCACCCGGCTGCGCGCGCTTTTCATCAAGAAAGGCACCACGACGGAAATGGTGGACCTGAACGAGGCCACACGAGAAGTGATTGCGCTCTCGCGGAGTGAACTTCAGAGAAACCGCGTGATTCTGAGGACGGAGCTTGCCGACGACGTTCCGCCTGTTACTGGCGATCGTGTCCAGCTTCAGCAGGTCATCCTGAACCTGCTCCTGAACGCCTCGGATGCGATGTGCGGCGTGGACGACCGTCCGAGGCAATTGGCGGTCAGGACCGAACGAGACGAAGACGATCATGTGCGCCTGACCGTAAAAGACTCGGGAGTCGGTTTGGACCCGCAAAAAATGGATAAACTCTTCGAAGCCTTCTATACGACCAAGAGCGGGGGCATGGGGATCGGCCTGTCCGTCAGCCGCTCCATTATCGAAAGCCACCATGGCCGGCTATGGGCGGCGCCGAATGCCGGTCCGGGAGCCACTTTTTCGTTTTCCATTCCGGCACCCTCCGCAACGGCTGCGGAGCAACTTGTGAGTAATCAATGATCGCCTCACTCGTGTCCGTAGTCGACGATGACGAGTCCGTGGGCGAGTCGCTGCCAGACTTGCTGAGGGAGTTCGGCTTTGCAGCTCAAGCGTTTTCGTCGGCGCAAGAGTTCCTGGCGTCTGATTGCGTCGGCCAGACCAGATATCTGATCCTCGATATCGCCATGCCGGGCATGTCGGGACCCGATCTCCAAGAGGAGTTGATCCTTCGCCATCGAGAGATTCCGATCGTCTTCATCACCGCTCACCGAGATGAGACCGTCCGTCCTCGGATGCTCGAACGGGGCGCCGTGGAGTGCCTGTTCAAGCCATTCAGCGATACGGCTCTGCTTGGGGCGCTGACTCCGCACTTCGAGTGAACTGAATGATCCAGCACGTTCTTGCGCGTTAAGGAATGTGGAATATATGTGATGCTAGCGACCACGCTTGACCATCTCTCGAGGTCATCACCCATGTCGCACGGCACGCCAATTGTGTTCATTGTCGATGACGACGTCTCGGTGCGGGAAGCGCTGGAATCGCTGATCAGCAGCGAAGGTTGGCAGCCCAAGACATTTGCGTCCGCACAGGAGTTCCTGGCTCACCCGCGAGTCCTTGTACCGAGTTGCCTGATACTTGACGTCAATCTACCGGACCTCGATGGTCTCGAACTGCAACAGCGCGTCGCCGCCGATCGGATCGAGATGCCGATCATCCTTGTCACCGGCTTTGACGATGAGCCGACGACGGTTCGGGCCATGAAGGCGGGAGCCGTCGAGTTCTTGACGAAGCCATTCCGGGACGACGTGCTGTTGAACGCCATCCGGCAAGCAATCGAGCGCAGCCAAGCGGCACTTCGCCAGTAGGCGGAGCTACGTCCGCTCCGAGAGCGTTACGCCTCATCAGCCCCAGCGAGCGGAGGTTATGGCTTTGATGCACAATAGCGTCGCTCATTCGCCGTAACGGGATGATCCCCGTAAGCTGATCCTCGGGGATCTCGGTGCTCTGCCTGCCCACCTGGGCAGTAGGAAAGCACGGTTTGGGTGCGCACATTGGGATGAAAGGAGATCCCAATGTCTGATAGCGCTGCACCATCCCTCGACGCTTTGTCGACAGGCCTCGCCGATATCGTTGCCGCCACGTCGTCGAGCGTGGTTGGCGTCCATTCCCGTCACGCGCTGTCGAGCGGCTTTGCCTGGCGACCCGACCTCGTCGTCACCGCGGATGAAGCATTGGCGGAGGAAGGCGATGTGGCGGTGACCGTAACCAATGGAGACAGGCGCGCGGTCACGATCGTCGGTCGAGATCCGACCACCGATATCGCACTCCTGCGGGTCGAAGGCGGCGGACTCGAAGCTGTGACATTCGCGCCCCAGCCACCACGTACCGGAGCCCTGGCGCTTGCCGTCGGCGCCAGCGGGGGCATGACGCTTGCCGCCTTCGGCGCCGTCGCCAGCGTGGGGCCGTCCTGGCGCTCGATGCGCGGCGGCGAAATCGACGCGCGGATCGAGCTTGATATGCGCCTGCGCCGTCGAGCCGAGGGTAGCCTCGTTCTCGACGCCGGCGGCCATGCGTTCGGGATGGCGGTGTTCGGGCCGCGCCGGCGCGTACTGGTCATCCCGGGGGCCACGATCGACCGCGTCGCTGCCAAGCTTGAAAGCCACGGCCGCATCCCCCGCGGCTATCTGGGACTCGGGCTGCAACCGATCCGTGTCGAGGGCGATGGAGGTTTAGGCGCCATGATCATGAGCATCGACAAGGATGGCCCTGGCGCCGCCGCCGGACTTCACCAGGGCGACGTGATCGTGGTCTGGGACGGTCAACCCGTGGCCGGCCTCCGCGCGCTGCTTCGCGGGCTTGGTCCAGACAGCGTCGGTCGGATCATCACGCTCGGCCTGCGCCGCGCGGGCAAGCCAATAGACCTGACGCTCACCATCGGCGAGAGGCCGCACGCTTGAGCGAGGACGCGTCCGCCGGCCCCCTGGTCCTCGCGCTCCGGCTTGACGATCCTGCCATGGCTGAGCATGTCGCCGACTTGCTTGCCGACGTTCCGGGGCTCCGGCTCGTCGGAGCCGGCGAAACGGCCGATATCGCGCTGGTCGCCGCGACATCTTCCGAACCCGATCGCGAGCCGCCCCCCGATCGCGAGCCGCCCCCCGATCGCGAGCCGCCCCCCGATCGCGAGCCGCCTCCCGATCGCGAGCCGCCGCTGACGCCGCGTGAACTGGAGGTGCTGACGCTGCTCGCTGAAGGCGCGTCGAACAAGGCCATAGCGCGGCATCTCGGCATTTCGGTCCACACTGCCAAATTTCACGTCGCCCAAGTGCTGGACAAGCTGGACGCGACCGGCCGAACCGACGCGGTCGCCCACGCGGCACGGATAGGCGTCATCCACCTATAGGATCAGCGATCCAATTGGGCTTGATTCTCGAACGCTCATCCATGGTAAAGCCGGAAACCCACTGGTTCTTCGGAGTCTCACAAATGTAAAATTTTTCACATACCGTTTTGATTGAGTTGGTTATTCTTTTCGTTTACACGAGAGCTAGGTTCCTCTTTAGCAGGATCTCGCGCCATGGCTGATGATGCGGCAAAACGAGCATGGATGCTGGCTGCGTTGGGGGTCGACGTGGGAGGCGGCGGATCGAAAGCCGCGCCGTCATCGAGCGGGGAAAACTTGACCGCGATCTGGATCGGCGCCAAGGAAAAGGCCGATGCCGGGATCGCCTTGCTTCAAAAGGCGCTGAAGCAGAACGGGCACCCGATGCTCGCGCAAATCGCCGACGCGGGACTGAACGGCGTGACCGACAGGAACAGCGTCGGCATCAGAGTTGCATTGGCCGAGGTTGACTCATCAGGCGCCGCTGCGCCGGCGAAGGCGAAAGCCGCCAAGGCGGTCCAGTCGTTCCGCGCCTTTCTCGGCAGCGATATCGTAAAGCTGATTGACGAGAACCCGTTCAACGTTTCCGTCAATCTCCGCCAGACGCTGGGCGACGCGCTCGATTCACTCGACAGCCGGCTTGCAAGCTAACCCTGGTCCAGGAGCCATCATGTTCCCATCCGCTGCTGCTACGACCGGACAGTCCCTCCCTCCGGAAACGGAAAAGTGGGCACTGGCAATGTGCAAGGTCACGAATATTCCGCCCACGGGTCTCGGCGCAAAGAACGGCGCCCCGGCCAACGGGCAGGACGGCGTGAGGCCGCAGGCAAACGGCGCTCTTCAGGCCAAGGAGCTTCAGCAAGGGGAGGATGATGAAATCAAGGCCCCCGAGGTCCACGAAGACCCGATCGTTGTTGTCAAGCAAAAGCTGCAGACGTTGGCAACCCGGCGTCAGGCAGTGCTCACAGGGATCGGCGAGGCGCTCGACAATGGCGCGATCACGACAGTCGAGGATTTGTTCAAGATTCCCGACCCGGCAAAACGAACCGAGAAGGCGAAAAAGGTCGAGGCGGCTCTCAATCCCATTCCGGCGTTGAATACTGACTACAAGGCTATATTTGATGAGACTACAAAGCTGGTTAAAGACGGTGGGAAAAATCCGGATAAAGAGATAACAGATCTGCATCTGAAGGTTCTGCATGATCAAAACGAGATCAATAACAATCTTCCTGACAGTTTCATCCAGATTTCCCAAAGTGAAGGAAAAATAAAATCGGCATTGGCGCCGTTTACCAATCCCGACGCCACTCCCGACAAGAAGCGGCTTACCGAGGCGAAGGGCGAGCAATCCGTCAAGGAAGCGAAGGATTCCGGCGAGAAGCTTGCCGGCGCGATCGGTAAATATCAGGTGCGGGGAGTCAATCAGGCCAACAGCTTTTTCGATTCGGCGCGAATCACCGTAGCGATGAGCGACACCGACGCGAAGGCCGCCGCAGAAGCGACTGCGAAGATCGCCGAGAAGGGCCGTGCCATTCTTTATAACGGCGGCTCCTATGACGATCTCAAGGACTTCATGAAGAATGCCGGGATCGCCGAGCAGTGGTGGCCGCCGGAACTGGTAGACAGCGTGCAGGCATGGCGCAAGACCCAGCGCGCGGTGCGTGAAGAAAACGTACAGACTGCTGGCAAGGAGAACGCGGGCGGCCTGAAGGCGGCCGCAGAGGGCTTCCTGGACGTGGCGGGCTCGGACGGCGCGGAATATGTCAAAAGCAACTTTGAGCTCACCGCCACGTCTTTTGCGGAGGACTCCGAAAGCCTTCAGAAGACCGCCGACGAGT
>CAZVYC010000108.1:10256-16174 GCA_964631425.1 uncultured Rhodospirillales bacterium
AGCGGGCTTCTGAGCGGCCTAAAGGCAATTCCCGGAGCGGTTGAATTCCTCAAGGGCGGAGTTGAGGTTGGTTCGCAGATCAAGGAGGACGGCGCAAAGAAACTGGGTGAATTGCTGGAGAAGTCGGCCAAAACCTTGACCGCCGGCGCATCGGCAGCAGGCGACGCGATGAGTCTGGCCGCCGCAATCAGCAAGCCGGTGAAGGACGAGCTTAAGAAGGTCATCCCTGGCCTGTCGATCGCCACGTCCGGAGCCGAACTCCTCATGGCGCTCAACGAACTCCGCGGGACGGTTGCCAAGCACGCGAAAACGGGCGGTCTGGAAAAGCAGGCCGCCGCCGGCGTCGCTCAGGGCTCGGTCGACGAAGCAACGATGGGCGCCCTGTCGAACGCGCTGACGGCCGAAAAGGTCCAGATCGGCAAGGGCAGCATGGATGTCGTCGGGAAGGCCGGCGAGACCGCCAGCGCGATCGCCACGACGGCGGGCGGCGCGCACGGCGCCGCGGTGGGGGCAGCGATCAGCGTGATCGGCAACGCCATCATGGTCGGTTCCAATATTGCCTTTCGCGCAATCGATTGGAGCAGCGCCAAGGAAGCACAGGAAACGATCAGGCAGGCGCAGGCGGGCAACATGGTCGCCCAGGTGAAGGTGTTCGAGGATTCCGGCTTTTACGCCAAGATGTATATCTGCCTGCTGTGCAAGGACAATAACCCGCTGGCGAAGAAATTCGTCGTCGATCGCGGTATCGTCGAGGAAGATCTCGACAAGGTGATGGGCCTCAAGATCCTTCGCGAACAGCTTCTCAAGGCCGATGGTCAGGTCGACGATACGAAGGTCGAGGGCAATATCGTCAAATATGCGCTCGGCGTGGTGGGGCAGGCCGGCGCCGCCGCCGCTTCATCCATCGCGGATGCGGCCAAGCAGACGGGGCACGCGGCGCGGTCGCTTGTCACCAAACCTTACGACGCGTCCTGGAATGCCGGCGAAGCGAAGCTCGACGCACAGACATGGGAGGCTACAAAGAAAGCCGCGATCGAGGCTGGGCTCATCAACGATTCCACTGGCATCGGCGCTGTTCTGGCGAAAGCCAAGGCGCTGGGTCAGTTGGCCAAGCTGCCTCAGGACAAAGCAGAGGCGAAGAAGGTCTTGACGGATGCGGTGGCGCAGCTTCGGGAGGTTCGTCAAGCATTTGCCGCATACTCGCCCGAAGCTTATATGGGGAGGACTCCGGTTCCGCACGCGGGAATGGTGGACTTCGTCCAGCGTATGATCGCGTTGACGAACACGACCGAGACCGATTGCTGGGACAAGATGACGGCCCTCGGGTTGCATGACCCGAACTGGACCCCGCCGGCGCTGGCCGAGATCAAGGCGGGGCCATGGAAAGCGCTTTGGAAGGATGGCGTCGAAAAGGCCAACCTGCCCGCCGGCGATCAAGGGGTCGGGACCGCGCTGACGACAGTGGAAGCGCAGGACGCGGCGTGGGACAAGCTCAAGGACGCTAAGGATAAAGGGCAGGAGCAGCGCAAACAGGTGCTGACGCTGCTCCAGGCGCTGGATGATGTGAAGTCGGCATTGATGAAATGCCTTGAGCTTCCGGAGGTGAATCAGTCGGCGGAGAAGGGCAAGTCTTCCAAATTGACCGGGGTCATCAACAATTTCATGCTGATGATCAATGGAAGAGAGCGAGAGCTGGACCAGCGTCTGTCCGGCCTCGGGGCCGATGGCGCGGCCGCCTGGAAGGCGCCTGCTCTCGATCTCTCAAAGCCTCTTGCTGCCGCTTGGAAGACACTCAACGATGCGGCGGTCAAGGACGGCTACTGCAATCCCGATCTCGGCGATGCCGGGCTCGGCGAAGCGCTGGCCAGCTTCGACAAGAGCCTGGGCGCGATCGGCAAAGATGCCGACCCTCAAAAAGAGCTCGCGGCCTATGCCCGGATCGAGGAATTGGCGGGAAGGATCAAGCTTGCGGCGAATGACTTCGGGCGCGTGAACCGCTTCGCGGCCGAGGCGTTGAAGGACGCCGCCGTGAAAGTCGCGGAGGAGGCAGTCAGGCAGTCGAAAGCCAAGGTCGCCACCAAACCGATCAAGACGTTCAAACCCGCTGCCACGTTCGATGCGAAAGGCTGGAAAGAGACCTATGGGGCCGCGATCGAGGCGGGCGCGTTGCTCGAATCCGACACCGCGCTCAAGGGCCTGGCCGAAAAGCTGGAATACCAGGAATCAGCCAAGGAGAAATATGAGAAGGCGAAGCAGGACAAGAAACCCAAAGAGATTCGGGCCACCGCGGAAGAATATATGGAGGCACTCAAGGGGACGATGGAAATCGTCGGCATGATCAGCGAGCTGAAGGATTACGGCAAGCACAGGGTGATGGGACCCTATCTCAACGGCATCAAGAGCGCCGCGGCAACAGCGCGGAAAGATCCGGAAGGGGACGCCGAAGGTGTTTCGTCCAGTTTCAAGGCGGAAATGGCCAAGGGGCTGGACGCTGGCGAATGGGATAAGAATAAGCGGGCCGCCGTTGCCGGTGGCATCATCCCCGACAAGAAGACCGGGGTGACCAAGGCGCTTGAAACCTATATGAGCGCGGTCAAGGATCTGCAGGGTGCAAAGGGCGACGATATTAAAGCGCGTCGCGAAAAATTACGCGGCCCCGTTCTCGCGGATCTCTCTGCAAAACTGACCGAGACGCGGGCGCTATCAAAAAATGAAGGCTGGACCGGTTATGTCGATTGGCTGTTGGCGGACTGCAAGCGGGCGCAGTCAAATTGATCATCGCGCGATCAGGTTTCGGATCGTGAACTTTAATCTGTGAAAAACCATCCGCGCAGTGATCTAAGCCATTTTGAGCGGGTGCCTGGACTGAGAGGGATGCAAAATGAGCAGCGATCCACCGCGGGAGAAGGTGAATCCGGCGGTGGCGGGGACAGTCACAGTAAAAGGATTATTGATGGTCTGCTCTTCTCAACTTCTCTCGAATCGCAGCCCTAGACGAGTTCCACGGACCGGCCGAAACTCCGATCAGGCAATCGTGATAAGGTGATTTTGTCGGATCAATCAGGAATTGCGCCGCAAGCTCATCGGCACAACGATGAGAGGCTATAATTCCGTGGCCGATGCCGGGAAAATGGATGACGGTGCTTCGCGGCAACGTCGTCGCTGCCGCCATCGCCCACGCGGGCGGTGTGATCGGATCGTAATCGCCGGTCAAGATCAAAACCGGTGCATCACTCCGCACCGGATCGTGAAACTGTGGGGTTACGCTGCCGACGGCCCAAACCGGGCAGGCGACAACGGGGAGGTTTGCACGCGCGAAGGCACCGAAAACATCCGCGCTCGACGCCGCGTTCTCGATCGCCGCCGGGCTGTCATAGCTCCAGTCGTCGTGGCATTCGGTCGATAAGAACAGCCCATAGCTGAACTCGCGCGATCGGTAGGTATCGAGCGCCTCCTCCACCAGCGGAGCTAACGGTCTCGTGTCGCCCCCTGCTGCGGCGTTGATGATTTCGGGCAGTTGCCGGATGTCCTGCCAGCTATAAAAGCCGCCGAACAGAACCTCGATCAGCTTGGCTGAATCGAGCGGTACCAGTCCGGGGCCGGCTTGTGGGCTGTCGCCTGCGACGTCGGACGGGGCCTGAAGCGGGGACATCGCCGTGCGTGTCGCAAGATCGCGGAATGCCGCAGCCAGATGCGGGTTGGCAGTCAGGCAGGATGGGCGCTTTGCGCAGTCCTCGAACAGCGCCGTAAAAGCATGTGCCGCGTTGGCAGGGGCTTCGACATAGGCATGGACGTTCGGCGGATAAACCGAATCCAGGATTACACTGCGGATGCCTGCCGGGTGAGTCCGCAAAAAGGCGAGAGCAAGCCGCGTGCCGTACGATACGCCATACAGATTCCAGGACTTATAGCCCAGACCCTTGAGCAGCACCGCCAGATCTTCGGTGCTGGTCTCCGTGTTGTAGCTTCCGAGCGGGATGCCCGCTTCTGTCAGACGGTCGCGACAGGCTTTTGCGGCCTCGGCCCATCGGCCAGCGGCAGCATCGTTGGACATCTTGCCGATGAAAACCTCATAGCCGGCACTTTGCATCTCCGGGCATTTGAGCGATGGCTCCGCCAGACCGGCGCCGCGCTGATCGAACACGATAAGGTCCTGACGCCGCATCCATTCCGATTGGTCGATCAAAGTCCACCAGCGGGTAACCCCCTCCGCATCGATGCCCGCCGGCTCACCAGGGCCGCCATGCAGAAAGACGAGGGGGGCTTCGTCGCGGCCCTTCCCGCTTTGGAAAACCACGAAAGGCAGGGATACGAAGCGGCCATTAGCTAGACCAGGAATTTCGGCGGCGACCACCCGTCCGCAACGTACAGCTCGGCCGGTCGGCACCGTGAACCAGCAATTCAAATAATCGATATGAGGTGTTTCGGGTTGGGTCACCGAAACGGCCATTGCCGTGGCGACTGGAGGCGGTACCCGAAACGCCAGGAAATAGATCGCAGCCAATGCGGCCAAGCCGGCGAGAACGCCCGCTGCCACAAAAAAACTCAGCTGCCCGAAGCGCTTTTCCTCAGTCGGATGCAGTCTTTGATCCCCCAGCAACCAGGCCAATCGCATATGTGTGAAATTGGTGGCTTGATAAGAGTTGAACCGCAAAGCATGCCCTCGGGCTGACTGAAGGTCAGCCCCGGGGGCGCCAAGAATTTATCCGCAGATCAAATGCGGATCACCACAGAGGCACAGAGGACACGGAGGAAGAATTTCCGCTGCGCGGCGTCGTGGATTCGTGGCGCCGCAGGCAACATTTCAAATTTCTTACCTTCGTGTCCTCTGTGCCTCTGTGGTGAATTCTTAATCGGCGCAATCTGCGGACAAATCGTTTTCCTTTACTGCCCCAGATTGACGATCTGGACACGGCGATTGACGCCACTGGCGGGGTGTTCTGTGTCAAGCGGTTCGGAAGATCCCTTGCCGACGGTTTCCAGCCGGCTCGCCTCGACACCTTCATTTGAGACCAAATAGGCTTTGACCGCTTCAGCCCGCCTCTGTGAAAGCGTCAGGTTGGCGGCCGGGTTACCGGTGCTGTCGGTGTGACCCTCTACGCGAAAACGGAAATTCGACAATTGGCTCGATTTCAGCGCCGCGCCGATTCGGCCGATAGTATCGCGGGCGTCATCGGTCAAATGGTCCGACCCGGTGGCGAACCGGATGTCGAGTGCGATCGCCGGCGCTCTGGCGTCCTCCGCAGGACCAGCGGCCGAATGGCTGGAACCGTTCCCCGGCACAACCGGGGACTTGCCGCTCAAGACACGCAGGCCCCGCGAGTTGCCCGGGCCAACCTCGGATGCATCGGGTGTCAGCGATTTGATCAACTGGTCGTAACTGGGTTGCGAACCCATTTGCTTCACGTCGCCCGCGTGGGCAGACAGAAAAACACCAGCCCCCGTCATGACGACTACCGCAACGACGGGTACTAATATGAAGTTTCGCTGCACTGTCATGAACCCCTAAAGTGCTACCGAAGCGCACGGGCGCACGATCTCGTTAGCGTCAGGCCAACACCGCTTATTTGCCGCAAAATTTGGCTCTTTGTCAATCCGTCGGCACTGCAATCGCATGCAATTATTGTCCTAGATTGACGATTTGCACACGCCGATTGACGCCGCTCGTCGGATGCGCAGCGTCGAGCGGTTCAGACGATCCCTTGCCCGCGGTCTCCAGCCGATCGGCTTGAGTGCCGTCATTAGCGACCAAATAGGCTTTGACCGCCTCGGCTCGACGCTGGGAAAGTGCCAGATTGCTGTTCGGGTGGCCGGTGCTGTCTGTATGGCCCTCGATCAGGAACCTGTAGCCGGACAATTGGCTCGAGTTGAGGGCCTTCGCAATTCGGTCCACGGTGTCGCGTGCCGCATCGGTCAGC
>CAZVYC010000109.1:0-16125 GCA_964631425.1 uncultured Rhodospirillales bacterium
CCTTCATGCCGGTGGCGCGCCACAGGCCACGCGCGCCGGCCTGGTTGCGGCCGTGCGTGGTCGTGCGGGAACGATATTGCGGCATCTCTGGCTCTCCTCCTCGAACCCCGCCCAAGCTCCTATTGCTGGGACGCGGCGGGCCTTCAGCTATCTTCGGGCCCTTGAGCCAGAGGAGCAAGGCCTCCCGGTGAATGGCCGCGATGACTTTTGGCGAGACCAGCGGAAAGCCGGCGACCGCCGGCCACGACGGCCGACGAAAGTGCAGCGAGACAACCAAAATCGTTCCCAAGCTGGCAGCCTTCCTGTAGCTAGGCTGGGTGACTTCGCGAGCTAAGCGGGAAATTCAGGCGCGCATGCCCGACGACATCCTCGCCTTCGATGGGCCGGGTCCTCTCGACGAGGCCTCCTGGCTCGGCCTGCTGGCGATGGCGGCAGGCCGCGCGGTTGCACGGCCGCCTGACAGCGGGACCGGCTGGTGGGACTTGTATGCGGCGATCGCCGGCGGCCAGCACGAGTCGGCCTTCGTCGTCGGTCAGCTCGGTCAGTCGCTCGACGGCCGCATCGCCACACCGACCGGTCGATCGCATTACATCAATGGCCCCGAGGCCCTCTGCCATCTTCATTGCCTGCGCGCCCTGGTCGACGCGGTAGTCATCGGCATCGGGACGGTCCTGGCCGACGATCCGCGGCTGACCGTCCGGCACACGCCGGCGCCGCATTATCCGCATACCGATCCGGCGCGCGTGGTAATCGACCCCAACGGCCGCCTGCCGCCCAATGCCAAGGTGCTGGCGGACGACGGCGTTCCCGTCTTCGTCGTGCAGACGGCGCCACGGCCCCGGCCACCCTCGGTGACGCCGATCGACATCCCCGCGCGCGATGGGCGGCTCGATCCCGCCGATATCGTCGCGGCGCTGGCGGCGCGCGGTTACCGGCGCATCCTGGTCGAGGGTGGCTCGCGCACGCTCTCGGCTTTCCTTGCTGCCGGCCAGGTCGACCGGTTGCATCTTTGCGTCGCCCCGCTCGTCATCGGATCGGGTGTCGCCGGCATCTCCCTGCCACCGATCGATCGGCTGGACGGCGCGCTCCGCCCCGCGACCACGGTTCACCCCTTGGGAAGAGACGTGCTGTTCGACTGTCGGTTGGAGCGGCGCCCAACGGCCGCGGCTGCGCTAAGCATCGATACGGTCCAGCGCTGAAGCGACCTTCGCCGCCGTGTCCGTCCAGCGCGGCAGGGCATCCGCGGCCCGCAAGGCGCCGTCCGCGAGGCGAAGACGCAGGGCAGGCTCGGTGATCAGGCGTCGGAGCGCCACCGCCAGGGCATCCGCGTCGTCGACCGGCACCAGAATACGCGCCGCGCGCGGCACCACCTCGGGTATGGCGCCGGCATCGGTCGAGACGATCGGCAGCCCGTGGGCGATCGCTTCCGCGAACACCATGCCGTACCCTTCATAGCGGCTGGGCAGGACGAAGATGTCGGCCTCGCGGTAGAAAGGCGCCGGATCGCGGACTTCGCCGACCAGCGCGATCCGCCCGCCAAGTCGATGGCGATCGATCAAGGCCCTGACCTCCGCCACCGTTTTCGGCGCACGATCGAGGCTGCCGACGATCCCGCAGGTCCAGCTGAGGTCGGCCAGCTGCCCAAGCGCCCTGACCAGGACCTGATGCCCTTTGCGCGGCGTCACCGTGCCCACGGACAGCAATCGGATCGGCCCGTCGATCGGCCGCATGGCGCGGTCATCCGA
The DNA here is from genome assembly GCA_964631425.1 of uncultured Rhodospirillales bacterium. Classification (GTDB taxonomy): domain Bacteria; phylum Pseudomonadota; class Alphaproteobacteria; order BOG-932; family Roseiterribacteraceae; genus BOG-932. Next base: position 1,746 of record CAZVYC010000109.1, read on the forward strand.
AGGGCGATCGACGCCCGGCTTGGCGACGGTAACATTTCCGGCTGGAACCCCGAACTCCTTGACCAGCGTCGCGGCCGTCGTATCGCTGGTCACGATGGCTGCCCGCGCCGCCGCGAGCGCACGCTGCTCGGAGTGCCGCAGCTTATTGCTGAACCCCGCCGCCAAGCCGGATTCGAGCGCCAGTGGATGGTGGATCATGGCGACCAGCCGCAGCCGCCTGGCTTCCGCCCTGGCGACATCGTCGAGCACACCGAAGGCCAGCCCGTCGATCATCGCGAGCGCATTGTCCGGCAGTGCGGCTAGACTGGCCGCGGCGGCGCGCACATCGTCCTCTGTCGGGAAGGGGAACGACGACGCCCAGGCGACGTGCGTCACGCTCCATCCCAGCGCCCGCAGCTCTTCGATCAGACGCTTGTCGTAGACGTATCCGCCTGTCCGGGATTCGATGTCCCCCGGAACGACGAACCAGAGCCGGCGATCCAACGCGGTCGGCCGCGGCACGACAGCCAATCCCTAATAGCGCCTCCCCCCTTGAGGGGGAGGTCGGCAACGCACAGCGTTGCCGGGTGGGGGGTGATTGTGCCGCCTGCTCGGCATCACCGAGAAAATGTCGCCAGACCCCCCACCCGGCGGCCAAAGCGCCGCCGACCTCCCCCTCAAGTGGGGAGGCGCTTCAAACGATTGTCCAGGAGCTCCGTTACCCAACCGCGCCCTCGTACCAGGCCCGCGCGACGTGCGATTCGTTCAGTGTCACCCGCACCCGGTCGATGCCGCCGGCGTGGGGCCCCAGTTCGCCGCCACGGATCGCATCCGCAATCCGGTCGAAGATATGCCGCGCCAGGAATTCGGTGGTGGTGAGCTTGCCTCTGAGGTCCGGGTGGTCGTCGAGGTTGGCGTAATTCAGCCGCTCCAGCGTCCGCTTCAGCGCATCTGTCGCCCGCCCGATATCGACCACGATATTGTCGGGATCGAGCGTCTCGCGGAAGAACGCGACATCGACAACATAGGTGGCCCCGTGCAGCCTCTGCGCCGGGCCGAATACCTCGCCCTTTAGGCTATGCGCGATCATGATGTGATCGCGGACCTCGACGGCATACATAGCGTTCCTTTCAATAGCGAGCAATTGGGGGCAGAGACGACTAACTACCCGCGGACCATGGCGCCGCCGCTTCCAACCCTAAAAACGCGACAATCGCTCGGCTTACTGCCCGCATCGTCGGGTCGTCCAGACAGCCGAACACCTTACCGATTCTCTCAACGGGGACCGAGACCGCCTTGTCGATCATGATTTGCGAAACCGCTCGTAGGCCGTTCTCCGGGGTCGGTTGAACGGTCAGCCGGATCAGATCTTCCTGGCCGATGTCACTGGTCAGCCGTAGCACCGTCACCGAGGGCAGAGCGACGAACGGGTCGGCCTGCACCACAAGGGCTGGCCGAAGCTTACCGTAGTCACCGCTGACAGCGATCGTCACGAGGTCACCGCGCTTCACGCCTTCCACTCGTCGACGAAGTCGTCCTGGTCAAGCTCCGCCTCGATCTCGCGCATGACGGCATATTCGTCGCTGTTCGGATTACGCGCCCGCTCGGCGATGGCAAGCGACTGCCGCCTGGCCTCCGCTTCGAAAGTGCGGCGCTCGCGTTGCTTCACATAAGCCCGCATGAAATCACGTACGACTTGGGCGGCGGGCTTATCCTCGGCTTCTGTCGCGGCCGTGAAGGCAGCTTTCAAAGCCGGGTCGATTCGCAGGTTGAAGCTGGTTTCCTTGGGGTGTTGGCTGCTTCGCGGCATCGACTAAGTCCCGTAATTGCATAATGTAACTATAATGCAACTACATCATCGATTCAATGCTCGGCGTTCGGTAGCTGATAAGATGACACAGCGCGCCGGGCCGGCCGAGGATCGTGCTCAGCTTCGCAGGCACGTCCGAAAAGAGCGTTTCCTCCCGCACCAGCACATCAAGAGCAGGATCGGCGCACAGCGATAATGCAAGCGCAAGCCGCCGCGCGTGCTTCCAGCGTGGCCGCCGTGCTTCGGATACGGTACCGACCTGCGATGATACCAGCCTCAGCCGCTGACTGTGGAATACCCCGCCGAGAGTGGCGCCGACCATGCCCGCGCCGTACCAGCTCATTTCCACAACCGTCGCTTCGAACCCCGCCAGCGACAAGGCGAGGTTAAGACCTTCCGAGGTCGAAGAGGCGTGGAAGACGAGGTCGCATCCGTCAGCCAGCTTGTCTTCCGGCCGCGCGAAGCGGAGTCCCAGCTGCTCAGCCACCGCACGGCGGTCCGGGTTCCGGTCGATCAGGGTCACCTCCGTCCCAGGCATTCGCGCGCAGAGATAGGCCGTGAGGCAGCCGATCACGCCTCCGCCCACCACTGCGATCCGGTCGCCCGCGCGCGGCGCTGCGTCCCAGCTGGCGTTCAATGCCGTCTCCATTTGCGGCGCCAGCACGGCCCGTTCGTCGCTCACGCCGTCCGGAATCGGGAACGCCGCCGCGCCAGGAATGCGGAACCGGTCCTGATGGGGGTGGAGCGAAAAAACCCGCTCGCCGGCGCGCGGGCCGTCCTCGATCCGGCCGACCATGGCGTAGCCGTACTTGACCGGGAAGGGGAATTCGCCCTCCTGGAACGGCGCCCGCATCCGCGCCCACTCACTCTCTGGCACGTTGCCGTGAAAGACCAGCGACTCCGTACCCCGGCTGATCCCGCTCACCACGGCTCGGACCGTGACGGCGTCATCCGCCAGCGGACCAAGCCGCGTCAGCCGAAGCTCCACCCGGCCTGGCGCCGTGATCCACAACGCCTGCGCCAGCTCCTCGTTTCGCGCTTGTTCCGCCATGGAAATATCTGTAGCTCCCGTGCGATCCCGCCTGTAACACACTCGCGATGACCGACGCGACCCTGCCGATCGAACAGCCGCGCGACCAAGCCGACGATCCGTCAATCGGCGCCCGCCGGTGGCTGTTCTTCGCTCTCAACGCCTTGAGCCTCGTCGCCCTGGGCCTCATCATGCTCCGCCTGATCGAGGCGCGCGGCTGGTCCGCACCGTCGATCCTGTTCCTGGCGCTCTTCCTCCTGGGGCTGCCCTGGACCCTGATCGGGTTCTGGAATTCGGCTGTCGGGTTCGTGATCCTGCGGCTGGTCCGCGACCCGGTCGCCTTCACCAACCCAGCGCTCCGTCGCACGCCACCCGACAGCCCGATCACCACGCGCACGGCGATTTGCCTGGCCGTACGGCACGAGGATGTCGATGCCGTGTTCGCCCGCCTCGCAGCGATGATCGACTCCATCCTCGCCACGCCCTGGGCCGAGAGCTTCGAATTCCACGTGCTGAGCGACAGCGCGCGGTCCGAGATCGCCGCCGCCGAAGAGGCGACCTTCGCCGCCCTCAAAAGCCGGTACCCGCGGGATGGCCTGCTGCATTACCGCCGGCGTGTCATCAATACCGGCTTCAAGGCCGGTAACCTGCTGGAATTCGCCGGGCGCTGCCAGGATCGCTACGATCACATGATCGCGCTCGACGCCGACAGCGTCATGTCGGCGGCCTCGATGCTTCGCCTGGTGCGGGCGATGCAGGCCAATCCGACCTTGGGCATCCTTCAGACGCTGGTGGTCGGCAAGCCATCGGACAGCGCCTTCACCCGCATCTTCCAGTTCGGCATGCGCCATTCGATGCGCACCCAGACGGTGGGCAGCGCCTGGTGGCAGGGCCCGGCCGGCCCTTACTGGGGGCACAACGCCATCATCCGGGTGAAGCCGCTGGTCGCCCATTGCGCTCTGCCAGTGCTGAAGGGCAGGGGCCCGCTTGGCGGCCAGGTGATGAGCCACGACCAGGTCGAGGCAGCGCTGATGCGCGGCGCCGGCTACGATGTCCGCGTCATCGCCGATGAATTCGAAAGCTGGGAGGAAAACCCGCCCAGCCTGCCGGATTTCATCAAGCGCGACCTCCGCTGGTGCCAGGGTAACCTGCAATATCTGCAGTTGCTCGGTATGCCGGGACTGAAGCCGATGGGGCGGTTTCAGCTCGTGAACGCCATCATGATGTATCTGGGTGCGCCAACCGGCTTCCTGATGCTGGTCGCCGGCCTGGCCTTGATCGGCGGCGGCCCGCTGCGGTCGGATTTTCCGACCGCGCTCGCCTTCGGGCTTTATTTCATCATGCTGGGCCTGGGCTTCGCGCCGCGCTTTCTCGGCATGATCGACGTGCTGCTGAGGGGCGAGGCGGGCCGCTACGGCGGGGCGGTGCGGCTCCTCGCCGGCGGCTTTTTCGACATGCTGTTCTCGCTGTTCCTCGGGCCGGTCATGATGGTCGCGCAGGCGCTGTTCGTCTTCGGGCTCATCTTCGGCCGGCGCGTGCTTTGGGAGGCGCAGAACCGTGACAAGCGGTCGGTGCCGTTCGCCGAGGCGCTGCGCGGGCTTTGGCCGCAGCTGCTGTTCGGCCTCACGATCGCCGGCCTATTGGCCGAGTTCGCGGCCGGTGCGACGGTTTGGGCGCTCCCGACCATCGTGCCTTGCCTTCTCGCCGCGCCGCTCACATCTCTGACGGCGGGCAGGCGGCTCGGCCATTTCTTCGTCCGTCACCGGATTTGCGCCATTCCCGAAGAATACGCGCCGTCGCCCTTGCTGCACGTTTCCTCCCTCCCAACCGTCCTCCAGAGCGGATCGAAATCATGAAATATCTTCACACGATGATCCGGGTCACCGACCCCGAAGCCTCGCTCGATTTCTACTGCAACAAGCTCGGCCTCAAGGAGGTGCGCCGGCACGAGGTGCCGCAGGGCCGTTACACGCTCTACTTCCTGGCGCCGCCCGGCCAGGAAGAGGCGCAGGTCGAGCTTACCCACAATTGGGATCCCGAGACCCTGGGGGAGGGCCGCAATTTCGGCCACCTGGCGTACGAGGTCGACAACATCTACGCGGCTTGCCAGAGCCTGATGGACAAGGGCGTCACCATCAACCGCCCACCGCGCGACGGCCGCATGGCCTTCGTCCGCTCGCCCGACAACATCTCGATCGAGCTGCTTCAGAAGGGCGCCGCCCTGCCGCCCGCCGAGCCCTGGAAGTCGATGCCCAACACGGGCGAATGGTGAGCGCGATTGGGCCAAGGTGGCATTGATCCCGCCAGCATCACGCAGGCCTCTCCGTAAGGCGCTCAGCGCTCGGCTGCCCAGATCGCGTCCAGCCCCTCGCGATAGGTGGGATAGAGCAGGGAGACGCCGAGCTCCCGCTTGATACGGCCGTTGTCGATCCGCTTGTTGTCGGCCCAGAACTCCTGCGCCATCGGCGACAGCTCGGCCTCGTCGAACGGGATTTCCGGCGGCGGTTCGACACCCATCAGCGAGCAGCCATAGGTGACCAGGTCCGCCGATGGCGCCGGAAGATCGTCGGCAAGGTTATAGACCCGTCCGGGTGCGGGCCGCAGGAATGAGGCCAGCAGGGTCTGCGCGACGTCCGCGACGTGGATGCGGTTGAACATGTGGCCCGGCTTCTGGATGCGCTGTGCCCGCCCGGCCCGGATCGTGTCGAACACCGATCGGCCCGGGCCATAGATCCCGGACAGGCGGAAGATGTGGGCCGGCAAGGGCAGCGCCTGCCAAGCCTGCTCCGCCGCCAGGCGGCGTTGTCCGCGCAGGCTCGATGGCGCGCAGGGAAAATCCTCGTCGACCACGCGCCCGTCGTCGACGCCATAGACCGAGGTGGTTGAGAGATAGCCCACCCATTTCAGCTCCTTGAGCGCCGCGATGTCAGCCGCGTGGCGGCGCAGCGCCGGGTCCTGATCCTCGGGTGGAATGGAACACAGCAGGTGGGTCGTTCCCTTCAGCACGTCGGGATCGAGCGACACGGGGCTGTCGAAGAACACCGGCTCGATCCCTTCCGAACGCAGCGCCGACGCGCTTTCGACCGTGCGCTGCGTCCCGGCGACGCTCCAGCCTTCCGCCAGCAGAGGCCGCGTCAGCGCCAGCGCCGAATAGCCAAGGCCGAAGACGAACAGGCGCGGCATGTTCCGTTACTCGCGTGGGGCGACCGCCGCGAACGTGACGTTGGCGGTCAGATGGGCCTTTTCCGAAAGATCGATCGCGTTATCCGCCTCGGCGGATGACATCGGCGCCGCAGCGACCGCCATCCCCCGAGCGCGCGCCGTCACCATGGCGGGCGTGGGGACATTAAAATTAACGCGCTGTATACGGTATTTGCGGTCGGGTTCGGCCTGATTGAGCTGCGCCAGCGCCTCGTTGACCTTCTTGTACATTTCGACGCGCAGCTTGGCATTGGTCGCCTCGACCTCGGCCAGCGTCGGCGTGAAATCGACATTCTGCACCTTGAGCTGCAGCCCGGGTTTCGAGGCCTGCTTCGCCCGGTCAGATAAGCCGCCCAGCTGCGCTTCCGGCAGCCTCGCTTCCAGCACGGCATGCCAATGCTCCAGCCCGCTTGCATCCTGGTTGCGATCGAACCCGGTGAAGCGCCACTCGGCGCCCTGGGCCAGCGTCTTGACCGCGGAAAGCATGTCGGCCCGAACCTTGCCCGCGTCGCTTCCCGGCAGCGAGGCGTCGACGGAGATTTCGGTCCGGGCCGTCTGCGTCTGCACCCAGTCTTCCAGCGACAGGTTCAAGGTCACGGTATCGTTCTGCGGCGGATAGGCGATGATCGGTGGCGGTGTTTGCGCCTCGGCGAGCGGCGCTGTAAGGACAAGGGCGGCGGCGATCAGGAAGCTGCTGCGCATCGTGCGACTTCTCCCGTTGGGTTGTGAAATCCTAACCGGAGATTGAGGCAAGTTCGGGGCGCGAGCCTCAGAAATCGAGATCGGCGTAATGCGCCGGCGGCTGGATGCCCGGCACGCGGTCGGCCAGCAAGGGGCGGAAGCTCGGCCGCGACTTGATCCGCGCGAACCAGTCCTTGGCCCCCGGATGGTCGTCCCACGGCACATCGCCGATATAGTCGACGGCCGACACGTGCGCCGCCGCCGCGATATCGGCGGCGGACAGGTGATCGCCCGCCAGCCAGCGCCGGCGCTCGGCCAGATAAGAGATGTAGGCCAAGTGGTTATGGATTTCCGACAGCCCGATCCGGATCGCCGGGGCCTCGGGATAACCCTGGCCGGACAGGCGCTTCATCACTTTCTCGCCGACCAGGTTCATTGTGACTTCGGCGTTGAACTTCACGTCGAACCAATGCGCCAGTCGCCTGGCCTCGGCGCGCGATGCCGAATCGCCACCGAACAGCGAACGCTCGGGGTAGACTTCGTCCAGATATTCGGAAATGACATAGGAGCCGGCCAGCACGGTGCCGTCCGGCTCGATCAGCACCGGCACTTCGCAGGCAGGATTCATCGCCAGGAAGGCGCTGCGCCGCTCCCAGGTCTTCTCGATCGTCAGCTCGAACGGCAAGCCTTTTTCCGCGAGGATCAGCCGGATCGCCCGCGAGAACGGGGAAAGCCAAAGATGATAGAGCGTGCGCATTTTCCTGTCGCCGAAGTCTCACAGATTCGGTGAAAAGCGCAACCGATAGATGCTGGCGATCAGGCGGTGACTGCGATCCGTCGCCGGATCGGCTTGGGCGGGGTCAGGATGATCGGGTCAAGCGGCCGTGGGTCCCACCCGGCCGCATGCCGTTCCTCCGGCACGTCGCCATAGACCGTCGTGCGCTGCCGGGGTACGCGGCCGAGCGAGCGGATCAGTGCCTCCATCTCCGGCGGCGGCAGCTCCTGGCCATGCTCGGTGCCGGCGGCCCGCGAGATGCTCTCATTCATCAAGGTGCCGCCCATGTCGTTGGCGCCAGCATTCAGGCAAAGGCGCACGCCCTCGCGCCCGAGCTTCACCCACGAGACCTGGATATTGGTCAGCACCGGGTTCAGCGCCAGCCGCGCCACCGCGTGCATCAGCACCGCCTCGCGGAGGGTCGGCCCTTTGCGCGCCATGCCCTTGAGGTACATCGGCGCTTCCATGTGCACGAAAGGCAGGGGGACGAACTCGGTGAAACCGCCCGTCCGCTCCTGCAGCGCCCGGATGCGCAGCAGATGGCGCGCCCAATGCATCGGCTGCTCGACATGGCCGAACATGATCGTGGCCGTGGTGCGGAAGCCGACCTGGTGGGCCGTCTCGACGATTTCGAGCCATTCCTGCGTGTTGAGCTTGTCCGGGCACAGCACCGCGCGGACGTCGTCATCCAGGATTTCCGCCGCCGTTCCCGGCAGGGTGCCGAGCCCGGCCTCCTTGAGCCTCTCAAGGAAATCCCTGAGCGGCAGCCCCAAGGTCGCCGCGCCCTGCTGCACTTCCAGAGGTGAGAACGCATGGATATGCATGCCCGGCACCGCTCGCTTCACCGTCCGGCAGAGCTCGACATAGGTCTCGCCGGTGTAATCCGGGTGGATGCCGCCCTGCATGCAGACCTCGGTCGCCCCGCGATCCCACCCTTCGGCGGCGCGCCGCGCCACCTCGTCGAGGTCGAGATCATAGGGCGTGCCGCGCAGCGCCTCATGCGTCTTGCCCTTCGAGAAGGCGCAGAAGCGGCATTTATAGCCGCAGATATTGGTATAGTTGATGTTGCGGTTGACCGCGTAGGTCACGACATCGCCGTTGACATTTTTGCGAAGGGCATCGGCGGCTTCGCAGACGAAGTTGAAATCGGCATCGCGCGTGGCGAAGAGCGTGATGAGATCGGATTCATCGAGTGAGAGGCCATCGGTGGCCTTTGCCACCAATTCTCGCACGACTGGCGATACTCCCTCTCCCCCCATGCCGGGTGAGGGGCGCAGCTCCGGCGTCACCGTCAGCCCCGGCGCCCACGCATCCCCACGAGCCCAGCCTTCGGAATCCGTCGAGCGCAGCAGATGCGAAACCATCGCCGGGTCCTGCCAGCTTGCGTTATCCCGCACATACGCCGGATAGACGGGCAGGCGCGCGACCAAGACCTTTCCTGCTGCCGCCGTTTCCCGCCGCAGCGCCTCCAGATGCGGCCATGGCGCCTCGGGGTTGACGTGGTCGAGCGTCACCGGGGAGATGCCGCCCCAGTCGTTGATGCCGGCATCGATCAGCCGTCCATACGCGCCGGGCGTCAGGTTGGGTGGCGCCTGGATGTTCATCTCCGGCCCGAACAGGATGCGCGCCACCGCGATCGTCCACAGCAGCTCGTCCAGGTCAGGCTCGGGTGCGCCAGCCATGCGCGTTCCGGGTTTGGCCCGGAAATTCTGGATGATGATTTCCTGGATATGCCCGTACTCGCGATGGAGGTCACGGAGCGCCAGCAGCGAGTCCACCCGTTCCTCGCGCGTCTCGCCGATGCCGATCAGGATGCCGGAGGTGAAGGGCACGCCCACCGCGCCGGCCAGCCGGATCGTTTCCAGCCGCCGGGCCGGCGCCTTGTCGGGCGAGCCGTAATGCGGTCCGCCCTTCTGCGACAGCCGCTCGGACGCCGATTCCAGCATCAGCCCCTGGCTGACCGAGACCCGGCGCAGGCGGGCGATCTCGTCCGCGCCCATCACGCCGGCATTGACGTGCGGCAACAGCCCCGTCTCCGCGATCACCGCCCGGCAAGCTTCCTCCAGATAGGAGAGCGTAGTCTCATGCCCCAGTGCCGCCAGCGCATCACGCGCCGCGCCATAGCGCAGCTCCGGCTTGTCGCCCAGCGTGAACAGCGCCTCCGTGCACCCGGCTGCCGCGCCCGCGCGCGCCACCGCCATCACCTCGTCCAAGGTCATGAAGGCCGCCTCGCCGCGCCTGGGCGGCTGGGCGAAGGTGCAGTAATGGCACACATCCCGGCACAGATGGGTCAGCGGGATGAACACCTTCGGCGAATAGGAATGCAGCCGTCCATGGCCTTGGTCGCGCAGCGCCTGAGCGCGCTCCATCAGCTGAGGCAGCGGTTGCACCATCAGATCGCGCACCGCGCCGGAAAGGGTCTCGATGCTCATCGCCGCCTCGGAGTCGCTGCTGGAGCCGTTCGCCAGGCCCAAGCCTGGCAATCAGAAGATCAGCCCTTTATCGGCGATCACCGGCATGTTCGTCCACTGTCCGGCCGGGGTCCGATACCAGCCGGCCGCCGCCAGCGCGCCACCGTCCATATGAACGGTGGTGCCCGTGACCCAGGCCGACAAGTCGCTGGCCAGGAAAACTGCGCAGCCCGCGGCGTCCTTCGGCACGCCGAACCGCCCCAGCGGAATCCAGCGCTCGGTGTGGTCCATGTATTTGGGATTGGTCCAGTTCGTGACCTGGACCTGCTCGGTGTTGGTCGTCTCCGGTGCAATCGTGTTGACCCGGATGCCTTCCGGCCCCAGTTCGACCGCCAGGCTCTGGGTGAAGCCGGTGATCCCGGCCTTGAAGGCGCCATAGACCACGCCGCCCGGAATGCCGCGGAAGGCCTCGATCGACGACACGTTGATGATGCTGGCGCCCTTGCCCGACTTGCGCAGCAGCGGCAGCATCGCATGTGTCACGATGAAGATATGCTTCAGGTTGATCTGGTAGAGCGTGTCCCACTGCTCCTCAGTGGAATCCGCGAACGTGCCGACGATGCCCATGAAGTCGCCGACATTGTTGACCAGGATGTCGAGCCCGCCATACCGCGCCTCGATTTTCTTGGCGAGCGCGGCGACCTGATCCCTGTCGCGCACATCCGCGACCTCGACCATGTTGTCGACATGCGCCGCGTCCAGCGCCGCCTTCACCGCCTCCGCGCGCTCCGGCTTGATCTCGGCCACCGCGACCTTGACGCCATGCTGGCCGAACGCCTCCGCGATAGCCCGCCCCATGCCAGCTCCGCCACCGGTGACCAAAGCCGTCTTGCCTTCGAGATTGAGCATGATGTCCTTCCCTCTTACGTCGCATTCTCGGCCCAGCACGGGATATCCGTGCAATTGAAATCGTTGCCTTTGAACAAAAGCGGCTCCCCTGTCACTTTTGCCAAGGCGTAGGAAAAGCAATCCCCATAATTCAGTGCGGCCGGATGGCGGCCCTTTCCATATTTTCGCCACCCGATGCGCGCGATCTCAGCCTGCTCGGCATCCACCGGCACGATCTCGATGCCGGCGCGGTAGATGAACAGGTCCAGATCGCGCGCGCCTTGAACGCCTCTCCGGCTTTCAATGACGATCGAGACCTCAAGCAGGCTCGCGGCGGACAACAGATTAGGGGCTCCGCCGGCGATCGCCGCGGCGAACTGGGCCGCCTCCGGTTCGCGCAATAGGATGGCGATGACCGCGGAGCTGTCCACCACCGTCAACTGGGAAGCCCATTCTCATCATAGCCCAGAATCTCCTCAGCGCTCCTGTTGTCGAGTTCCGGCAGGGCTGCGCAATGCGCGCCAATCTCGAGAAGTTCGGCCGCCAAATCCCGACCCGCTTTTCGGCTTCGAAGACGTTGGAGGCGCTCTTCCACGGACTTGCGAACCGCGATGGTAACGCCTTCGCCTGTAAGCGACGCCAATTCCCGTACAACTCTGTCCGTGGTGGGATCTTTGATGTTCAGGGACATGTGTCTTCCTAGGAAGAAAAGTTCTGCCTATAAAGATATCACCTGCACCTTACCTTGCAAGAGCTTACCCGCCCTTCATCTCCGGGTGGCCCCACAGGCTGAAGATCTCGCTCTTGGTCGGAACGTAATCGCTCCAGTCGACCTGCCAGCCGTCCCAGCCATATTCCACGTCGAAGCCCGACGGCGTCTTGATATAGACCGACACCATCCGGTCGTTGCTGTGCCGGCCCAGGCTGATCGACAGCGGCGCGCCGTGCTGCTTGCAGCGATCGATGCCGCGGCCCAGATCGTCGAAGCTCTTCACCTCCAGCATCAAATGGACCAGCCCGCCGGGGATGTCGGCCTCGAACAAGGCCACGCTGTGGTGGCGTGGGTTGTCGCAATGAAGGAAATAGAGCGCCAGCCCCGGATGGTCCGGCACGCCGGTCGGCACCCTCATCTCGTCGGTGGCGCCAAAGCCGAGCACCGTCTTGTAGAACATGCGCGTCTGCTCGACCTTCGGCGCCGGCAGCACGACGTGGCCCAGCCCCATATTGCCGGTGACGAATCCTGAGACGCCGACCGGCGAGACGAATGGCGCATAATCCAGCACACGGCCGTGATAGATTTCCAGCCGGTTGCCCGACGGATCCTGGCAGCGCACCAGCGCGCGGACTTTGCGGTCGGCGGCGTCCGCGGCCGTCCCGTGCTCGACCGCGACACCGGCGGCGGTGAGCGCCTTCACAAGGGTGTCGAACGCCGCCGTACTCGGCAGCTCCCAGCCTGCGGCTATGAAACGGTCCTCGGTTCCCGGCACGACCGCGATCCGGAACGGCCGGTCGTCCATCCGGAAGCGCACACCTCCGTCCGGCGCGTCCACCGGCATCAGCCCCAGCACGTTGGCGCCAAAGCTGCGCCAGGCGGCCGGATCCTTGGCTTCGATGACGGCATAGCCGAGCGACGATACAGTCATTGCGTTCCCCTTTCAGGTCTGGCCCCATGGTCCTTGGCTTGGACGCGCGAAGCCGCTATTCCTTGTGTGCGGCGATACTATCAATCATTCTCGCGAAAACAAGAGAAGTTCGTTGCAAATCAGCCCAGAAATTACGCAAATCGACAGCGCGCAGGCCCGCGGGCGCATCCACAGGGAAGAAACGATATGCTGAGCCTCCAGGAAATCTCTGACAAGCTCGAAATCCAGCAGCTGATGGTCGACTATGCCGAGGCACTCGACACGTTGGACATCGACCGGATGGACAACGTGTTCACGCCGGACGCCTATATCGACTATCGCGCGATGGGCGGCATCGACGGCAAATATCCTGAGGTGCGCGAGTGGCTGAAGAAGTCGCTCAAGAACTTTTCGAACTATTACCACATGATCGGCAACGTCTCGATCAAGATTGACGGCGACACCGCTACCAGCAAGATCGTCTGCTTCAACCCGATGGGCGTGCCGATGCCAGACGGTACCACTCAGATGATGTTCCTCGGGCTCTGGTACCTCGACAAGCATGTCCGCACCCCCAACGGCTGGCGCATCGCCGAGCGCGTCGAGCAGGAATGTTACCAGTACAACGTGCCCGAGCACATCCGGGTGATGACCCCGCCCGCCACGTGACGCAGGAATTCCACCGCTTCGCACCGCGGAGCCGCCGATGACGGCGTCGGTCCATCAGACCGAGCACCTGCTTTTCGCCGTCCTGCTCCAGCTGATCATCATGATCGGGGCTGCGCGGATCATGAACACGGTCTTCCGGAAGCTGGGGCAGCCCGGTGTGATCGGCGAGATCGTGGCGGGGCTCATGCTCGGGCCATCGCTCTTCGGCCATTTCCTTCCGCGGCAGTCGCTGGCGATCTTCGGCCAGGCGGCCTCGCCGGCGATCACCGTCATCAGCCAGATCGGTCTCATTCTGCTGATGTTCCAGATCGGTACCGATTTCGAGTTCAGTCACCTCAGGAACCGGCGTAACCGCAACGGCGCGCTTCTCATCGCGGCGCTGTCGATCACCGTTCCGTTCGCGCTGGGATTGCTGATCGGCCGGGCTTCGGCCCCGACGATGGCGCCTGGGATCGACCCGGTGAGCTACAGTCTGTTCCTCGGGGTAGCGCTCGCCATCACCGCCGTGCCGATCCTGGGACGCATCCTGCGGGAGTTCGCGCTCAACCGCACAGAGATCGGCGTGGTGGCGATTTCCGCCGCAGCGGTCAATGACGTGATCGGCTGGATCCTGCTTGCCGGGGTGTCGGCCTACGCCACGGCGCACTTCTCGATCCAGGAAATGGGGCTGCGGCTGGGGGGCCTCGGGTTCCTCCTGGCTGTCCTCTGGTACGGCCTGCGCCCTTTCATCGACTGGCTGCTGAGGCGCTTCCCGATCCAGGACCAGCAGCTGCCCGCCAACGTCATGGCCGCTGTGATCTGCCTCATTTTTGCGCTCGGCATCTGCACGTTCGAGCTCGACATCTTCGCGATCTTCGGTGGCTTTGCCGGGGGCCTTCTGTTCCACCGGCACCCAGCCTTTGTCGAAGCCTGGCGCCGGCAGGTCGGACAATTCGTGCTGGTGTTCTTCCTGCCGATCTTCTTCACCTACACCGGCCTCAGAACCAATGTGCTGGGCCTCGCCTCTGCCACCGACATGCATTGGCTGGCGCTGATCGTGCTGGCTGCGGTCGCCGGCAAGATCATCCCGGTCTATATCGCCGGCCGCCTGTCGGGCTTCAGCCGCTATCAGTCGGCAATCCTCGGTACGCTCATGAATACGCGGGCGCTGATGGAGCTGATCGTCCTCAATATCGGCTACGACCTCGGCTTCGTGCCGCAGTCCGTGTTCACCATGCTGGTGATCATGGCCGTGGCGACCACGATCATGACCGGACCGCTGCTCAAGCTCCTGCTCCGGCGCCCCGGGCAACTGGTGCCGAAGGCGATCGAAGC
>CAZVYC010000110.1:0-15983 GCA_964631425.1 uncultured Rhodospirillales bacterium
GTACTGTCTCGGTTTCCAGATAGTCTCAGAGTGCTATCATGTGCGTTGGCGCCGAAAGCAGTAAGCCAGATGGCCCCAGCAATTACTATATTGATTGAAAGCTCTCCGAGCAGCACGGCATGATAGGTAAGCGGGGAATGCACCCGGTTACAGACGCTCAGGCGTAACGCGGTGAGCCCTGGATTATCGCCAGCGGCGGCTTCTGTCACACGATATATTAGAGGACCGACACATGCAGTGCTGCCAACTTTCGTCCAAGACTAGAAGCTAACTTTGAAATCGACGCCCACGGTCTCGCGCGTGAAACTGTCTGGTGAGAAATTTGAAGATCTATGTTGAATCGTCGCGGCCACGCCGGCGCTGAAAATCTGCGTAAAGCGCCATCGTGCGCCGACAGTTCCCAAGTAGGTCGTCTCGCTCAGGTTGATCCCCTGATAATCGTTGAGCTCTATGCCCATGCCGGCGGTAAGAAGCAGGTTCCGCAAAAGCTCGTGCTCTGCCTTGATGCTCAGCACGGTATCCCAGAAACCGGAACTGCCGACTAATATCGTTTCCTCGATACTACGGGATGCAGTAAATTTAAGAGAGGTTAACTGCGTGATATTCCATAATACCGAAGCGCCCATATAAAGTCCTGAATTCGCAGTCAGTCGCGGGTCGTCATATTGTTGATCTTGGTATCCCAGATAAACCTGCCCCGTAATGAGATCTCCGAGGTTTAGTTGGGTGCCTAGTGCAACGGAGTAGCCATCCGAGCTTCTTTTCACATGTGCAGGCGTGGCATCGAATTCTGAGTCGTACTGGCGTCGGTTACCCGAACCCTCGATAAACACCTGATAGCCTGGGGTCAGCTCATAACTAACGCGCGGCGTCAGTATGAATTCCGTACGGTTTTCATCCCCCTGGATCGCTAAACCACCATTAAATGTCGGTTCATTTGAAAATTCATATTTGTTTATTGTCGCATCGATTTCGAAGCCCAGCCGCTGCGGCGAATATATGTAGGAGAGTTGCGCAGTGCTCAGGGTGTACTCCGTCGGGAAGCGCGCATATGTGCCGCCGCCCGCGAAGCTCACGGCGGCTTGGGTTTCCGGCGAGTAACGAGGCAGGTGCTGAACATCGTAGCTTGTCCGCAATTTCAGCATCTCGCCACGATCGATATCCAACCGGCCATCTGCTTCAACCACGAAATTATCGACATTTTCGGAGCTGTACCGCGCGTAGCGCTCGGTATCGTCTTCGGCGTAAAGGGCCACGGCATCATCCGTCCAGTCGGAGGCGATACTGATGGTCGGTTTCACCAATGTGTAGAAGTCGGATCGCTCAAAGGACGAGGAGCCCAGAATATTGCTGTCGAGCGTTTCGCCGATCGAGATCGTCGGTTTGATAAGAAAGGAGTCGTAGCGAAAACCAACCGGGTCATATTCGGGTTGGGGACGGTCGCCGACGCTCATCTTCTCCGCGGGCACCACCGGTTGGGTCAGATCGGGGACGGGTTCAGGAATGATCGCCTGGGCAAAGCCCGGGCGGGCGAATCCCAGCAGGGCGACGGACGATAACATGATCGCAAGGTGCTGGACGGCACTCGTATTCCGCATTCCGCTCTCCCGCGGGTTATCGTTGGACAAGGAGCAGCGGAAGAGATCCCGCAATCCCCGGAAGCCTGCCTGACAGTTAGGTTATGATCCTATGACGGTACAGTTCTTTTTGGAAACCCATTTAATGTCCTCCCGAATATGATCCCAAAAGGATGAATCTACGTCAAATGGAGATTGTCCGGACCCTATCGGGAACATGTGCGGTAAGGGGTTTGCGTAACGTGCAGCCGGCCGTCATGGGCGACAAAGAAAGCTGACTTGCCGAACCCGATCGATCATGCAACGACCTCGCGCGCGAACCGTGTTTTGGTTGGGCTCGATGGTCCGGTTTGCCCGCGGCTTCGCGCCATGGGACCCAATCAGCGAGGCTGAGACCACTTGGTTCCTTCCCACCGCCTTTGCGGGGCTGTTCCCCACGGCATCAGTTAAGCCGATTCGGTCGCCGGCTGCTTCCCTTGAGCCCGGCAGGCTTTCTCTCGTCACGTTTCCGCTGGGGGAGAGCCTCAGCAGCTGCAATACCAAACTGTCCGGCGCTGGCAGTGTCTGCTTGCTCGGCTCATGACGGAAGCATAACATCGAACGGCAGCTAGCGGAATATGACGGTTGCCAATACCGAGTATCCTCCCAAGAAAGCTGGGTACAGAGTTTAATAATAGCGTTCGGAGATCCGGATCACGTCATCCGGCAAGACCTGCGCGTCCGGTCCAACACGTCCCGTCACGATCTTATCACCCTGTCTGCGCTCGATAATGGCAAAATCTTCGGCCGCTCGGTACGTGTAACCCCCTGCGGTCGCGACCGCGGATATGACGCGCGACTTCGCGGTACAGGGATATGAGCCAGGATGGTTGACTTCTCCCACGATGTAAAACGGCCGATAGGCTAGCACGTTCAGTCCGACCTTGGGGTCCTTGATGTAGCCCTGAGCCAATTTCTCGGTGATCTGGCGTTTGAGCTGATCGACCGTCAATCCCGATGCCGTAACGGCCCCGATGAGGGGCGCGTCGACAGTCCCGGTTTCAGAAACGACATATTGACCGAGACCGTCTCCGGGGCCCCCGACATGGTTCGTCGCGTCGCCCGTGCCGTAGATGACGATCTCTAGTTTATCGCCGGGTCCCAGTCTGTATGAACTGTCCAGGGATGTTGGGGTATCGAGGACCGCCATGTCGCTCCCCCGGGGCGCGCAGCCGGTCGCCAGGATGCTCGCGATCAGCACGCCGGCATAAGGCAATAAGGTTTTGTACATAATCAACTCCTCCT
Source organism: uncultured Rhodospirillales bacterium (assembly GCA_964631425.1). Taxonomy (GTDB): domain Bacteria; phylum Pseudomonadota; class Alphaproteobacteria; order BOG-932; family Roseiterribacteraceae; genus BOG-932. Next base: position 2,862 of record CAZVYC010000110.1, read on the forward strand.
TGGTTGGTGATCCGAGCGCAATTCCATCCGGTTCGCGCTCAGGCTTTGGGAAAATATTTGACCAGTGATTTCTGGTAATACGCGGCACCGCTGTAGCTTGGCAGTTTCTTCATGTCTGTCATTGTGAGTAATACTCCCGCCATTTGACCTCCAGCACTCAATATCTGGCGCACGGCCTGAGCGGCCGCTGCGCTTCGCGTGTGCTGCCAGCGCACAATAAATAGTACTTTATCCGCAAGCCTGCAGAGGTTCCGGGTATCGGATACTGCCAAGAGCGGAGCCGAATCCAAAATAATCAGATCGAACATGGACGATAAGTGACGAAGAAGCTTGCGCATGTTATCGGAACTGAACACATCCGTCGGGTTAGGTGCGTAAATGCCCGGCGGAAGTACATACGCCTCCGATTGCTCGTCCTTCAAAAGGACATTATCGATCGCTTCGCTGCCGGCGAGGTAATCAACTAATCCCGGCCTGAACGGCACGCCAAATGCCTCGTGGACACGCGGTTTGCGCAGATCGCCGTCGATCACGACGACTTTTCTGCCCGACCGGGCTACGAGCCGAGCCAGGGCGATCGATACGGAGGACTTTCCTTCCCCCGGCAGCGACGAGGTCACCAGTACGACCTTGGGCGGATTATCCACGTCGGAGAGGATCAGGCTGGTATATACGCCGCGAATAGCTTCGGAATATGCCGAGAAAGGCTTGGAGATGATGTGCGTCTCGGGGTGTTCGTTCGCTCGGAGCAGCGGGACGAATCCGAACGCCGAGACACCCAGAGTCTGCTCCACCTGGTGCATGTCTCTAAAGCCCTGGTCGATGTTTTCCGAGCCAATGACAAGCAGGGAAGCGACCAGTGTGGCGCCAATAAACGATAGCAGCAGCACCATCGGCTTATTGGGGTAGCTGGAGTGCTGAGGAACATCCGCGTGCGAGATCACGTGGGCGTCCGGTTGCTGCAATCCCGCCTCGATTCCGGTTTCCTTCGCCCGCGACAAAAGGCGGTCGTAAAGGTTGTGATTTGCCAGTGCGTCACGTTGTTGGGCCACGATATCGACATCCGCCGCGTCGCTCTTGCTGGCTTCGGCCTTGAGATTTGCCAGGGCCGTGGTGAGCGCCTGTTCCCGCGCATGGGCGATCGAGGCGTTGTTGGCCAAGGCTGAAACCACTTTTGCAGTCTCGTTGGCCAGGACGGCATTATTCGCTGCCAGCTGCGCACGGAGCTGGATCATCACGGGATTCTTATTGCCCATGAACTGCGCCGCCTGTGCAATCTTCTGTTGAAGCTCGGCCTGGTCTGTCCGAATTTTCTGCACCACCGGCGAAGCGGCAACATCGCCGATGGCCTCTCCGGATTTAGCGGCTCGTTGGGCCTCTTGTACCTTCGCATCGGCTTGTGCGCGGTCCGCCGCCGCCAGAACCAATTGCTCGCTCACGCTCGAGATCTGCTCGTTTATAAGGTCAACCTGCTTCCCCTCAGTAATGCCCGCATCGCTCTTGCGCTGCTGAACAAGCCGGTCGGTCCCGACAACCTGACTGCGCAGCTCCTCAACGCGGGCTGTAAGCCACTGATTTGCTTTAACCGTAGCTTGGAATTTCTTATCGAGCTCGTCTTGGATATATGAATCGGCAAGCGTGTTGGCGACCGCGGCGGCAGTCTTGGGATTTTCCGCGTCAAAGTCGATGGTGATAACCCGTGACCGACCTTTGGCAGTGACCTCGAGATGCTTGAGCAGGCGGTCCACGGCCCCGGACATCTTCAAATCGGCTGCGTCATCGGCATCAAGGGCCGGCTTGGCCGGCGGCAGGAGTTGGTTCGCGACAGTCGCAAAAAAGCCTTCCGCGGATTGAACGGCGGTAGCCAGCCAGCCCCGCGGGCGCGGCTTGTCGCTCAGCAACGGGTCATCGATCAGATCGAGCTTTTCAATAACCATTCGTGCGAGGCGTCGAGACTTCAGGATCTGGATCTCGCTTTCCGTCAACTCCGTCTCACCGCCGGTGACGGCGGCCTGCAAATCCAATACGCGCGGCTGCTGGTCGCCAACCATCAATACCGCTTCGGCGGTATAGCGGGGGGTCAAGGAGGACACGACGGCGAAGCTCGTCCCCACCAAAAACAAAATGGTTGCCGCAATGAGCCATCGCCGACGGAGAAGGGTTCGCCCTACTTCCCGAAGATCAACCTGACCTGGGGCTGTCGCCGATCCGATCGGCTGGCCGCTCTCCATTTCCACGAGGGGCTGGTTCGGAGCAAAAAGAGTTAGATTGCCTCGTGACATGGTTGCCTCAATGAGAATATAGATTCTATTTAGTAGACTATGGAAAATACCAATTTTGGAAAGATATCGAAATAATAATTCCAGATTACCCTTTGTGCCTGGTAAGTCTTAAAAATGACCAAAGAGACTACCCTATTTGGCCCTTGGCATGCGGCCAGACCCGAAGCGCTATCCACCATTCGGCATTTGATGCCGCAGGCGCACTCGTTCAGGCGACAAGAAAGACCGGCGGCCACCCAACCCGTCGATAGTAATCCTCATTCGGCGTTGAATGTCTTTCCTTGTCGATGGTACCACTCCATTAATGAAGCAAAAGATTCGATAACCTTTGTTCCTGAGGTGCGGAGTTAAAATAATGAGTGGTAATAAAAATAGTCCAGTAATTTTGGAAGAAGTGGAGAGCGAGTTTAACGAAGAGTCCTCGGCCAAGCCGGTCAATAGCAATAGGGACGCCAGGAATAGTGACAAGTCTGTTACTCCTCGACCTTTCCCTCATGATACGTCCAGGTTTTCGGCCGTGCATCGGTGGAGGTTTGGAGATAATTAAGGGCATCGGCATAACCGGCCGAGCATCCCGGTGCGCCAAGTGTGTCCTCATCGAGCGATATCGGTCGCGGGCGCTCCCGGAGCCTGGCGCACGCCGTTGAAGGTCACGGAGCATTCTGCGGCACTTGGCTGACAGGGTGCAATTGCTGCCGTGCCTGGATTTGCGCGGCCGCGGCTTGCACACGCTGTCGATCACGCGCCAATTGCGCCGAAAGCTCCTGCCTGCGCTGCTCACGCGCGGCCGTCAGCCTGTCGACATGCCGTTCCTCATCTTGGAGAGCCTGCCTGGCCGTCGCCAGCCGATGGGCATCTTCATCGACGCGAACGAGCATCTTCTGCAGCCGCGCGGCTTCGGCTTGCGCCTGCCAGAGCGCCGCAAGGATCTCAGTTTCGTGCGCTGCGATGAAAGGGGTTTGGCCGAGTGCTGTTTCTGTCTTGTCTCCGCTCAATTCCAGCCCGGCCGCTTGGCTGCCGGTGTCGAGCGTAATGCGGCTGAACGGGTAGGGGATCCTTGAAAATACGAGTTCATCTGCTGCCTTGATAGCCCAAACAAGATAGGATTGCTTGTCGTCGAATAGCAGCCCCGACGCGGGCGCTACTTCCAAGGTATTACTTAAATAGTAACTCACTGCTGCCTCATTCGGCGTGCGCCCCTGTGCAAGAATTAAAATCGGCGCTGACCGACCTGAATGGATTTTGTTATTTTCATCGAGGAATGTCTCGACATAAAGTAGCCAGCCGTTTCCGGATCTCAGACCGGCCTTCAGTTTGGGGTATAATATCTGCAGTTCGTGCTGAACTTCGGGGGCTGCAGGTTGGCGCTCCAGGAAATCCTTCAACCGCTCTCCAGTCAGGCTCATATCCGTCTGGCGCGGTTGGGGCGAGGGCGCTTCCGCCGCATGACCCATCGACGCCATCAGCGCGAGGCAAAGCGCAATCGCGAAGGCAAACACGCCGCTTGATACAGATAATCCTATTCGCAAGCCATCCTCCGGCCGGTCCAGCTTACCGGCGCTTCAGCTTATCGGTTGGGCAGGACTTGGCCACTCGCCCTTGAGAGGTACTCGCGGCCTCTCAATAGAGAACTGCTGGAGAGGCGCGCGGACATGGCGCGTCAGCTGCGTGGCGGCGGAATCCGTTGATGGCCGGCGCCGAGCCGGCCAATGATACCCGGCTTCAGCTGCCAACCACGCCTGCGTGCCGCCACCGCTCCGATAAAATCAGGTGTGGGGCGGATGGTCTCCATCTGCCACCGCTCCACTTCGGAAGCATCGCCACGGATATGCTCCACGGCGGCTGGCTTCCCGGGCGCAAGACTCACGGAGAAATCGGCGAGCGGGAAACTCAGGCCTGCTCCAAGCGCCTTCACGAACGCTTCCTTTCTGGTCCAGCAGGCAAAGAAGCCCTCGTCGCGATCAGCCGCCGGCAAACCCGCCAAGGTCGCGCATTCATTTTCAGAAAAAAAATGCTCTGCAACGCCGTCCGGGCTCGAGCGCAGGAACTCAATGTCCACGCCCACCTCAAAACCGATCGCGGTGACCAAAACCGCGTACCCGTGAGAATGAGTGAGATTGAAATGGAGGTCGCCCGCGCCCGTCAGTTGCGGCTTGCCGAAGGAGTTCTCAGTGAATGTGAGCCATGCCGGATCTTCGCCGAGAATCGCCGCAAGCACTTGCCGCATCCATCCGCGACCGATGATATAGCGCTTTACATCCCGGAGATGGTAGAAGCGGTTGGCTTTATTCCTCTCAGGCTGCGAAAGAAAACCCCAGTAGGTTGCAACCTCTTCAGTATCTGCAACTAGGTGACGCTGCCAAAGTCCAACCTCGGTGCCGTGCGTTTGTTGCAAATACGTGAACTCTCTTTGGGAGTAGTTTGCATATTGCCGTGGTTACAAGCCTAAGTAGCAGGCGGGGGTATAGGCAAGATACTTCTTGGACTACCTCTTTCTCTCCACCATCCAGGCGTGCTATTTCCAATATGTCGCCTGACTGCGAATTTTGTCTGTCATGTCGGCTGAATTGCCACGGCGGGCATGATGCAGCCCGTCTTGCCTGGTGGTCCGGAATGAGAACCGATCGCCTTGTCTGCTATCCCCATCCCGGCGCCGAACGCCACAGGTCAATGGTCTGGCGGACAAAGCTTTCCTTAAGCTTCGACATGAGCGCCTCGTCTGCGGCGGAGCGCGCACTCTGATCACACCCAACCCGGGCATAGCGGCGCGATAAAGAATGCCGAGTAGACCGCATAGTGATGCCATCTGACCCTGCGGTCCCAGAAGAATTCGGCCGTCGTCCCGCCGGTGCGGGCGTCGGAATGCCCTGAAAACAGCTAAAAGCCGACAGGGAAGGTGGCGCTGCCCTGCAAGAGTAAATAAAAGCCCGCAGAAGCTATTAACAAGTGCAAGTATAAATAAGGGCTCGTACTTATACAACTCATAGGAGACTCTATGTGTCGTATGAACGACTCAAACAGAATATAAATTATAGATCCACTTTTGGAAATAACTGTCCAGTTACTCCCATCGCTGGGTGCGCTATTGCGCTATAAAAATACTTAATATCGATCTCGTATTACTCAGACATCTTTAAGTACAAGCTACAATGAGATCTATGCAAGCCGCCGAAGAAATGAGTCAGTACATCATTCATGGCGAATCGTCGCAAGTATCAGTAAAACCTAAAAATGTAGACGTTGCCCGTTATGTTATACGCGGCCTCGCCACAATGATCCAGTTTGTCTCAAAGCGCCGTAAATTCGGCAAAATTGACTGATTCTGCCATGTGGGTGATCCAAAATTATCACATTTATGGGCTTGCCTTTCGTCCGGAATGGCCTTAAAGGGGGCCTAGGGAGTAACCCCAAATAGGTAGGCACCTCGGCGAGGCAGGCTGAGGATATAAGCGACGGCTACCGTGTTGTCCTCTCACAAATGCCCAAGGGATGCACGCAATGTTACGTAGAAACTGCCTGATCTAGGCGACCTGACATCACGATTCCATAGCGATCGTTGTCGTTCTCTGAGTGTCTTGTTTCGGGAGGTACATGAGCCGTTCTCCCGACAACGCAAGTATATTGCTCAAAATCCAAAGGACCATCCATCATGACTGACGTAATCACCATCAAAGCCTCTTCGACGCTTGCGAACGGAGTGGGTGCTCATGTGAACATCCTCGTCGACGGGCAAAAGGTCGGGAGTACCTATATCGGCTCGACGACCTCGACCTACTCCTTCGACACCACGCTCACGCCAAACACCGCGCACGACATCGAGGTCGTCTATAACAACGACACAATCATCAATGGACAAGACCGCAATCTGTTCCTCGACTCCATCAGCATCAACGGACAGGCGGTTTCGGCAACCAGCAGCTACGAAACGTATAACGCGCCGACACAGGGCACTTTCGCGTCTGACGGCAACATGTATTGGAACGGAACCGCGCATTTCAAACTGCCGGCATCCTTCTTCCCATCAACCAGCGGCACTTCGAGCACCGGCAGCAGTTCGAGCTCGGGCGGCACTTCAACCTCCGGCGGCACTTCGAGCTCGGGGGGCACTTCAACCTCCGGCGGCACCGCGAGCTCGGGCGGCACTTCGACCTCAACCACGCCGACGGACAAGATCACGATTAATGCTTCTTCGTCACTCGCGAACGGCGTGGGCGCTCATGTGGACGTCATTGTCGACGGTCAGCAGATTGGTTCAACCTACATCGGAAGCACGGCCTCGAACTATTCCTTCAACACCACGCTCGCGCCAAACACGGCCCACGACATTCAGGTTGTCTACGACAACGATGCTGTGATCAACGGTCAGGATCGAAACCTTTTTCTGAACTCCATCAGCGTCAATGGGCAGACCGTTTCGGCGACCAGCAGCTACGAAACCTATAACGCACCGACGGCGGGCACTTTCGCGTCTGACGGCAACATGTACTGGAACGGAACCGCGGATTTCAAGCTGCCGGCCTCAATGTTCGGCTCCTCGACTGGATCCACGACAACCACCGGCTCCTCGACTGGGTCCACAACCACCGGCTCCTCCACCGGATCCACGACCACAACGCCCGGCTTCTATGTGTCGACTACGGGCAGCAGTAGCGGCGATGGAAGTTCCGCCCACCCGTTCTCGTCGTTGCAGCAGGCCGTTACCGCCACGGAAGGCAGCAGCATCAAGACGATTTATGTCGAAGGGGGTACGTACAATATCAAGTCGACGGTTACTCTCGGCTCCGCGGACTCTGGCATAACCATCGAGTCCGCACCAGGTTCACAGGCCGTGCTGGACGGAGGCGGAGCGTCGCAGCCGCTCATCCAGTTGAATGGCGCAAGCAACGTGACGCTCGAAGGATTGACCTTCCAGAACACCGGCAGCGCCAATTTGAATTCAGCGGTCTACCTGAATGGCGCCAGCAGCAACACGATCGTCGACAATCATTTTGCGAATAACGGCGAGGGTCTGCTGCTCGCCGGCTCCAGCAACAACACCGTTTCGGGAAATGAGCTGGACAATTCCACGACCAGCGCCATTGAAGCCAAAAATCAAAGCAATGGCAATGTGTTCGACAGCAACGTCATCAACGGCACAGGTGCGCTCAACACCAAGGGGGGCGGATTCTTCCTCCATGGCGCCAACAACAACACCATCAGCCATAATCTCGTCGAGAATACCGCCGGGATGGGGATCGGGATCGAGAACTGGGATAACAACACCATCAACGTGGGCAACACCATCACGAACAACGTCGTCATGAACGCCAACGACAGTTCCGCAACCAATGACAGCGGCGCGATCTATGAGCTCGGGCGCAGCCAAGCCAACACCCAGTCCGTCATCAGCAACAATTACGTCGGCGGAACAGCCCCGGGGACGCATATTGAGGGCATCTATCTGGATGACTATACGGACGGCGTCCAGGTCACCAACAACATCGTCACGGGGACAAGCTCCAGCAGCAATGCGGTGCAAATTCACGGCGGCAGCAATGTGACCGTCCAGAACAATACCTTCGATCTGGGGGCAAACGGCCAATCAGCGGTTCTGTTTCAATCGACCAGCGCGACGTCGGTCAGCGCCGCGCTTCCGATGACCAATGACGTTGTCCAACAGAACATCATCGCGTCGACGTCGTCGTCGCCCAGCGCCTACAGCAATATCTCCGGCGGCACGCCAACCATCAGCGGCAACTTCTACTCGGACCAGGTCAACAGCAACTTCCAGACCAACGGATTTGCGCAGACCAATCCGCAATATGGAAACGCGGACTTCGTCAGCCCGTCGACCGGCAACTACAACCTGGGGAGCGGTACCGGTGCGTACTCGGTCGGATTTACGCAGATTGACCAAAGCACCATGGGGCCGCATCCGACGACGGCGCACTGGTACGGTACGCTGGGCAACATGTTTACCGCTTAAGGCCTGACTGGACGCCGTTCTCTTCAAGCGGCTCCGGGCGAGGAGGCAGGCGTAACGCCCGCGCCTTCTCGCCCCCTCCGCGGACCGGCTGCACACGGTCCGATCTGAACTTATCATTAGGCAAGAACATGCGAAATGACGGCTCTGGGGTTTCGGCCCTCGAGGCTTTGGCAAAAATTGCCAAAAGCCACGGAATGGACCTGGCGACGGATGCATTATGCGCATCTTCCTTGAACGGTTCGGCTGATATTCCGACCGCGACCTTGATCGCCATTGCCCGCGACATCGGGCTGGTGGCGCGTTCCATGCAGGTCGAGTGGGCCGATCTTGCCCGCTTCTGCGACGTGCTGCCGGCCATGATCCGGCTGAAGGACGGAAGCGCCGCGATCCTGACGGCTGTGCGCACCAGCCCCCAGACGGGTCAGGTCGTTTTCCTCGAAAATCCCGACGGCGGACGGGAAGCCGAGGTTCTCTTGGACCAGGGTGATTTGGAAGCGCTGTGGACCGGCGAAATCATCCTGATCAAGCGCAGCTACGAGGTCGACGATGAGGATCAGCCATTCGGTTTGCAATGGCTGGTGAATCAGGTACTGCGCGAACGGCGGCTGTTTCGTGACATTGCGATCGCCGCCACGGTCAGCACCGCGTTCGCTACGATTCCGCCCTTCCTGATCATGATCGTCATCGACAAGGTGATGGTGAACCATTCGGTGTCCACCCTGTGGGTTCTGGCCGGCGGGCTTGGTCTGCTGATTTTTGCGGAGATGCAGCTCGGGTACCTCCGGCGCCTCTTCATGGAAACCACGGCTACCCGCATCGATGGCCGCCTGAATCTATATCTGATGCGCAAATTGCTTGCACTGCCGATGGAGTATATCGAGCGCAATCCGACCGGGCTGACGATGAGCAAGCTCGGCAAGGTCTGGCAAGTTCGGCAATTTCTCACCGGGCAACTGCTCGGCACGCTGCTGGATCTGGCGACGCTGGTCGTGCTCGTTCCCGCTCTTTTCATCCTGGAATGGCGGTTGTCGATCTTGGTCCTCGCCTTATCCGGCGCGGTCTTCCTGATCATCTACCTGTTCCTGAAGCCGATGAGCCGCCGTTATGCCAAGGTGATCTCGACCGAACAGGCTAAAGGCACATTTCTCACCGAAACGGTCTATGGGTTGCGTACGATCAAATCGTTGGCAATCGAAGGGCGCCGCCGGCAGGACTGGAATGTCCAGGTTGCTCGCTCGATCATCGCGCGGCACGACTATGGCAGGATGGCCAATTATCCGCCGACGCTGAGCTTGCCATTCGAGCGCTTGATCTACGCCGGCTCCTTCATGACTGGCGCGGTGATTTCCCTGTCGCGTCCCGATATGATCATGCCGGGGACCCTGATGGCGTTCGCCATGTTGGCCGGGCGTGTCGCTGCTCCCCTGGTCCAATTGGCCAAGCTGCTGCAGGACGTCGGCGAAATCCGCGGAGCCATCTCCGAAGCCGCATCGATCCTCAACCATCCGTCCGAGGACAGCCGGGCCGGCTCAGGCCTGCGCCTTCCGGTGCGGGGGAACATTTCTTTCCAGAATGTAAGTTTTCGCTACCAGGAGGGCACGCCGCTAGCGCTCAATGACGTGTCGTTCGAAATCCGACCGGGCACGATCTACGGCATCATGGGGCGTTCCGGTTCGGGGAAAAGCACCATTACGCGGCTTCTCCAGGGGTTAAATCCCAATTACGAAGGGATCATCAAGGTCGACGGGATGGATTTGCGGGAAATGGACCTGCACCATCTGCGCACCAATATCGGCATCGTCGCCCAGGAAAGCTTCTTGTTCAGTGGCACGATCCGCGAAAATATCGGCATCGCGCGACCGAACGCGGGCTTTGACGAAATCGTCCGCGCGGCGCAACTCGCCGGGGCGGAGGAGTTCATCGAGCGCCTTCCCCGCGGCTACGACACACTTCTCCATGAGGGTGGCACGAACCTGTCGGGCGGCCAGCGTCAGCGCCTCGCCATCGCCCGCGCGCTGGTCCTGGATCCGCCGGTCTTGATCCTCGATGAGGCAACCAGCGCGCTGGACGCCGATAGCGAGGCGATCATCAGCGCCAATCTGCTGCGTATCGCCCAGTCGCGGACGATCATCTGCGTCTCGCATCGCCTGGCGATGCTCGTGCCGGCCGATGCCATACTGGTGATGGAAAAGGGCCGGGTTTGCGACATCGGAAGACATCAGGAACTGCTTCATCGCTGCGATATCTACGGTCACATGTGGAATACGCAGAACCGTCAGACTCAATTGGGTGGATTACATGCTTTCTATTCCATCGCTCGTGCGTCGTAGGCCCACGGATCTGCTCACTGCGCGAATCAGCGCCTTCGAGTCGGAAACGCACGCTGCCTTTGTCTCGACGCAGCTAAGGAATGAGCATGCGGTGCTGCATCTGCTCAGCGGCCTGTTCATTGTCTCGCTGCTGCTGATGTCGGTTGTGAAGATCGATCGTGTCGTCACATCGACCGGGCGGCTCGTCCCAACGCGCGGCACGCTCTATGTGCAGCCTCTCGACCGGGCGATCGTGCGTCGCATCGCGGTACATAGCGGCGATGTGGTGAAGGCCGGCCAAGTTCTGGCAGAGCTCGACCCGACATTTGCACAGGCCGACGTGACCCAGCAGCAGCAGCATTTGAAGAGCGCCAGCGCGCTGGTCGATCGGCTTAAAGCCGAGCTTGCCGGAACGGATTATGCCGGCGGTCCGAGTGATGCCGAGCAACTGCAACTCTCGATCTGGCGTCAACGTCAGGCCCAATACCAGCAGACAATGGCCGATTTCGATGCCCGCATTCACGCCGCCGAGGCCAGCGTCGCGAAAGCTCAGCAGGACATTGCTTTCTATGGCCAGCGTCTCGACTACGCTGCGAAAGTTCAGAATATGGAGACGACGCTGGCCAGCCGGGGCAACAGCAGCAAACTCAAGGTCTTGAGTGCCTCCGACGCACGCACCGAGACTGAGCGCTTGGTATCGGAAAGCCGCAGCGCACTCGATAGCGGACAGAATGATCTGGACGCGCTCCGTGCGCAGCGCGCGGTCGCGGTCGGAAAATGGCAGAGCGACATCGGTTCCCAACTCGTCGCCGCCCGCGACGATCTGCACGAGACCGAAGGGACCTTGGCGAAGGCCAACAAGGTCAGCGACATGATCAGTCTTGTGGCACCGGAAGATGCTATCGTGCTCGAGGTCGGGAACGCGTCGGTCGGATCGGTCGTGGACGCCAACAACGCGAACGGGAAGCCGCTTTTCACGTTGGTTCCCATCAATGGCCCGATCGAGGCAGAGGTCGATATCGACGGTAAGGATATTGGTTTCATTCGGGAGGGCGATACCGTGCAGGTCAAGCTGGACGCCTATCCCTTCATGCGTCATGGGACGGCTAAAGGTACGCTCACGTCGATCAGCGAAGGGTCGTTTACACAGGGTGACGACCAGCAGGCTCGTGCTCCGTTCTTCAAGGCGCGCGTCAGCATCGATGCGGCGCCATTGCGCGACCTGCCCGCGAAGTTCCGTTTGATTCCCGGCATGACCGTCCAAGGCGACGTCCTCGTTGGCCGCAGAACCATCCTCTCCTATCTGGTCGAGGGAGCCTTGCGAACGGGGGCCGAGGCGATGCGAGAGCCATGAGCCTTGGTTTTCGCATGACAATCCATCGGCTCATCAAGCGCTTCAAGCCCGCCACCGAGATCTCGACACGCAAGCAGTTGGCACGCAATTTTGAGCGCGGCGACAATCCTGCCCGTGTTGCCAGCTTGCGAACGCTGGCGGAGATGGGAGATCCGGAGGCCTATTTCCACCTGGGCGAATGCTATGAGCGCGGCCTCGGGGTAATCCAGAATTTTGTTGCTGCCGTAAAGTGGTACGAGTGCGCGGCCGACCGAGGGGGGCTGAGCGCGATGGTCAGGCTCGGAGACATCTACCTGTCCGGCCGGGTCATCCGCCACGGCCCGTCGTCGGTAGCGTCGGATGCGTCATTCGGATCAAATCGCTTTCGCCCTCAAGGACTGTCGGTGCCACCGGACTATGGCAGGGCGTTTCATTGGAACAGCATGGCGGCCGAGGCGGGAGCAGCTGAAGCACAGGCCCGCCTTGGCTACCAATACGCAAATGGCCTGGGCGTTGCGTCGAATCCGGCCAAGGCCGAAGAGTGGTTGCTGGCCGCTGCGAAGGGCGGCTGTCCTTCCGGCCAATTCACGCTGGGCGCTTTTTATGCCGCCGGCCAGCTTTGCTCGGCCGATAAGGCGAAAGCAGCGCTGTGGTTCGAAAAGGCGGTGGCCCAGGGAAGCCCCGCGGCAAAGCTTTGTCTCGGCGTACTGCTGCTCGATGGTGATGGGCTTTCCCCAGAGCCGGCACGAGCCGCCAAACTCCTGACCGAAGCGGCCGAAGCCGGTCTGACTGAGGCCATGTTTCGGCTCGGCCAGTTTTATCGGGCGGCCCGGGGGGACGGGCAGAATATTACCAGGGCGGAGACTTGGCTGCGTCGAGCGGGCACCCGCGGCCACATTCCGGCGCTGATGGCCCTGGCGGAACTACTGATGAAAGATTTGTCGACACCGGACTGCGCCTCGGCGGCGATCGTCTTGCGCGAAGCCGCTGACCTTGGGAATCCCCAGGCGCAGCATATCCTGGCATCTCTCCATCGACCCCATCGCGGCGTTCCGCTGGTCAGCGACGAAGTGCCGAGGCGAGCTGCCCCGCCGGCGACGCCTTAAGGCGTCTATTGCTCGATATATGTCGAACCGAGCCGGTCCGGGCAGCTTGAGCGCAGGCTCGGAGCCCGGGCTTCGTTCACACGTGCCGAGCCGAGTCGAAACGGTCGTTACCGCGGATACCTGTCAT
>CAZVYC010000111.1:0-15904 GCA_964631425.1 uncultured Rhodospirillales bacterium
GCTGATGGGTGATGAAATGCGCCGTACCCAGCGGGGAAACAACAACGCCTATTGCCAGGATAACGAAGTCGGCTGGCTGGACTGGAGCTTGCTCAGCCGGCACTCGGATCTTCATCGGTTCGTGCGAACCTTGATCGCCCATCGCCTCAGAGCGCTAGATATACCTGGCGAAGAGACCTTCGAATTAAGCCTCAACGAGGTGTTGCGCCGCGCCGCGATCGAATGGCATGGTATTCGGCTCGGTTGCCCGGACTGGTCCGACGACTCGCACAGCCTTGCCTGCACTATTCGCCCTGGCTACCATCGCATTCCGCTCTGGCTGCACATAATGAACAACGCGTATTGGGAAGCTCTCGACTTCGATCTGCCCGATCCGCCGGCAACAGCGATTTCCGGCTGGCAACGCTGGATCGACACGGCGCGCGAGTCGCCTGAGGACATTCTGGATGCCGATGCGGCGCCGGTTGTGCAGGGGACTCAATACCGCCTAATGCCGCGCTCTATAGTCGCTTTGCTCGCGCGCATCGATGCACGTTCTGCGCCGGCGGATGGAACTGCTCCGTTGATCTGAATCAAAGACAGGCACCTCTGCATAGGTGAGCATCGCGCCAATTCATCTGGAGCGAGCTGTCCTAATCCGCGCCGTCGTAGACCGGCCAGCCCGATGCTTGCCTCGCCAGGTGAGACGTACCTGAGAAGAGGAGCAATACGCATGAGCGCTCCAAGTGGTACTCTACAAGCAATTCGCATGGACCCATCCCTGTCCGCGTACGGCCCGGCCCGCGCGACTATCCCAGGGGAACCACTCAGTCCCGGCGAACTGCACAAAATCGACGCATACTGGCGGGCCAGCCTCTATCTTTGCCTGGGGATGCTGTACCTGAAAGCCAATCCGCTCCTGCGGGAGCCTTTGAGCCTGGACCACACGAAGCAGCGCCTGCTGGGTCACTGGGGCTCGGACGCCGGTCAATGCTTCACCTACATTCATTTCAATCGACTGATCAACAAGTACGATCTGAACGCGATCTATATCAGCGGCCCCGGACACGGCGCGCCGGCGGTCCTGTCGCAGGCATACCTGGAAGGCACGTATTCCGAAATCTACCCGCAAAAAAGCGAAGACGTTGCAGGCATGCAGAGCTTCTTCAAGCAGTTCTCATTTCCAGGCGGCATCGGCAGCCACGCCACCCCGGAAACGCCCGGCAGCATCCATGAGGGCGGCGAACTCGGCTATAGCCTCTCGCACGCGTATGGGACGGTCTACGATAACGCGGACCTGATCACCCTGGTGATGGTGGGCGACGGCGAGGCCGAGACCGGCCCGCTGGCTACCAGCTGGCACAGCAACAAGTTCCTCAACCCGATCACCGACGGGGCGGTGCTGCCAGTCCTTCACCTTAACGGGTACAAGATCAACAACCCGACCATCCTGGCGCGCATCAGCCCCGAGGAATTGATTGGGCTGTTCACGGGCTACGGATATACGCCGTATTTCGTCGAGGGCAGCGATCCGCCTAGCATGCATCAGGCGATGGCGGCGACCCTGGAGCATTGCGTCCTGGAAATCCGCAAAATCCAGGAAGAAGCGCGACGAACAGGCCGAGCCTTTCGGCCGCGCTGGCCCGTCGTTATCCTGCGCAGCCCAAAGGGCTGGACCGCCCCGCGCGAGGTCGAAGGACATTATCTCGAGGGCTTCTGGCGGGCGCACCAGATCCCGCTGCCGGACATCGCGACCGACCCACAGCAGCTGAAGCTGCTGGAAGCGTGGATGCGCAGTTACAGACCGGATGAGCTCTTCGACGACGACGGTCGTCTGGTGCCGGAATTGAAGGCGCTGCCGCCCAAGGGTAACCGCAGAATGAGCGCAAACCCGGTCGCCAATGGCGGCCTGCTGCGCCGGCCTCTATCGATGCCCGATTTCCGTGAAGTCGCCGTCGAGGTCCGCAAGCCCTGCGTGACCCAGGCGGGAAATGTGCCCGTTCTCGGCAATTTCCTGCGCGAGCTCATGCGGCTGAACATGCGGAGCTTCCGCGTATTCGGACCGGACGAAACGCAGTCCAATCGGCTGCAGGCGCTCTACGACGTCACCAAGAAGGTATGGCTGGCGGAGTATTTTCCGGAGGATGCCGACGGCGGCAACCTCGCCGAGAACGGCCGCGTCATGGAGATGCTCAGTGAGCACACGGTCGAAGGGTGGCTGGAAGGATATATTCTGAGCGGCCGGCACGGCTTTCTCAACAGCTACGAGTCGTTCATCCACGTTATCGACTCGATGGTCAACCAGCACGCCAAGTGGCTCGAAAAGTCGTGCGAGCTGTCATGGCGGGCGCCGGTGTCGTCCCTGAACTTGCTGATTACCGCGCTGGTCTGGCGCCAGGACCACAACGGCTTCACGCACCAGGACCCCGGGTTCATCGACCTCGTCGTCAACAAGAGCCCGAGCATCGTGCGCGTCTACCTGCCGCCCGATGCCAACTGCCTGCTCTCGGTCGCCGATCATTGCCTGCGCAGCACCAATTACATCAACGTCATCGTCGCGGACAAGCAGGGGCATCTGCAGTATCTCGACGTCGACGCCGCGATCGCGCATTGCGCGAAGGGCGCCGGCATCTGGGCCTGGGCAAGCAACGATCTGGACGCCGAGCCCGACATCGTCATGGCGAGTTGCGGCGATGTGCCGACGATGGAATCACTAGCGGCGGTCGACCTGCTCCGCCAGCATCTCCCCGAGGCCAAGGTTCGGTTCGTGAACGTGGTGGACCTCTTCAGGCTGATGCCGAACACCGAGCATCCGCACGGTCTGACCGATGGCGAGTTCGCCGAACTTTTCACCACGGACAAGCCTGTCGTCTTTAACTTTCATGCCTATCCGTGGCTTATCCATCGGCTGACCTACAGACGGCCCGGCCAGCACAACATCCACGTCCGCGGCTATAAGGAGCAGGGCAACATCAATACGCCGCTGGAGCTGGCCATCCGCAATCAGACCGATCGTTTCAGCCTGGCTCTCGACGCGATCGATCGAATTCCCCGTGTGCGCACTAAGGCGGCCGGTGTTCGGGAGGCTCTGCTCGAACAACAGAGAACCTGTCTGGATCATGCCCATCAGTTCGGCATAGACCGATCGGACATCACAGACTGGAAGTGGCCGTACTAGGGAACTTCAGCATGAACGATGACCTCGAGAGCGTCGCATTGAATCTGGTCGCCGATGGGAAGGGGATTCTCGCAGCTGACGAGACACCTCACACTTTGACCAAGCGCTTCGACTCGCTTGGCATCCAGTCGACAGAAAGGAGCCGTCGTACTTACCGAGAAATGCTTTTTACTGCCGGCGTGGCCGAATTCATAAGCGGCGTCATCATGCAGGACGAGACCATCCATCAGAAAAGCTCCGACGGAACGCCGCTTGCTGAGGTTCTTTCGAATCAGGGCATTCTTCCGGGCATCAAGGTTGATACGGGTGCGAAGGAGCTCGCGGGTGCTCTGGGCGAAACGGTGACCGAGGGCCTCGACGGCCTGCGAGAGCGCCTCTCCGCCTATCGCGAGATGGGAGCCCGTTTCGCGAAGTGGCGCGCGGTCATCCATGTCAGCGACACGCTGCCGAGTCGCGCCTGCATTGTAGCGAACGCGCATGCGCTGGCACGGTATGCCGCGCTCTGCCAGGAACAGGATCTCGTTCCAATCGTCGAGCCGGAAGTGCTGATGGACGGATCGCATTCGATTGCGCGGTGCGAGGCGGTCACCGGAACCGTCCTTCATGCGGTATTTGACGCTCTGCATGGCCAGGGGGTCCGGCTGGAGGGCATCTTGCTGAAACCCAATATGGTGATTTCCGGGAAGGAGTGCCCGCAGCAGGCGCCAGTACAGGACGTTTCGACAGCTACGCTGCGCTGCTTGCGCCGGCATGTGCCTCCAGCGGTGCCGGGCATCGTGTTTCTGTCAGGTGGTCAGGAGGATCGGGCGGCCACTGTGCATCTCGACGCGATTAACCGCCTTCCTGGCTCCAAGCCATGGAAGATCAGTTTTTCCTATGGGCGGGCGCTCCAGGATCTCGCGCTCGAGGCATGGCACGGCCGCGACGAGAATTTAGCTGCGGGTGCGCAAGCCCTCCACCAACGCGCCCGCTGCAACAGCGCAGCCAGTCTCGGCAAGTGCACGGATGCGATGGAGGCTAATTCCCTCCTTGCTCCGCGCCCGCATCGCCGTGACTGGCGTGACGACTAAGCGCAGACCGAAGGGCCGGGTACGTGTACGTTTTTGTGATCAGGCACGGCGAGACCGCCTGGACCCTAACCGGCCAGCACACCGGCACGACGGATATCCCTTTGACCGATAACGGGCGTCGATTCGCCGAAGGGCTACGTCTCGTCCTTGCCAATCAGGCATTCGCACGGGTGTTCGTCAGTCCAATGCAGCGCGCACGCGAAACGTGCGAATTAGCGGGCCTGGGCGCCACGGCCGTTATCGACGTCGATCTCGTCGAATGGAAGTACGGCGAGTACGAGGGGCTTACGCCCAAACAGATCCATGAAAAGGCGCCAGGCTGGCTGATATTTCGCGATGGCTGCCCGGGTGGCGAAATGCCGGAGCAGGTCGGCGCAAGGGTGGATCGCGTGATCGCTCAGGTCCGCGCTGTCGAAGGCAATGTCGCTCTATTTGCGCACGGACACGTTTTCCGCGCTCTTGTCGCGCGCTGGATTGAGCTCCCAGTCGTTGCCGGACAGCATTTCCTGCTCGATACGGGTAGCTTGTGCGTGCTTGGCTATTACCGCGGCATCCCTGCCGTCAAGATTTGGAATGGCCCGTTGCCCGACACGGTCGATGACAGGTTCCTCGTTAGTCACGCGTCCGATGAACAAGGACATATGCTGTGAATGAAACAAAGAGCATTGTCCCTGACCCGAAGCTTCTCGCTCAATACGGTTGCGGACCGATCCGGTTTTCCGGCGACTCCGATGCCTTGTACGAACGACATCTATTGTTTGACAACGTGGTTGCCCCAGCTGCCGCGGGGATGCGCGAGGGTTTTGAAGCGGCCGCCCGTTCGGTGCGAGATGTCCTGTCGCAACGTTGGATTCTGACCGAGAGCACCTATGACCGGGAGAACCCGAAGCGGATCTACTATTTGTCTATAGAGTTCCTGATCGGGCGGTCGCTGTCCAACAATGTCACCAATCTTCTGCTCGATGGCTTCGTGAAGGAAATCGCCGCCCGGGATAACATCGACTGGCTCGGGCTGCTCGAACAAGAACCCGATGCTGGCCTGGGAAACGGCGGGCTCGGGCGATTGGCGGCCTGCTTTCTCGACTCGATGGCGACGATGCAGCTCCCGGCCATCGGCTATGGGCTGCGGTATGAGTACGGCATGTTCAAACAGTCGATCCGGAACGGCTGGCAGCATGAAGAGCCGGACAACTGGTTACGCCGCCAGGACCCCTGGGAAGTCGTCCGTCCTGATGAGGCTGTGGAGGTCAAGCTAAATTGTTCGTTTGCGCTGCAAGGCGGACACTTGCAGCCCGTTGCCGGCCGACCCTCCTCACTGATCGGCGTACCGTTCGATCGACCTGTCGTCGGTTATGGCGGCAAGACCATCAATACGCTGCGCCTGTGGGCCGCCGGTGCGCCCGAGTATTTCGACTTTCAGGAATTCAGCAGCGGCGATTTTGTCGGCGCCCTAGCCGGGAGGCTCGCGGCCGAATCCTTGACGCGGGTGCTCTATCCCGACGATTCGACGAGCATGGGGCAAGGCCTGCGTTTTGTGCAGGAGTATTTCCTCGTCGCATGCTCATTGGCAGATCTCGTCCGCCGCTTTCAACGAGGCAGTAGCGATTGGAGCACGTTCCCCGACAAGGTCGCAATCCAGCTCAACGACACGCATCCGACGATGGCGGTGCCGGAGTTGATGCGGATTCTGGTCGACGAGACGCACCTAGGCTGGGACCAGGCTTGGGATCTGACCCAGAGGACATTGGGCTATACCAATCACACCCTGCTGCCCGAAGCGCTCGAGAAATGGCCGCTCGCCGCGTTCGAGCTGGTGCTGCCGCGCCATTTGGAGATCATTCTCGAGATCAATCGGCGTTTTCTGGACGCAGTCCGTACCCGGTACCCGGGAGACGAAGAGCGGGTTCGACGCGTGAGCCTGGTCGAGGAAGGGGCCGAACGTAAGATCCGCATGGCCCATCTCGCGATCGTCGGCTCGCACAGCACGAACGGGGTCGCCGCGATTCACAGCCGCCTGTTGCGAACGAGTACAGTGAAAGAGCTGGCCGAGATGTTTCCAGAGCGTTTCAACAACAAGACAAACGGCGTGACTCCCCGCAGATGGCTATTGCTAGCCAACCCGGCGCTCGCGAGTACTATTATGGGCGCCATCGGCGACGGTTGGGTGACCGATCTCGGCCAATTGCGCCAACTCGCCCCTCTTGCCGACGACAAGGCCTTTCGCGAGGAATTTCGCAAGGTCGCGCAGGAGGCCAAGTCGCATTTTGCCGATTGGCTGCGGACGGGAACTGGGCAGATTGTCGACCCGGCGAGCATCTTTGACTGTCAAATCAAGCGCATCCACGAATACAAGCGGCAGCTTCTCAATGCCTTGCGCATCACGGTGCTGTACAACCGGCTCCGAGAGAATCCCGGCATTGCGATGATGCCGCGCACGTTCTTTTTTGCCGGCAAAGCGGCGCCGGCGTATCAGCTCGCCAAAGTGATCATCAAATTCCTCAACAACGTCGCTGGCACGATCGACGCCGATCCGGTTGCGCGAGGGCGCCTCAAGGTCGTTTTCCTCCCCGATTATTGTGTGTCGCTCGCCGAGCGGCTGATCCCGGCGGCCGACGTTTCCAATCAGATCTCCACCGCCGGTTACGAAGCGAGCGGCACAAGCAATATGAAATTCATGATGAACGGAGCGCTGACGATCGGCACGCGCGACGGAGCGACGATCGAAATGGCGGAGGAAGCCGGCGAAGAGAACTTCTTCCTGTTCGGCCTGACCGCCGATCAGGTGGCCCGCAGTCGCAGCTCGTATGACCCACATTGGCATTACGACAACGAGCCAGAAACTCGCGCCGCTTTGGATCTGATTTTTTCAGACCATTTCAGCCGCTATGAACCCGGCGTCTTCGCTCCGCTGCGGGACACGCTATTGACCCAGGGAGATTATTACATGCACCTGGCCGATCTCAAATCCTATCTCGAGGCCGACCAGAGACTGACCGCATTGTACGGCGATGGCGACGCCTGGGCGCGCAAGGCCATCCTCAACGTGGCGGGCTGCGGGAAGTTCTCCAGCGACAACACGATTGCCCAATATGCCGCGGAGATCTGGCAGGCGAAGCCGTGTCCGGTGCCGTAAATAGGACCGGCCTCGCCCAATCCGAACTCCATGCTGAAATAGGCTATGCGCGGAACACCACCGCGTACGCAGGGAGTTTGCCTTGAGCTGCATCTGGTGACGATGATCGAAACCCAGAATCGTATGGGCGAGCAGGTCTCAGCCGCACATCATAGTTGACAAACTCATCAGAGTTGACTATATTCTCCCATGGGCGTCTGAGCAACGCCCCTTGGGAGGAGCGCCCGTGGAAACACATCTGCAGCTAATGCCGCGGCAGGCACATGCTACGGCGGGTCAGTCCTCGGCCGAATTTCCCTCGTCCGTCGATGTGCTGGTCGTAGGCCTCGGGCCGGTCGGCGCGGTAATCGCCAACCTGCTGGGGCGCTATGGCGTTCACGCGCTCGCAATCGACAAGGCTACGGAGATCTTCACGGCGCCCAGGGCCATTGTTCTCGATAATGAAGCCCTGCGGATCCTGCAGATGGCCGGCCTTGAAGAGCGTGATTTTGACAGGATCGCCATTCCCTACGTCCGGATGAGATGCCCCTATGTCGGGGAATTCGCGAGGGTCAACACGCTCGGGAGCGTCGACGGCCATCCCAAGCTGGTGACATTCTATCAGCCTGACCTGGAGCGCGCGCTCAGGACCCGGCTGGCAGCCCACGACTCCGTCCGCACGGCGCTTGGCGTAAGCCTGACCGGCTTCACCCAAAGCCCTGACTCCGTGATCGCGGCTCTGGAACTCGACAACGGCCGCAGCGTCTCCGTCACGGCCCGATATGTTGTCGGCGCAGACGGTGCGAGCTCGCTCGTGCGCCATTTGATCGGCGAGCAATTCGAAGGCAAGACCTTCGCCGAGGACTGGTTGATCGTAGACGCGCGCAACGTCCCCGACCCGATCGACCATGTCGAGTTCATTTGCGACCACCGGCGGCCAAGTCCCCACATGATCGCTCCCGGCGGCCGCGAACGCTGGGAATTCATGCTCCGACCGGGAGAGAGCCTCCAGGACATGGAATCCGA
Source organism: uncultured Rhodospirillales bacterium (assembly GCA_964631425.1). GTDB lineage: Bacteria > Pseudomonadota > Alphaproteobacteria > BOG-932 > Roseiterribacteraceae > BOG-932. The sequence continues at coordinate 8,366 of CAZVYC010000111.1, forward strand.
AGCCCGCATTCGCGAGCTCCTGGCGCCTTGGGCGCGTCCGGAAGAGCTCTTGCTCGAACGCAAAGCTGTCTATCGTTTCCATGCCAGAACGGTGAACGCGTTCAACAAGGGGCGTGTGTTCCTGGCCGGCGACGCGGCGCACATTACGCCGCCCTTCGTGGGCCAGGGTCTCGTCGCGGGACTGCGCGATGCCGCCAATCTGTGCTGGAAGCTTGCCTGGGTGATCCAAGGCCGCGCAGCCCCGCATATACTCGACAGCTATGATCAGGAACGGCGCCCGCATGCCAAGGCGATGATCAACTTCGCCAAGTTCATGGGAAAGCTGGTGATGCCGCGCAACGCCGGCGCTGCAATATTGACCCACGGCCTCATGCGCCTGGTCAGGCTCATACCCCGGCTTCGTGCGCATTTCGATGAGCTGGGCATGAAACCCAAGAACCAGTTCCGCCGCGGACTCTTCGTGAAGGGGCCTTCGGGCGCGAGATTGGCGGGCGCCAAGCTGGTGCGGGGCGCGGTCCTCGCGCAAGGTTGGGTCCGGCGCGCCGATGGCGATAGGCGCCTCAGCGACGACATACTGGGGCCCACTCTGACTCTGATCGGCTTCGGCTGCGACGCCGGATCGGCATTGGACCAACAAACCTGTCGTGCCTTCTCAGCCGCTGGGGGCACGATCGTCCAGATCACGCACCGCGGCCAGCAGCTGCATCTGGTGCGGCGGCACTGCTGGGAAGACCTGGAGGGCGTCTTCCTGCCGAAGAGCGTGCCCTTCGGCTGGGCTGTGATCGTCCGGCCCGACCGCACGATCCTTCATGACGGGCCGGTCGCCGAGGCAAGCCGGCTCGTGTCCGAGAGCCTCGCCTTGCTCGGGACGCCGCCGGATTTGGCATCCCAGTCCTCCGCCGCCGTCCCCTCTCCCGAAAGCCTTGCCCTATGAAGCTCGCTACGCCCCAACCGGCGCGCCATCCGTCCCCTACGACCAAGGCCACTGCGCTCGCCTACCTGATGTTCGACCGCCCGGATCTGGACAGGGCCGAACAATTCCTGACCGATTTCGGCCTGCGCACGGCCTGGAAGGGTGACGGCCTGCTATTTCTCAGAGGAACGGGGCCGGCCCCGTTCTGCTATGTGGTCCGCAAGGCGGACAAGCCTCGGTTCGTCGGTTTCGGCCTCAGGCTGGCCAGCCTGCCGGAGCTGGAGGCGCTCTCGCGCCTGCCGGGCGCCTCGACCGTCGAACGGCTCGACTGGCCGGGCGGCGGACAGCGCGTCCGCTTGACCGACCCTTCCGGGTTTCAGGTGGATGCCGTCTTCGGTCAGGCACCCGCCGAGGCGCTGCCGCATCGGGCCGCTTTGCAGCTCAATTCCGCCGACGCGGTGCTACGCGTCAATCAGGGGCAACGGTCCCCGGTGGCCCCTCCGGATGTCATCGGGCTAGGACATGTCGTGTTGGAGGTTGCCGACTATCAGGCGACGGCGGGCTGGTACACACGGCATTTCGGCTTCATTCCGAGCGACGTCCAGGTGCTGCCCGACGGCTCGCCGGCGGTGGCGTTCATGCGCCTCGACCTCGGCGACACGCCGGCCGACCACCATACTCTGGCGCTCGCCCAAGGTTTTGCGCCGATGTACAGCCACAGCGCTTACGAGGTGGTGGATGCCGACGCGGTCGGCATGGGGCAGCGGGTCCTGCGCGCGAAAGGCTGGAAACACGCCTGGGGCATCGGGCGGCACCTCCTGGGCAGCCAGATCTTCGACTATTGGCAGGACCCGTGGGGGGCCAAGCACGAGCATTATTGCGACGGCGACCTGTTCACCGCTGACAAGCCAACCGGCATCCACGCGGTCAGTCGCGAAGCCATGTCGCAATGGGGCGAAATCATGCCCCGCAGCTTCACCAAGCCCAAGCTCACGCCTGCCACCATGGTGGCGATCGTGAGCAACCTCCGCCGCAGTCCCGACCTCAGCATCGCAAAGCTCCGCACCCTCATGAAGCTTTTCGGCTGACGCCGATCTCGTCGCATTCCTTTTTCGGGGAAGATCATGCCAGTGAACGTATTGCATTTCCGGCACCAGGGCCGCGTCCAGTGGGGCGTGGTCCGGAATAAGCTCATCTCGCCAATTCCCGGCCAGTTCGAAACTACGGCCGCCTTTATCGGGGCCAACCGCATCGAGACCTTGTCGGCTTTGAACGGTCCGACCATTCCTGAAGCGGAGGTCGAGCTGCTGTCACCCGTTACCCGGAACCAGCAGTTCCTGTGCCAGGGGGCCAATTACCGCCAGCACATGATCGAGTCCGGTATGGATCCGGACGCGAAGACCTACAACATGATCTTCACCAAGGCGCCCGGCTGCATCGCCCCCGCGCATTCCGACCTGGTGAAGCCACGGCGCGTGCGCTTCCTGGACTACGAAATCGAGCTGGGGCTTGTGCTGAAGCGCGACATCACGGGCCGCGAATCCATTACCGACGCCAATCTGCACGATTGCATCGCGGGCGCGGTGATCGTCAACGACTACTCCGCGCGCGACGTCCAGATCCCGCAGACTCAGTTCTACAAGGGCAAGAGCTTCCGCACCTTCGGCCCGATTGGCCCCTATCTGTGCCTGCTGCAGCCGGGCGATATCCCGAAGCTACGGCAGCTCGACTTGACGCTCACGGTCAACGGTGCCGTGCGCCAGAAGGACTCCACCGCCAATCTGGTCTACGGTCCGGCGGAGACGCTGACCGAGCTATCAGGGGTCCACGACCTCAATGCCGGCGATCTGCTGTCGACCGGCACGCCATCCGGCTGCGCGCTCAGCGTTCCGTCCCCGTCCCGGCAGCGGGTGGCCGCGCTGCTGCCCGACCGGGTCAAATGGAACATGTTCCTGAAAATGCAGGCAGGCCGAAGCCAGTACCTCAAGGCGGGAGACCTCGTGGAGGCGCGCATCGCCAGCCCGGACGGATCGATCGACCTCGGCGTCCAGCGCAACCGGGTGGTCGACGAGGCAGCATGAGCGGCGTCGCGAGTTTACCGGACGTCCTGGCAATCGAAGCGCAAGGAGGACTGGCGGATCCGCCGGTCAGCACCTACGACCTGATCCTGCGCGGCGCGGCCATCAACCCGGCTGCGCCGGCACTGTCGTTCTTTCTCAGCACCGAGGACCACCGGGATGCGGAATGCTGGACTTACGGTGCGCTGGTGCGTGACATCAACCGCACCGCGAACCTGTTCCTGCGCTTGGGCATCACCAAGGATTCGGTGGTGGCCTATGTCCTGCCCAACTTGCCGGAAACCCATTTCGTGATCTGGGGCGGCGAGGCGGCCGGCATCGTCTGCGCCATCAATCCGCTGCTGGAAGCCGCTGCCATCGCCGGCCTGCTCGACGCGGCCGGCGCCAAGGTGCTGGTCACGCTCGCCCCGTTCCCGGGGACCGATTTGTGGCCGAAGATCCAGGCCGTCCTGGAAAAGGTGGCATCGCTACAGCACCTCGTGCTGGTCAACCTGGCGGACCGGGTCCGCGGTCCCAGGCGGCACCTCGCGAGGCTGGTTCAGCGGCGCGAGGTCCTAAGGCTGCATGGCCGCACCGGCGTGCGTGGCGCGGTGCCGGCGCAAATCGCGGTGCATGATTTCCGCCGCACCCTAGCCCGCGAAACGGGCAGCAGGTTGAACAGCGGGCGGCGATTCAGCGCTGAGGATTTCTCGTCCTATTTCTGCACCGGCGGGACCACGGGCCTGCCGAAGATCGCCATGCGCCGCCACGGTAATGAAGTGGCGAACGCGTTGAGCGCCGGCCGGTTTCTCGGAGACAGCATCGGGCCGGGCAAGACGATCTTCTGCGGCTTGCCGCTCTTCCACGTGAACGCCATGATGGCGACGGGCCTGATCCCGTTTTCCAACGGCGCGCACGTCATCCTGGGAACGCCCCAGGGCTATCGCGGCAAGAACGTCATCAGCCATTTTTGGGAAATGGTCGAGCACCACAGAGTCAACTTCTTCAGTGGTGTGCCGACCTTGTACGCGAGCTTGCTCGATGTCCCGGTCGACGGGCGCGACCTCAGCTCGCTGGAATACGGGTTGTGCGGCGCGGCGCCGATGCCGGTCGAGGTGTTCCGCACCTTCCAGGAGCGCACCGGCATCAAAATCCTCGAAGGCTATGGGTTGACCGAGGGCGCCTGCATCAGCAGCATCAATCCGCCGGCCGGTGAGCGGCGGCCCGGCTCCATCGGCCTGCGCATCCCGGGCCAAGACATGAAAGCCGTGATCCTGGACGAAGCCGGGCGCTATCTGCGCGATTGCGAAGTCGACGAGCCTGGCATTCTCGTCATCTCCGGCCCGAACGTGTTTGCCGGATACGCGCTCGCGGACCAGAACAAGGCCTTGTGGGTCGACACGGGCGATGGCAGGCAGTGGCTCAATACCGGCGATCTCGGGCGCCGCGACGCGGAGGGCTATTTCTGGCTCACCGGCCGCAAGAAGGACCTCATCATCCGCGGCGGGCACAACATCGACCCTGCGGCGATCGAAGAGCCGCTTCATCGCTACCCCGCGGTACAGCTCGCCGCGGCAGTCGGCCGCCCGGATGCCCACGCGGGCGAGCTTCCCGTCGCCTACGTGCAGCTGAAGCCCGGTGCGCAGGCGACCGAGCAGGAGCTGACGGAATTCGTGCGCGGCCATATCGGCGAGCGCACCGCGATACCCAAGCACATCCGCATTATCGATGCCATGCCGCTGACTGGCGTCGGCAAGATATTCAAGCCGGAGCTGAAGCGGCGCGAGGCGCGCGACGCCTTCCAGGCGGCCTTGCTCGAAGCCGGCATTCTCGATGCCCAGGTTGCAGTCGGCGACGGCGCGTCCGAGGTCACCGTCACGCTGGTCGATCCGACTTTCGAGGCAAAGGCCAGGGCGGTCCTCGGCCGGTTCCCGCACGCCTTCTCGATCACGGCCAAGGCCCGGGACGCCGCCTGAGGCGGCGTCCCGCGAAGCTCAGAAGCTCATCCGCGCTTCTGCCGAGAACAGGTTCGCGCTGGCCGACGCCCTGGCCGATACCGTGTTGAGGCCGGTCGCCGGATCGGTGTGGGTCTCCGTCGAGGACGCGAAGAAGATGTGCCGGTAACTGCCGGCCAGCGTCACGTGGTCGTTCAGTCGGTAGCTCAGACCGGCGGAGAGCCAATAGCGGTCTGAATCCGGCAGCCGGAAGTCGCGAATGGCGTCCGTCGTGGGCGTCTGGTCATACGCGAAGCCGCCGCGGAGAGTCCATTTCTCGTCGAGAAGATAGCTGCCGCCGAGCGCCGCGAATGAGCTGTCGCGGTAGCCCTCAAACACGGTCGAGGTCGGCTGGGCCGGATTCACGAAGAGCATCGTCAGCGTGTTGAACTTGGACCATTGGATCCACTGATAGGCAAGGTTGACCGTCAGCCGGGGTGTCACCTGTTGGGTGACGCCGAGCCAGACCTGGCCGGGCAGCGCCAGGTCGGTGTTGAAGTCGCTGGTCTGGAAGGCCTTGTTCTGCGCAATGCCGATCTTGGTGATCGCGCGCAGAGATGCCGGCATCGCGGCCACGATGTTGTTGAGCGCGGTTGCCGGCAGCGAGAAGTTGGCGCGGCCATGGATCTTGTGCTCGATCGTGGAGCGGTAGGACAGGCCGATCGTGGTGCCCGCGAACGGGTGCAGCTGGACGCCGACGTTCCAGCCGGTTCCCCATGAGGTGCCCAGCAGGTCGGATCGACCGTCATTGGCCAGACGCCCCGCCGTCTGGTTGACCGTCGCCGCATAGGCGCTCTGGCCGCCGGCCAGGCTGAACAGGCCGAGTTGGTTCAGCGTGCTCGGAATGATCGCGCCCAGGTCGAGCGCGTTGGTCAGCCGGGCCTTGACCTTCTGCTCGGAAAAGCCGGCGCCGACCGACAGCCAGTCATTCACCTTCCAGGCGAAGGACGGGTTGAGGTCGAACGCCTCGATTCCCGACAGCAGCGACTGGTAGCGCACCGCGGAATCGGCGCCGTAGCTGGTGACAAGGCCGAAGGGCACCGTCAAGCCGGCGCCGATCCGGAAATTGTCGGTGATCGCGTAGGACACGAAATTCGCAGGCACCACCTTGTCGACGCTGAAATCGCGGCCGTCGCCGCCCTGGATGCCTGGCGACTGGCCGGCAGGCAGACCGAGATTCTCCTGAGCACCCGTGACGTTCATGGTCGCCTGCGGCAGGACGTAGGTGGCGGTCACGCTCGACTGCAGCCCGTCAAAGGCGGTCATGCCGGCCGGATTGAAAAAGATCGTCGACAGATCGTCGTTGGCCGAGGCGGCGCCCGAATCGGCGGCGCCGGTGGCGATCGCTGAGAATTCCTGAAGCGCGAAACCGGCGGCCTCGGCCTGTTGCGCGGCAAGCGCTGAGACGAGCGCGCCGAGTGCCGCGGCGGTGCGGGAATGGCGATATTTCATGGACGGTGCTTCCCCAGTTCCTTCGATTTGTCTCTTTCGCGAATGCATGCCTGCCGGCCGCGGAGCAGCTGCGGCCGCACCCGGGGTCTAGGGTTTGAGCCAAGCCCCCATCACGAATGCAGGGGCTGGCATGGCGATTTTAAACTCATATATGATGAAAATGTCAACTATGATGATTATATCTTTTTATATTCGACACGGCAGACGGAAAGGCGCACCGGGGCTTGCCGCAGGTCTGCGCCAATGACGGGCGGCCCGAGATGCAATCGGCGAGGGCAGAGGTTTCTTGGAGCAGTGGTGTCGCGGCTGGCGCGGGGGCAGGGGACTGCGCCGATTCCCGTGCGTCATTGGCAGCGGCTTTACCAAGCCGGATGAGTGCGACGGCAGATGAGGGTGAAGAGGTGCCTCCCCGCTAGCGGAGAGCGTCGATCAGCACTTTTGGCGTTTTCAGATCGGCGGGCAGACAGCGAGCGATGCGGGAAGGCCACAAGGTTCGCCGGGTCTTGCCTCAAGTCGGATAGTGCATAAGTGATAACTATATCAGTAATGACGTATTGGCGCGATCCGAATGCGGCACGAACCTCGTTCCTACCGCTTGGCCAGCAACCCGAACCCTGCATCGACCGCGTGCTGGTACCACACCCGAAAGCTGCACGCGCACTTCCAATCCGGCGACCATGCCGCGGCCATCCAGTCGGGATCCAGAGCGGAACGGCTGCATCCGGGCATCTTGCGAGTGCTGCCCACAGCTGCGGATTACCGCTTTTACAGTGCGCTGTCGCGAGCCGCCTCTTGCGACTCCGCACCAGCCGACGAACGACAGCACCACCTGGACGCTCTGGCTGAGCATTACCGGCAGCTCCAAGCCTGGGCGGAGAACTGCCCGCAGAATTTCGAGGGCCGCGCGGCGCTGGTCGGCGCCGAGATCGCACGTTTGGATGACCGGGCGCTCGATGCCGAGCGTCTCTATGAGGAGGCCATTCGTTCGGCCCGCGACAACGGCTTTGTCCAAAATGAAGCGATCGCCTATGAGCGCGCTGCCGCCTTCTATCGGGCTCGCGGGTTGAGCGAGTTCGCCGATCTCTATCTGCGCAACGCCCGGCGCTGCTATCTGCGCTGGGGA
>CAZVYC010000112.1:0-10575 GCA_964631425.1 uncultured Rhodospirillales bacterium
CGCAGTGCTGCGTGCGCTGCCGGATCCGAACATGGCGGAATTCTACACCTCTGGCCGAGCATCGAACGAGGCCGCGTTTCTCTACCAGCTCTTCGGGCGCGAGTTCGGGACCAACAATTTTCCTGATTGCTCGAATATGTGCCACGAGGCGACCAGCATTGGGTTGCCTCAGGTCATCGGGATCGGCAAAGGAACGGTCTCGCTAGAGGATTTCGACCATTGCGAGCTCATTATCGCAATGGGACACAATCCAGGTACAAACCATCCACGGATGATGGGTACGCTCCACGAATGCTCGCGCCGCGGCGTGCCGATTATCGTGTTCAATCCACTGCGCGAGCGCGCACTGGAGCGGTTCGCGGATCCGCAGGATCCGGTGGAGATGGTGAGCTTTGGCTCCACGCCGATCGCGTCGACCTACTATCAGGTGAAGGTCGGCGGGGACGCCGCAGCGCTCAAGGGGATCATCAAGGCGCTCCTCGAGTTCGAGGAGATAGCCGGGCCGGACAGCAACGTTCTGGATCGCGGATTCATCGCCGCGCACACGAACGGGTTCGAAGCCTTCGCCGCAGATATCGACGCGACACGCTGGGACGACATCGAAGCTGCGAGCGGTCTATCGCAGAAGGACTTCGAGTTGGTGGCGTGGACCTATGCCAAGTCGAATGCGACAATCGTTAGCTACGGTATGGGGATCACTCAGCACAGCAAGGGCACTGCCAACGTGCGGCAGATCGCCAGCCTGCTGCTTCTGCGGGGGAATTTCGGCAAGCCGGGTGCCGGGATCTGCCCCTTGCGCGGCCATTCAAACGTGCAGGGCAACCGCACGGTCGGCATCACGGAGCGGCCGTCCTCGGAGATGCTGGACAGGATCGAGCAGGCCTATGGCTTCAAACCACCGCGTCAGCGCGGCCATGACGCGATAGCCGCCATGAAGGCAATGATCGAAGGCCGGTCGAAAGTCTTCATCAGTCTTGGAGGCAACTTCGCCGTCGCGCTGTCTGATGCCGAACGATGCTTCGCGGCGATGCGGAAGCTCGATCTCTCCGTCCATATTGGTACCAAACTCAACCGCTCGCATCTGCTCGTCGGCAAGGAGACGATCCTGCTACCCTGCCTTGGCCGCACCGAACGGGATATCCAGGCGACCGGGACGCAGTCAGTGACGGTCGAGGATTCCATGTCCATGGTGCACGCGTCGCGCGGCAAGTTACCTCCGGCGACGGAGCATTTGCGGTCTGAGCCGGCGATCGTCGCCGGAATCGCGGCCGCAACCCTGCCGAACAGCAAGGTTCCCTGGCTCGACCTGATCGCAGACTACGACCGGATTAGAGACGGTATCGAAAAGATCTTTCCTGAGTTCGAGAACTTCAACGAGCGGATTCGTATCCCAGGTGGCTTTCGCCTGCCGCTACCTCCGACTGAGCGGGTGTGGCCGACGAAGTCCGGCAAGGCGGAGTTTATTCCCTTCAAGGGCATAAAAGAGGATCCGGCGATCATCGCAGACGACGTGCTGAAGCTGACTACGATCCGCAGCCACGATCAGTACAATACTACGATCTACGGGCTTGACGACCGGTATCGGGGCGTATTTGGTCGCCGCGACGTCGTGTTCATGAACGAAGACGATCTCGCCGAGCGCAATATTGCGCATGGCGACACCGTTGTGGTGGAGACGGCGGTCGGGAAGAGCCGGAAGCTTTGTCTAAAGGGCTTCATCGCGATCGCCTACAAGATCGCGCGGGGTTCAGCCGCTGCATATTATCCCGAGGCCAATGATCTTGTGCCCCTCGACTATTTCGACAAGGAGAGCGGTACGCCTTCCTACAAATCAATCCCCGTCCGCGTCACACGCCAAGGTTGAGAATGGCACAGCCGCACTGGTCCGAGCCGTGGCGCCGTCCACCGCCATTATGATCGCGCGACCTCGGCGCACCGCGCTGGGCATGTGGTTCACCCTGTGTGGAAGCATCGTTCCCCCTATTGCAGGGCGCGTCCAACAGTATCGACTTTCATAAAGTCGATACATCGCGATCGTGTTTAGTATCCGACCCACGCGAGGTCGCGTGGGTCGCTCTGCGACTGACGCTCCTTTGCGATTGGACCTAGTGCGCCAGCGGGTCGGGGCGCAGCTGGAACGCGACTTCCTTGCTGTACTCGCCTTCGCCGCCTTCCTGGTGCCACTGCACGCCGCTGCTGTACGTCGCGTGCATGGCCTTGCCTTTCCACCCGGCGTTCGGGTCGTCGATCCGGAAATCCATGCCGCGGGTATAGAAGCCCATCGGGTAGGGCACGCGGAAGGTAACGAACTTGGTCTGGCCGGCCGGCAGGGCCACGACCGAGTCAGAGTTCACCGCCGGGAAGAAGTGGGTCTCCTTGCCCAGGCCGACCACATTGAACATGTCGTCCCACTCGGAATAGACGAAGTCCGAGGTGGCGAAACTGTTGCCGACATGCGGACTCGGCAGGTCATAGAAGGTCCAGCCTTCCGGGCATTGCTGGCCGGTCGCGGCCGGCCCGTTCAGCACTTTGCATTTGCGCCGGTCGAAGGCGCCGACCTGGCCTGAGGAGAATGCCGCCCAGGCGACGCCGTCGGAATCGATGCCGACGCCGCGGATGCCGACGGCCGGGTATTTGCCATCCTTGAGCGGTGGCTCGTAATACTCGGTCTTGCACGTCTCCGGCGGGTGGTTGCCGGGGATCAGATGGACGATGCCCGACGGCACATAGGGCACATAGGCGGCTTCCCACACGCTGCCGTCCTTGGCGACCGACATGCCATAGAGATAGCGGCTGATCTGGGTGTCCTTGCCGGCATTGGCCGCGGCCTTCTTCTTGGCCTCCTCGGCCGCCATCGGGCCGGCACCTTCCTCACCCGCGACGCCCTTCAGCGCGTCGCCCGGCGGAACCCATTTGGTGCGGTCAGGGTCGATCTTCCCGTCGCCCGAGGTGTCGAGCACCATTGGGCACCAGCCGGTCGCCTTCTTCGAGTCATGCGTCTCGTCCCACACCTTGGTGTCGATCCACGAGATCACCTGGGTGTCGCCCGAGAGATAGAGGATGCTCTCCTTGTCGAAGGTAAAGTTCGAGTGGTTGCCGCCGGCGCAGAGCGGGATGTTCTCGATCTTCTTGGTCGCGGGATCATAGACCACGATCTGCGCCGCCTTCTTGTGGTCGGTCAGCGGATAGTATTTGGAGGAAGGAACCGAGCCGTCCTTGCACCAGGCCGGCTCCTCGCCGGAGGTGGAGACGGTCGGCATCCAGACACGGCCCTTGGAATCCATCTCGTCGGCGTGGATGCGAACGGTATCGTCATGCTGCGAGCCGTCCAGGCCGGGGATCGGCAGAGTGGAGGTCGCCAGTGTCTTGGGATCGAGAATCTCGAGCTGACTGTGCAGCATGCCCATGCCGTAGATCGGACCGCCGGCATTGACGGTCGGATCGCGGTGGTCGCTTGTGATCTGGTCATGGATGAAGCGGCCGCCGCCCCAGTCCATGATGGTGAGGACGACATTGCGCTCCACGCCCTGCGGCCGCGGCGGCGTTTCCTTCGGCGTCGCGCCGGCGGCAATGTTGTCGGTCCAGGTGGCATACATTTTCAGCGCCCGATCGCGGCCGAAATGCGCCATATTGTTCTGCATCTGCAGCGACATGTCCTTGCCGTTGTTATGGATGGCAGGATCGCCGTCGGCGCGCGTCATCTGGATGCGGGAGGCCCAGGCCTCGACGCTATTGCCCGGAACCAGGATTGTGCGTGTGACCTTGTCGCCTAGCTGGTGACAGAACATGCAGTTCTCCTTCATGTTCTCCAGCCAGTGCTGCTGGGTCACCATCATCGGCGAGATGCCGTTGCCGCTCGCGCCGGTGCCGGGGAACTCGTTCTCCGCCGGCGGCTGCAGCATCGCATACCAATAGGCCGCCGGATAATATTCAGCCGCGGCCTTGGCATCCGGAGCCACCGTCGCCTTCAAGTCGATCCGGCTGCCCGGCGTGGCCTCGACCGGCTGGGAGTCCACCAGGCCATAGCCGCGGACCCACACCTGGTACTTGGCCTTCGGCAACTGCGGCAGCACATAGCGGCCCTGGTCGTCAGTCACGACGATCTTGATGTAGCGCGTTGGCAGTTCCTTGGTTTCGGCGATTACCCAGACGCCGGCTTCGGGGCCATTGGGGCTGGTGACCACCCCACCGATGTCGTCGGCGACGATCGGAACGGCGGCATCGGCGGCGCGGGCCGACGGAGGGGCGGCGAGCGTTGCGGCGGCGGTCAGGCAGGCAGACGCGAGCAGAGCGGCGAGCAGCCGGTTCTTCATGATTTCCTCCCAGACATGGCTCGGCGCCAGGGCCGCGGACAGCCGTTGGCCAAGGGGCTTTCGTCTCGCCCTCTTTGCGCCGTAAGTTGTGGAGTGATGCTGCCAGACATTCGAGCCGGCCTCAATACACGATGCGCATTCACGGCCGTTTTGCGGTTCTCGCCGACGGAGAGAAATTCATGCGGAAGGCGTCGATCACCTTCATATTAGCGCTTTGGGTCGCGACGCCTTCCTTGGCCGCAGATGTGCAGAGCGCCGCGTCCGACGTAGCGCAGGGCGCGACCGTCAATTGGGACCTGGGGGCGCTTTACCCAAGCGACGCCGCCTGGGAGGCTGAGCGCAAGGCGATCGCCGACACCTTGCCGACGCTTGCCGCGTTCAAGGGGACGCTGGGCAAGGACGCGGATAGCCTGGCCAAAGCGCTCAGCACCATCTCCGACGTGCACAAGCGGCTGGATCGCCTCCAAACCTATGCCAGCCTGAAGCGCGACGAGGACACGCGGAACTCCGCCAACCAGGACCGGCTGCAGCGCGCCGAGCTGCTGGCCACGGACTTCGCGAGCGCCACAGCCTGGCTCAGCCCTGAGATCATCAAGATTGGGCAGGCCAGGATTGATACCTTCATCGCCGCCGATTCGGCGCTGAAGCCGTTCGCGTTCGCCCTTCAGGACACGCTGCGTCGGGCGCCGCATACGCTGGGCGACGAGGCTGAAGGCGTGCTGGCGGCGAGCGGGACGGTGCGGCGGACGCCTCAAACGGTCTACACGCTGCTGGCCAATGCCAATGTACCCTGGCCAACGGTCACGCTCGCCGACGGCCGCAACATGCGGATCGACAGCCAGGGCTATACGGCGACCAGGGATCTGCCCAACCGCGACGACCGCAAGGCAGTGTTCGAGGCCTTTTTCGGGAAATGGACCGAATACCAGCAGAGTTTCGGCGCGACGCTCTCCGGCCAGGTCGACGGTGATGTCTTCGACGCCAAGGTCCGGCATTATCCGGACGCGCTGGCCGATGCGCTGGCGCAGCATAATATCCCGGAGGCGGTTTATCGGACGCTGATCGACGAGACGCATAAGGGCCTGCCGACCCTCTATCGCTATTTTGCGCTCCGCAAGAAGATGCTCGGCCTTCCGGAATTGCATTACTACGATATGTACGTGCCGCTGGTGAAAAGCGACCGGAAATACACGGTCGGCGAGGCCGAGAAGATGACGCTCGCGGCCGTGGCGCCGCTGGGTCGGCCCTATGTCGACCAACTGGCCAAGGGGTTCTCAGAACATTGGATGGACGCGCTGCCGCGCCCCGGCAAGAAGCCCGGCGCGTACATGAATCCCGGCGCCTACGACGTGCATCCCTTCGTGCTGGCCAACTTCACCGGCAATTACGACAGCGTGTCGACGATCGCGCATGAGTGGGGGCACGCGATGCACAGCGTGCTGGCCGACCACGCGCAGCCGTATGAGACGGCCGATTATCCAATCTTCCTGGCGGAGATCGCCTCGACCAATAACGAGATGCTGTTGCAGGATGATCTGATCGCCCACGCGAAGACCAAGGAAGACAAATTGTTCTTCCTGAATCAGGCGATCGAGACGATCCGTACGACCTTTTTCCGCCAGACCATGTTCGCCGAGTTCGAGCTCAAGATCCAGGAGGCGGCCGAGCGAGGCGAGGCGCTGACCGGCGATGGGCTGACGAAGATCTATCTCGACCTCCTGAAGCGCTATTACGGCGACGCGGAAGGCGCGGTGAAGATCGATGACCTGTACGGCATAGAGTGGGCCTACATCCCGCATTTCTATCTGGATTTCTATGTCTACCAGTATGCGACCTGCCTGTCGGCGGCGGCCTATTTCAGCCATGCAATCGAAGGTGGCGACATGAAGATGCGGGACACGTACTTGAACGTGCTGAAGGCCGGGGGGGCGGATTATCCCTATGACATCCTGAAACGGGCCGGCGTCGATATGACCGGTCCGGCGCCATACCAGGCCATCGTCGCGCGCATGAACATGCTGCTCGACCAGATGGACGCGCTGCTCAAGACTTGATTCTCGGGTCTGCGGGGTGGGTAGATTGAGCCAAACCCAATCGATTCCTTGCAGCCCGATCCGTCCGGTTTACCGCTCAGGACGCGGAGAAGCACAGAGGTGCTTTTGGTTTGGCAATGATGTACCTGACAAACACACCGCCTAACGGTAGGGGCGGCCTTTGAGGTTCATGGCGTTGGCGATGCAGACAAATTGCATGTGTTCCGGTTGCTGCCTGGTCAGAGGGCATACCTGATGATCGCCAAAAACAGAAACCTGAAACGGGTCCGATCCTAAAATCTTGTTCACGGCCGACGGTAAAACCGGTCCATCCTCCAAGTGTCGCTTCCCATCGCCATCGAGAACCGCGAGCAGCCGCGTCGTTCCAGCCGGCCAGATTCGCACGGGGATCCTCCGTTGGCTAGCGATAAGCGCCCATGGACTGTAAAGCACTCACCGACAACGAGCGGGCTGCCTTTACACTGGGGCATTGTCTCTTCATCGGCAGAGGCAGCACGGCAGATGCCCGATACGACGACCAACCCGAGAGCGATCTTCAGCAGCACGATTAGTACCTTTTCCTGTTAACGGGGCGGCTTCACCTTAGCGCTACTTCATATTCTCACGAACTCGGGCGTCATGGAGGGGAAAGGGCAGGGTAAATCGAGGGTCGCCAATTCGCCATTTTGCCGATCGCAGGGCAAAGCTATAATTCAAGCCCTGTATCAAAAGAGACTCGGAATGGCCCGCTTTCCCTCCCTGTTCGCGTTCGCGGCAATGTTCGTCGCCTGCCTTGGGCTCACGGCGGGGCGAGCGAGTGCACAGTCGGCCATTTCCGGAGGTTCCTGTGACCGCGGTCTCTTTACCAACCAGAATATCGGCACTGTGCTCGGCGCAGCCGTCGGCGGGTTGCTGGGCTCACAGTTCGGCGGTGGCAGCGGCAAGGCGGTGGCGACGATCGCCGGCGTCATCGGCGGAGGATTCCTCGGCAATCAGATCGGGCAGGGGATGGACCAGGCGGACCAGCGCTGCATGGCGCAGACATTGGATTATGCCCGGCCAGGCCAGACCGTCACCTGGCGCAATCCCGACAACGGACGCGACTATCGGGTGACGCCGCGTGACGAAATGCGGCGTCATGGCCGCCGTTGCCGGACCGTCGACAGCCAGGCGATGATCGACGGCCAGCCGGCGACGGTGACGAGCGTTGCCTGCCGCCAGCGTGACGGCAGCTGGAAATTCGAAAGCTGAGCTGGTCGAAGGGCCCCGGCATGGAACTACTCTCTCAGAACTGTGGGCTATGGCTTCGGCGGCAGCACGCATTCAGGCGGAATTGCGGCATCGACTCTTCGAAGGAAGCGCTCTACCGGACAACTTCCGGCAGGCCCGTCCGAGCATCCCGGCAAAGGGAGGGCGATTCGGCCCGGTGGGTTATCTTTATTAAGCGGCGACGCGGCGCGCAATTGGTCTAAGGTGAGGTAATACAACACAATTTGCACGAATTCCGCGCCGGCTCGATCGCGCCGAAGCTCAAAAGCCAGCGTGCCACCGGGCGGCGTATTGTCCGGCTGGCCCGGCAAGGTCCAGTCCAAACCAAGGATGCCGGCGAGATTCGACAGGTTCGTGTCGTGCCCCGCGATCACCAGTAGTTTTGTTTTTCCTGACATGCCGTCGACAGCGGCGCGCCCCTTCAGCGCTGCCAGCACCGTGCGGGCCAGCAGCCCGCCATTATGGGCTGCGAGGTAGGGCGTGCGGCGCACCAGCGCCGCGTAGTAGTTATGGAGCGGCCCCACTTTGGCGAGTTCCGCCGCATCGGCCCGCCCCCAGCCGACTTGATCCATCGGCATGCCTTGCTCGTATTCCAGCAAGAGATTCTCGACAAGCGTGCTGGCGGTGGCGAGCGGGCCATTGATCGTCGGGCCATGTTTGCCGTCGCGGATCGCACTTGCACCAAAAAGAAAACAGGCACCCTGGTCGTCATGACACGAACCTGGGTCACCCGATGCCGTCAAAATGGAATAAAGCGCTGCTCGCGCTGCGGCGAGGCCAGGACGTTCGGGTTTGAGGTCCCCAGCCGCTGCCGACAGCGCCTCATGCGCCGCCAGCGGATCGATCGGACATAGTCCTGCCTCGACCGCGTTGAAGATCGGGTCGACCTTGCCTTCGGGACCGTGCCGCGCCACAAGCCCACAAGGCAGGAACGCGCCGTCGAGAATCGACTGACCGGTCGCCAGCGTTCGTTGAGTGCCCCCGTCAGCCCATACCGCGACGACGCTTTCGGCAGGACAGCCCGTCGCCGGCAGCAAGCCCTCGGCGGCGTAATGGGCCCGCAGCCACGCCGCCAGAAAACGAACATTGGCAGCGCCGTGGGGCGTCAGCGCCGCGACGCCGACCGGCCATTCCGGCCAATTCTCGGCGGAGAATTTTTGGTACGCCTCCGATGATTTGGTCGGGGCTCTTACGCCATGCCGCTGGACCAGTACAGCCCGCTCAAGTTCTGTCTGGGGCGCTGTCCCTGCCGCGAGCGCGGAAACGGCCGTCAGGACAGTCAGTATTAAGATTGCGCCAACTGTCGAGGCGCCGCAAACGACCAAGCGTGTCATGTCAGTAGGCGGCCGAGAGGTTTACGAAGACACTGCGGCCCGCATTTGTCCAGTACAGATTTGCACCCGTCACGCTCTGCGTGCCGGCATAACCGTTGATCTTTGTATTATTGAACAAGTTGCTGACTTTTACGCTGATGGAGACATCGTGCAGGCCGGGTGCGACATCCTCCAGGCGCCATCCTCCGGCTAGATCGACGCTGACATAGGGCTCGAGCCCGACCGAATTCTGGGGAGTCACCCCATCCGGGGCGAAATCGTTGCCGTAGCGCGCGCCGATCCACTTCGCCAGGACCGAGAAATACGGCCCCTGCCTGTCGTCATAAAGCACGCCGGCCACTGCCGTCCATTGCGGCGTGAGTGCCAACTGCACATTGGTATTCTTATATTTGGCGCTGTTATACGACGCGTTGCCGTAGAGGGAATATCCCTCGCCGACGACATATTGAAGCTCGCCCTCCACGCCTTGGTAGACCGCGCCCCCGCCATTGATATAGCTCGTGAACCCGCCGCTGGTCCGGGAGGCAATGTAATTGCTGAAATCGATGTAATAGGCATCGAGCCCAATGACCACGTTTTTGAACCGCGCCGATGTCCCGATCTGGTAATTCCAGGTTTCCTCGGGTTTCACGTTCGGCGGCGCCGCGGTCACCTCCAACACACCAACCGGGGGCGCTAGGAAGCCTTGCGCCAGCTGGGCATAGGCGGTCCAGTTCGGCCTGATCGTGTATTGTGCCGAGATGGACGGTAAAGCCGTACCCCAGCTTTGATTGTAGGTGGCCGGCGCCGGCGGTTTGACCTTGTTATAAAGCGCCGTCAAATTCCGGCTGAAATCCTCGTATTTCATGCCCGGCGTGACCAGCAAATCGGGCAGGACCTGCCAATCGAATTCGATATAGGGCTGCAAGGTGCTCGTGGGTTCGCTCAGCGAATAGGTGAATGGCGTACCGTATTTTCCGGTGACCGGGATGTTGCCGTGACTCAAATCCACCGCCAAGGAGTAGCGATAATCGTCGTTCCCTTCGGCCCAAACGCCGAACTCGAGAGTCCCGAAGGACAGGGAATCAGTAAGCCGCACAATGTCGCCGTAGGCGCGAAAATAGGCATTGGTCGACTTGCCGGGAATATCGGTCGCCGCGGTTGCCGGTTGCGGCTTTAGCTTCACACCCGCGGAATTGTAAAATGTTACGCCATTGTAAGCGGCGCTGGTTTGAGTACTGTCGGTGCTTCCCTTGTAGGAATGCCCAAACGCGGTTGTATAACCGGTGTTTTGGAGCGTCCAGCCGTCACCAAGGTGAGCTTTGATATCGACATACTCGAAATCGGAGTAGTAATTGCTGCCCTGATAGCCAAAATAATTCTGTGTCGCTGGATTGTTGCCGAGTGCGAAATTGGGGCCAAAGGCATGAATGTTCGCGAGCGTCGCGCCTGAGGTGGTGTATTCAAAAGCGTGATTATAGCTCGCTTCTGCCGTTACCGTGATATCGTCATTCAGGGGGTACACATCCTTGAACATCACGTTCAAGCGACGCTCGCTGGCACCCGTCAGATAGCCGTTGCTGACCTCGGTCTGACCGTCGATGAAGGCCCGGCCAAGGACGGTGTCTCCGGTGTCGATCTCGGCGC
>CAZVYC010000112.1:10585-15873 GCA_964631425.1 uncultured Rhodospirillales bacterium
GAATGTTTCGAGCGGCTTCTTGGTGATGAACGCCATCGTCCCGCCGAACGTTGCGCTGCCGATCGTCGCGCCGCCGCCCGGGCCGCGATCGATCTCGGCCTGGCCGATGTCGTGGGCGATAAAGACCGCCGAGGTCGTGTGATGAAGGTCCGAGACTTCGCCGAACGGAATGCCGTCGAACGTTATATTGAATTGACCATCCTTGAAGCCGCGGATCGAGAGTGTCTCGCTCTTGCCGAGACCGGGCCCATTCGGACTTTGGTCCCACACGCTGGGCGCGAATTTGACGATGTCGTCGAAACTGGCGAGCGGAATGATGTTGTTCTGGATGAATTCCTGCTGAATTTGCGATGTCGGCTGAGTCACATCCGTCGGCGGCGCGGACGGGGAAACGTGCATTGCCTGTCCGACAATGGTGATTTCCTCGAGCGGCGCAGCAGCCGCGGCCTGCCCGCCGCCATCGTCGTCGTTTGTCGCGTTCTGCGCCAGGGCGGGACCTCCGGCGGAGAGCAACATCACGCCGATCGCAAGGTGAATCGCGGTGGTCGAACGCAGGGAACGGGGCTTCATTCTCAAGGCCTCTTCAGCAATGTCGTAGGCGTTTTGCAGGTGACCCCGAAAGGCATACCGGCTTGGCGCTTGCGGCGACGTGGCAGGAGGAATTCTCCCTGCGGCGGACCATATCGACGTGTTTCAGGGGCTCATATCCGGGAGAATACCCAATTCCATCCTGATTTGGCGCTTCGATTAGCAATAAAGGGCAGCCTTTTATTTTGGAATTAGAGCCTGCACTATCGTGCCCGCACGGTCTTGCGCGGAGGATAATGACAATATTGACAAATTCTCTTCAAGCCGTCGATTACTCGACTTCAGGGATGCCGGAGGGGTGCACGATCTCGTTGGGTGGGCTGAGCGCAGCTAAGCCCACCATCTTCCCCGCCTGAACGGTGGGCTTCGCTGCGCTCAGCCCACCCTACAAGGCGTCTGAGACGTCGATTCACGCGAAGGGCGAACTTCGCGATCGGGAATCAGCTCGCGTGCACCTGAGGACGTTCGCAATGAGACAAGCGCGCATGAATTTGGCACCGGTTCACCACGAACCCGTTCTTATCGTGGACTTCAGCCAGCCATGTGCCGTCGCCTTGCCGTTCCAGGGTCATGAAACCGAACCCCTGGATCCACGAGCTGAACGCGTCCACAGCGGCGCCGGGAAAGGGCTCGCTGTTCGGCGGCAGCGTCTCGGGCACCGGCACGGTCTCTTCCTGCGTTCCGGAAAAGCCCGAGATGATCTGCGATGGATAGCGTCCGCCAAAGCTGAGCTGTTGCCAGAGATGGACATGGCCCGACAAAATGAGGTCGAGATTGGCCGGGAAGAGTGCCGGATCGGCTTTGGCCAGCACATCCTGGGTCGACAGTATAGAGGGTATCAATTTCGTGCCGCCATCCTTGTCGCGTTTAGCTGAAAACCCGAGCGGAGGCTGGTGAACCGCGAGGAAATTATGGTGCGCCCGAAGCGCCAGGGTCGCGATTTGCCGGACCTGATCGCCAAAGACCGCCATTTCCGGATCTTCGGACGAAAAATGCTTGGTCGGTGCGACCGACGTGTCCCAGACGATGATCTGCGTGTCGTGCCCCAGCGGCACGGCAAAGGGCGGCGTGAAATTGCCCTTCATATCGTTTTCGGGAACGTCGCAGCTCCGCGCCGCCGTGAAGGCGTAAGGATCGAAGAAGCGCTGCCAGCCCTGCCCGGCCCGATCGCAGGTTTCGTGATTGCCGCGGGTCATGACCCAAGGGGCGGCGCGCAGCAACGCCTCTCCCGGCTCAAAAAAATCCGCATTCCAGCTGTCGGACCCGTACCCCCACGGCGTTGCCGCGCAACCCGATCTGTTTGCCGGGCACGGATCTTCACGATAGAGATAATCCCCGACATGGAGGACGAGATCGGGCTTCCAGGCTGCCGCCGCCCGCGCGACCATCTGAAACGGATAGGCCGTCTTGTCGTTGCAGTCTTGGACCGCGTTGGCGGAAGCCTTGATCCGGCAACCCGTATCGCCGATGACCACGATCCGGTTGATCGATGCCGGAGGTAAGGGCAGGCGGATGCCGCCGATTTCCGCCTCATGCTCGTCCGCCGGAATGGTCGTCTCGCAGACCTGGGCGGAAAAAACCGACGCTTTGGATAACTCGACCGTGGACGCAGTGGCGCGCTGCGGCACCGTCTCCGCCGGAGCCCTCCGGCTCATCGGCGTCGTTTTCCCATCGACGGTAATCGCAGGACAGGACGGCGCATCGGTTACGACGCGCGCAATCCGCGCGCCATCTGGACCGAGGACGATATAGGACGCAATGGCGGATTTTGCCGCTTGCGCTTGCGGGACGCTCGTGCCAAGGCCGAAAATGACACATCCGACGCCAAGACCGATCCGTTTAGCGGCATGTAGAAATGACATCAAAAGCTCCTGAAAGCCGGAACATGGCCGGGTGACGACCGCGACAGGAGAAATTCGTTCGCGGCAAGGCATAGAGGGCTTTGGTGGCGGATCATATCGGGGGCATTACTCAGTCCGGGGACGAAGCACGCTCCCGTGTCCGGGCAGGCGAATGGACCGACTAGGCGAGCCGGGACGGGTCCAACTGCAATGCCAGGTGGATCACTTCCGAAAGGCTGGCGCAGCCCAGTTTCTCCATCACACGGGCGCGATGGTTTTCGACGGTCCGCGTGCTGATGCCCAACCGCGTGCCGATCACCTTGTTGGGATGACCCTTGACCATCAGCTCCAAAACCTCGCACTCGCGCGGGCTCAGCTGGGCATGGCGCTGCTCGATCTCGCGCAGCTTCGAATCGGTGCGGAGCCGGCGTCCTTCGCGGTCCAGCGCGTCATTCACCACACGGATCAAGGCCTCGGCGTTGCAAGGTTTTTCGAGGAAATCGATCGCCCCGCACTTAAGGGCGGTGACCGCCTTCGGCACGTCTCCTTGCCCGGTAATCACGATTACCGGCAGAGCGACGCCGCGTCGCGCGAGTTCGGCCTGCAATTCGAGGCCGCTGAGGCCCGGCATATGAATGTCGACGACCAGGCAGCCGGTCATCGCAGGGGACACGCCGTCGAGGAATTCCTCCGCGGCAGCATAGGTCTTGACGGCAAAGCCTTCGGTACGGAGCAGGACCGAAAGCCCGTCGCGCACCGCCTCGTCGTCATCGACCACGAAAACAATCGGCTTCGGCTCGGCGCTCATGCCAGGCCGTGCGGCTGATGACGTGGCACCGTGAAAGACAGTGTCGTCCCCGCGCCCGACGTCTCGTCCAACCATAATTGTCCCCCGTGCGCTTCGATGATGGAGCGGCTGATCGAGAGCCCGAGCCCCATGCCGAAGCGTCGCGTGGTGGTAAAGGGCGTAAATAGCCGCGAGCTCACATCGGGCGCGATCCCCGATCCCGTGTCGGTCAACGACAGCTGAATCTTGTCACCGTCCGGAAGGGCCGTGATGCGCACGGCACGTTCGCGGGCCCGGGTGCCCGCCATCGCGTCGAGGCTGTTTCGCAGCAGATTGACGATCACCTGCTCGATTTGCAGCTTGTCGACATCGGCGACCAGATCTTCGGGAATTGCGATCTCGACACTGGCTTCCGCTTGGACAATCTCCTCGGTCAGCAGCTGGAGCACTTGACGGGTCATCTCGTAAAGCGGCACCGGCGCCGCCTCAATCGCCGCGTTGCAAAAGACCTCTCTGAGCCGACCGATGATCTTGCCGGCCCGCTCGGCCTGCGCCGAGGCCTTGGCGATCTGATCGAGCGTCAGCGGAATGTCGCCGTTCGTTCTCAACAGTCGCTCGCTGGCGGCCGTGTAGTAGACGATGGCGGCGAGCGGCTGGTTCAGCTCGTGGGCCATGGCCGCGGCAAGCTCACCGGTCAGGCTGCCCCGCGAGGCTCGTTCGATCTGGGACCGGCGGCGCCCGAGGTCGGCTTCAGCCTGCTTCCTGGCGGTAATATCGCGGATCGCCACGACCAGGCTCTGCTGCCCCTGGATCGTCAGGGCGGATCTGGAGCTTTCAACCGCGATCAGCGTGCCGTCCCGCTGCCGCAACATCGTTTGTTCGGCACCTTGCGCCGTATCCGCCTGCAGGATCGACTCGAGCGAGCGGCCAACGATGTTCGGGGCGGCGTCGGCGCACAGATTTTCGAATTGTCGGTTGACCATCTCGATCCGACCGGCCTCGTCGACGATCATCATCCCGTCGGGCGCCATGTCGATCATTGCCTTCAACCGCGCGACGCCCTCGATCACGAGGGCACGGGCGCGTTCCCGCTCCGAGATGACGGCGCCCAGGAACAGTCCGGTCAACGTCAGCGACAGCATCAGGATTTGAAGCTTGACGACCTGATGGGCCGGGAGGCCCAGAACGGCAACGGCGGCAACGAAACTCAGCTGTATCGCAGTCAACGCCACGACAACGCCCGAGATGCCGTACCGCGCGGCGACCCATACGAGCGGGATGAACATCGGAAAAAAACGCGACCCGACCGTCCGGGGAAAAATCAGGAACAGCACCAGGAGGATGCTGATCGCCTGTCCCAAGACTTCCCACGTCGCCAGTGCCCGCAGGCTGCCCAAGTCGAGGAGCCTGCGACGATGGATCAGGAGCAACGGACAGATCACCGACACCCCGATCATGTCGCCGAGCCAATAGCGCAGCGTGGGGACAAGAAGCCCGGTCGACGGTATGCCATGGATTAAGAGCGATACGGCATAGAGCCCTGCCATCACGGCGGCGGATAGCGAGGCAACGGCGACAAAGCGGAAAACGTCCTCAAAGCTCCGCAGATCGATATCTATGCGCAGCTTTTGCCGGAGCAGCCACGCAGCGCCGGCGTAAACAAGGATTTCGATCGATTTCCTGACCGTCTCATCGAGCAGGCTGCCCAACATGGGGCCGCTGAGGATTGCCGAAGCGGCTGCGCCGATCACCAGGAACGGGAGAGCCACGAATCCCCGGAGCAGCAGCAGAGCGACGACGAAGGCGATGCCCGGGTTCCAAGGCGGAAGTGGCGGCGTTCCGTTCGCCAACATCATGCCCGCGGCGGCAAAGCCAACATACAGGGCAAGACAGCCAATGACGAGGAGCCGCCGCTCGATCGCCTGGACGCGCACAGCACGTAAAGGGACGTCGCTGACGCTCGTTTGCAGGACAAGCTCCTCGACGCGCGACGGCGTCGTCGGGTCAGAATCGCCGAAAGTGCCGACTGATCCGCAAACAGGCCCTGCGCGAGGTGAATAAGTTCACGCGCC
>CAZVYC010000113.1:0-15870 GCA_964631425.1 uncultured Rhodospirillales bacterium
GCCATCTACAACACGAAGTACCGGCTGCAGAAGGTGCTGCCGAAGTTCACTTACTAATGCCGGGGGCTGTCATCTTCGTGTGATCGGCAGAACGATGCGGACCCGAAGGCCGCCTTGCGCAAGGTTGGTGGCCGTCACCGTCCCGGCCAGCGCCTCAATGTTGCGGCGGACGATCCAGAGCCCCAGGCCGGCGTGGGAAAGCGCACGTTCCCAGTTATCTTCCCTGACGGCGTTCGGCCGGAGCGAGAAATAACGATCGAAGATTCGATCGATCTTTTTCGGGTCGATACCCGGTCCCTGGTCGTCGATCGTGAGATCGGCGAGCTTGGTGGACTTGTTGAGCGTGATGGTGATCACACTGCCACGCGGCGAAAAGCTGATTGCGTTGTCGATGATGTTCTCGAGCGCCACTTCCAATATCTGGCGATTGCCGTTGACGAATACCCGTTCGTCAAGCGCGCGCGCGATCGCGATCTCGCGTTCCTCGAGGAGATCGCTGAAGCGCTGAACGACTTCGGCGACAAGCTCGGCCAGATTGAGCCTGAGACGGGGCGCCTCGATCAGCTCGGCGGTAATGTTGTCGAGGTGCTGGGAGGCAGAGATCAGGGCCTTCAGGCGGCCGATGGAATTATTCGTCAGCTCGAAGGCGCGCTGCACCGTCGTGTCATACGGCTGCAAGCGGCGGCGGACCGTCTCAAGCGAAGCTTCGATCGCTGCAACCGGAGCCTTGAAGGAATGCGCGTTGTCCTCCGCGGCTTGCCGTATGTCGCGTGCGACATTGTGCAAATCGCGGGCCAGCGCATCGAAGTCGGCAGCGACGCTGCCAAGCTCGGGCACGACATTGCGCGACGCAAACGATGCATGACGTGCCCTGCCCTGACGGATTTCGGCGGCGACCTGACGAAAATGCGTGAGGCTGCGCGTCACGCCGACGACAACCAGGATGACGACGAGTCCGGCCAGCAGATAGATGGCAGCGGCGATCTTGCTCTCCGGGGCCGCCCAGAGCGGCCGCGCCACCGAAGTATAGAGGAATTCGGCCGTGGTGTGCGACGAAACCAGGATCCAGCATCCCCATCGAGTCCGGATCGGGACGAGCGACGTCAGTATCTGATCCTGGCCGCCCGGGCGCTGGTACTGGATGTCATAGGGGGTGTCATCGCCGCAGCTTTTCGAGAGGTGGTCAAGGATGCCGTAGCGCTTCAGCCCATCCAATTCGGCGTCGACCCGATCAGCGGGGACGGGGGGCACAGAGGCGACGAAGTAGAAGTGGCTGGACACACCGGCCGCGACCGGCTGCAGCATGAGCTGAAGCGCGGTACCGTCGCCGCCATATTTCGCGAGTTCGGCGCTGAGCTCCGCACCCGGCATCGCGCCTGGCCGATCGAGCACCGGCCTCAAGCCACGGGCGATCAGCCAGCTTTGATGCTGGATTCCGCGCCGAACCAGCGTTTGCAGATTGGAATCCGCGCGCTCGAACTCGCCGTAGACCAGGAACGGCAGAGCGAAAAAGATTCCGATCAGCAGCGTGAATTTCGCCGTCAGCGAGGCCGCCAGACGCCGCGACGTCCAGATGACGTTATGCGGGATCCAGGGCGGGATCTCGCCATCGATACCCGAATGCCGGGTAGTTTTCGATGCAGCAGAATCCATCGTCGAGCTGACGGAACTTATTTCGGATTCGCTTGATCGATGAGCGTACATTTGTCCGAAAGCCGTTCTCGCCGTTGCCAGCCACGAAACCCGAGTAGCGCACGCAGTCATAGATCGAGCGGTACGTCACGTACTCGCCGCCGCGGGACGCCAGCATGTAAACGATCTTGAACTCGGTCAATGTCAGGTCGACGTCGACCCCATCCCAACGGGCCCGGGCCACATCAGTCTGGAGCCGAAGCTTCCCGCGCTCTATTAAGCCGTTACCATCGGTTTGGTTCGCCTGCTGCGGTGTTTGGGCGCGGGACGATCCGGCGATGCGGCGCAGGCGCTTGGCGAGAATGGCCACGCCGCGGGCCTTGTCGACGAAGTCGACCGCGCCCAGGTCGAGCGCCGTCGATTCGGCCGCGACTGCTGGCAGGCCGGTGAGGAACACGACAGGCAGGCTGACACCCCGTTCGCGGATCCGCGGCAACAGGTCTATGCCGAGCTCCGTTTCGAGCTTCCAGTCGAGGATGATCACGTCCGCGTCAGCTTGCCGCTCCAGAGAACCCAGCATCGCATCACCGGACGCAAAACCGGAAACGATGAAGCCAAGGTCGGCCAATTCCATAGAAACGGCCTCGCGATAACAATCATCGTCATCGACGAAGATGGCCCGGACCCTGTTATCGACGACGCTGCCAGCCGGGAAGCTAGCGGGCATCATTCCCTTTGGGGAATCGCAAAGCGAACTGCTGGATACAAAGCCGTCGCTGCTGGGGTGAATCATCATCGCTGTCTACCTCGTAATTGAGCGCCCGGAACGTCCGGGTCTCGATCTCGGCAAAAAAAGTCACATCCATGTGGCAGTGCTGTATGCGATAGATCCATCGCTGGATTGGCGCCCCGTCCTCGCGGCTTGTGGGTTCGCCCAGAAATGACCGCAGGCCAGCCTGGTCGAGCCCGATCAAGCCATTGATCTGGCCATCGGCCGGGGGAGGAGGCGCCGGCATCGTGAGCTTGACCGGGGTCGCCTTGGCGGGCGCACGTGGGTGAGGCACGTTGCGAGCGGGAGCCGGCGAAGCTGCCGCTGCGACGATCGGCGCATTCGCATTCGACCGAGCGTCGTGAACGGCATTCGGGGCGCAACTGGCGATAAAGCCGGCGAGCAGCAATCCCCACAGCCGACAATGTGCGATCCGGGCAGCGGAAGGGCAGGCAATTCCCACATCCCCTCCGTCCCACGACCGTCGGCCGCGGACTTGGAACGGCTTGTCGCACAGCAGTCTCGTCCGAGGCGGAAAGGGGCTGATTGACGGAAACACGGGCCACCTGCTGGATCGGTCAAGCGCTTCGCCCGTTTCGGGCGAAATCGAAGGTGGTTCCATGAAATTCACTAGCGCTGACCATGAAACTCTCCTTTGCGTGACAACGTTTTTATCGGCCTTGTGCACCACAACATCCTAGAGCCAAGGAAAGTGCCCACATCACAGCTTTGTCACAGGAACGAATGATACGGAAAAAGGTTCTAGGCATGTATACCTGTAAAATCACGTCACGAAACTAACATGTTATCTCCATCCAATATTAATTTGCTAAATCATGTTGTAATTATATCCCATTTTTATAGTGTCTATAATGTATTGTTCATGAAGTAAGGCCACAGAACGGCCACAGCACCTGACCGATCTTGTTTCACTGCCCCGGGTTTATTCCTCCGGGTGAACCCAAACGTCTCCGTAAATCACGTACGGAGAAGAAACAGATTGTTGCTCCTCTTTAAGAGTTAAGGAGATGTCGGATGCCGGTCGTTACGTATATTGGCCATGCGCGGACTGCAGATGCGAGCTTTCGCAGTGCAGCGATCGAAAGCGGGGCAATCGAAGCCGACCGCACACGACTGCACGCCGCCGCAGTCGACCGCGCATTCGTCGATCGCCGTCGTGCGACGCCGGTCTGCCCCGGGAACCAGGCCAGCAAGCGGGCCTTTGATCTGGTACTTGCCCTGACGCTGATCCTGGTTCTGGCGCCCCTGCTGCTCTTTATCATGTTCGTCATACAGCTGGACGGCGGATCGGCCTTTTTCGGCCATCGCCGAATCGGACAGAACGGGAAGCCGTTCCTGTGTTGGAAATTCCGCAGCATGGTCCGGGATGCGGATCGGGTGCTCGAGGAACTGCTCGCCCGCGACCCCGCAGCGCGCGCGGAATGGGAGGAAAATTTCAAGCTGAAGCGCGATCCCAGAATTACCCGGATCGGGCGATTCCTAAGAACGACGAGTCTCGATGAACTTCCTCAGCTTTTCAACGTTATTTGCGGCGAGATGAGCCTTGTCGGCCCGCGTCCCATCGTGGCCGCCGAAGTGCCTCGTTATGGCGCGGCGTTCCACGACTATACCCGCTGCCGGCCCGGCATCACCGGTGTCTGGCAGGTCAGCGGGCGAAACGACACGGGTTATGCGGAGAGGGTCCAGCTCGATCAAGACTACGCGCGGCGCTGGTCGCTTGCGACCGACGTGGCCGTGCTTTGGCAGACGTTCTTTGTCGTCATCAAACGAAGGGGGGCATATTGAATACTATAACAGCGCGCGCTGTGGGGGGGTCTCGGCTATCGAGCCGCCTCCACCGCACTCGGTCAGGCTCCGTCCTGATCATCCTCGCCGGCGCATCTTTGAGCGCCTGCAGCACCACTGTCAGCAACCTGCCAAAATTGCCGCCGCAGCCGGGTCCCGAGACGGGCGCCGTCTCGGCCCTGCCGCCTTACAAGGTCCAGGTCGGAGATGTGCTCGACGTCAAGCTCTTTCTCAATCCCGAGCTTAACGACGAGGTGACGGTCCGGCCGGACGGCATGATCTCGACAGGCCTTGCCGAAGATGTTCCGGCTTATAACCGGACGCCGACGGAAATCTCGGCCGAACTGCGGTCCCGCTACCGGGCCAATCTGTCAAACCCGCAGATCTCAGTCGTGGTCAAGTCCTTCGCACCGAATCGCATCTATGTCGGCGGCGAAGTCACCAACCCGGGCGAGTTCATCACGGTCGGGCCCAACCTGACGGTCGCCCAGGCGATCGCCCGCGCGGGCGGCGTGAAACTGAGCGCGGACCGGAGCCGGGTCTTCGTCATCCGGCGCGGACCGGGCGATGTCCCACAGGCCTTCTCGGTCGATTACATGGGGATCATCGATGCAAGCCATCCCGAAGGTGATTCGCGGTTGGCGCAGTACGACATTGTCTATGTGCCGCGCACCGGGATGTACGACGTCTATGTCATTTGGAACCAGCTCGTACAGCAGTTCATCCCGTACAACTTTGGTTTTGCGTACAACGTGAATCCTGTCGTTACCAATAATAGTCCTACTCCGTGACGTTACTCTGACGAATAAAGCTGAGGATCACCCGATGAATCCCAATCTGATGCCGTTCGGGCTGTTGAGCATATTGTTCAAAAGAAAGTGGACAGCGCTTGGAGTTTTCCTCGCCGTCTTCCTGGCAGGCGTCCTTTATCTGGTGATTGCGCAGCCGAAATATGAATCGGACGCGCAGCTGATTGTCAGATTCGGCGACCGGTCGATCCCCACGATCGACCGGACGCCGGTCACGGAACTGACGCCGTCGGACCGGCGTGAGATCGTGCTCTCGCACGCAGCCATCCTGAGCAGCCACGATCTCGCGCAGGCGACGATCGAGGCCTTAGGGATCGGTCGCCTCTATCCAGACATCGTTCGCCGGCCGGGCCGCTGGCCTGCCATGGACGAAGCAGTGAAGCGCTTCCTCAACAGCCTGACGGTCGAGGTCGGAACCCAGGACAACATCATCAGCGTGTCGTTCGTGCACCCTGACGCGAAGCTGGCCCACGATATCGTCGCCAAGCTGGTCGAACTCTACATTGTGCGCCAGACGCTCATCTATCAGAACCCGCAGTCCGCGTTCATGGACAAGGAGGTGGCCGACGCCCAGCAGCGGCTGATGAAAGCACAGACCGCGCTCGAGCAGTTCAAGAGCCAGTGGCGGATCACCGATTACGACCAGGAGGTGCAGGACCTGCTGCAGCAGCGCGGAGATGTCGACACCAACCTGCGCAACGCCGAAGCCAGCCTGGGTCTGGCGCAGCAGAAGCAGAAGGAGATCAGCCAGCTGATCCGCAAGGTGCCGACGACCCAGCCGACGAGCGCCAGCGGCGAAAAATACCGCTCGGTCGACGAAGCCGAGGCGCGTCTGGCCGATCTCAAGAACAAGCAGAGTCAGATGCTGGCGACCTATGCGCCGAACAGCCCAGCCCTGGCGTCGCTCAACGCCGCCATCAAGCAGGCTGAAGCCGAGACCGAGGCGCGCCGCGCGGAGGTTAACGGCCGATCGGCGAACAATGCCAACATAGTCTACCAGACCCTGCAGACCGATCTGTTGCGCACCTCTGCCGATGCCGAAAGCAACTCGGCGCCGGTCAAGGTCCTGGCCACCCAACTGGAAGGCATCGACAAGCGCCTCAACGACCTGCAGCAGAATCGCGGCAACTATAACAACCTTGTCCGGGAGCTGCAGATCGCCGAGGAAACCTACAGGTCGCTTTCGACGCAATATGAGGATGCGCGCGTCAAGGACAGCCTGAACCACCAGCGTATATCGCCGGCGACGCTGATCAGCCAGCCGACCGCTCCCTACCGGCCGGTGCGCCCGCGCAAGATGGTGACCCTGGTGGCGTGCATGTGCGTCGGCGCCATGCTGGGCGTCGGGGCCGCGCTGGCTCGCGAAAGCCGGGACGACCGGTTCAGTAGCGCCGAACAGGTCGCCTTCATGCTCGACCTGCCGATCCTGGCCAGCCTGGAAAGCCGGCAACCGCCAATCATCCGAGGGTTGCTCACCTACGGAGGAAGAACATGAGACATCCGGATCTCGCCGTTAGCGAAATCGTCAAGGCCGATTTCGAGTTTCCCAGCAAGCCGGTCCGCGTCGTCGAGCTCGTCCCCCCGGACGACCTGCCGATCGCCGATCTGGTCGAGATGTATGTCAACATCGAATCCGCTCTCGGTGACCACCATCGGCGGTCCATCCAGTTCGCCTGCATGGCTCCCGGCTATGGCAGCGAGGAAGTCGCGCTCAACCTCGCCTGGGCCGGTTCCGCCATTCTCGGCAAACGGATCATCCTGCTGTCGGGGAGCGCGCCGCTTGCCGCCATGGGCCGGAGCTCGGTTACGCTCGATGAGACCGCAGCCATTCAGCTTCCCGGCGGCAACCAGGACCTGGTGAAGGTGATGGGGCGGGAAACCTATCTGGGCGACCTGCAGGCCTGGCGCGGAAAGAACGGCACAATCATCTCCGACAACGATATCGATCGTCACCTCGAGGAGCTGTCGCTCCATTTCGACATGATCATGATTGCGCCGCCCCCGCTGGACCTGGACCCGCTGGGCACCGTGCTGGCGCGCCACGTGGACGGCAACGTCATTGTCATCGAGGCTGAGCATACGCGCCGCTTCGCGGCTATCCGGCTCCGCGAAATCCTGGCCCGCTCCGGCCGGCCGACGGTTGGCGCGGTCCTCGCGGGCCGGCGCAGCTATCTGCCGCGCTGGCTGACGCGAATCCTCTAGCAGGGGCAGGATCCACATATGCATGTCATGGTGGCGAACAACATCTATCCGCCCATCGCCGCGGGCGGCGCCGAGCTGATCGTTTCCTATCTCTGCGAGGGGCTCGTCAAACGCGGCCACCGGGTGACGGTGGTGTCCACCTGCGGACCCGATATGGAGCCTTATCCTGTCGAGACCCGGAACGGCGTGGAGGTGATTCGTTTTTTTCCTGCGAACCTGTACTGGTTCTTCGAGCGGGACCGGCGGCCGGGGCTCAAGAAATGGGCGTGGCACGCGCGCGACGCCTGGAATCGCGACGCGGGGCGCCGGCTGGCCACGATCATCGACGAGACGCGGCCCGACCTGCTCCATACCCATGTCATCGACGGCATGTCCGCGTCGATCTGGGGCAGCGCCCGGCAGCGCGCGATTCCGGTCCTCCATACGGCGCACGATTACCACCTGATCTGCCCGCGCGCCTTCATGCTGACGGGCGACTGGAAGCTCTGCGTCCGTCCATCGGCCAAATGCCGTGTCTATCGTGCCTGGCACCTGGGCACGACGCGCCATATCGATATCTTTACCAGCCCGTCCCGTTTCCTGCTGGAGAAGCATGTGCAGATGGGTCTGCCGGTCGCCCGCAAGGCCGTCCTGCCCAACGGAATTCCGCAGCCGCCCGGGGTCGAGCGAATCCGCCGGATGCGCACGCCCGAGAGCCGCAGCCGCTTTCTGATGCTGAGCCGGCTGACATACGAGAAGGGCGTCGATGTCGTGCTGGACGCCGTCGCCCAGCTGCCGCCCGATTCCGCGATCGAGGTTGCCATCGCCGGCAAGGGACCGCTCGAGGAACGCGTCCGCACCGCCGCCGCGAAGGACTCGCGTATCGCCTGGCTGGGCTACATCACCGGCGAGACCAAGGAAGCAGCGCTGGCATGGGCGGGCACGCTGCTGCTGCCGTCGCTGTGGTACGAGAATGCGCCAGTGGCGATCGTCGAGGCCGCGGCCTATGGGCTCGGCATCATCGCGAGCGACATCGGCGCCATTCCGGAGTTCATCGAAGCGGAGCGAACTGGCGTCCTGTTCCCCCCCGGCGACGCCGGGGCGCTGGCCCAGGCCATGATGCGGCTGGCGGGTCCGCAATCGCCGCTGACCGGCCTGGACGAGCACACGAACGACTTGGCCCGGCGTTTCACGGTCGATCGGATGATCGACGGCTATGAGGCCTGTTATAGCGACCTGACCCAGCAGCAGGTGCCACTTGCGATGGCCGGCTGAGCGAAGGGCCATGCGTCCGGCGTTGTGCGCGATCGGGTTGGCGATGCTTGCAGCCCGCCCGGCGGAGGCGGCGGCGTTCCCCGCCGACGCGGGCGCCATCGATGTTCGTGACTATGGCGCCGTGGGCGACGGTCAGCATGACGATACCGCGGCACTTCTCGCCGCGATTGCCGCCAGCGGCGGAGACACCGGACCCGCCTTCTGGCAGGATCGCCCGGTCTACCTGCCCGACGGCACGTATCTGGTCTCCGCGCCGCTGCTCAAGAAGTACGCCGGTGGGAACTTCGGATCGGGCCTGATCCTGGTCGGCCAGTCGGAGGCCCACACGATTATCAGGTTGGCCGACCGTGCGCCGGGCTACGACGATCCGAGGCACCCCCGGGCGATCATCTTCACCACGTCGAAGCATATAGACGGTACGCCGATGAGCGGGGGCAAGGACTATCCGCGGCTGGGAGAAGGCAACGATGCCTACATGAACTCCGTCACTGACCTGACGGTGGACGCCGGCACCGGCAATCCGGGCGCGATCGGTATCGATTACCTGGCCAACAATATCGGCGCCGTCCGCGACGTGACCCTGACTGCGCCCGCGGGCAGCGGCGCAATCGGCCTGTCGCTGACCCGCAAATGGCCCGGGCCTGCGTTGATCCAGCGGCTGACCGTCAAGGGCTTCGATATCGGCATCGCCGCCGCGCAAACGGAATACGGGCTGACCTTCGACCACATCGCGCTGACCGGCCAGCGCGGACCGGCGATCCGCAACGACCAGAATGCCTTGACCTTTCGCGACCTCACCGTACGCGGCCCGGGGCCGGCGCTCGTCAACGGCGGAGATGAAGGTTACGTGGCGATCGACGGCGGGAACCTGGCAGTGACGGGCACGTCGGAGGAGGCGATCAAGAATTCCGGCATGGTGGTCGCCCGCGATCTGAAGATCGCTGGCCGCGACGGAGCGCTGGACGGCATCCTGGACGCAGGCGGGCCATGGAAACCACTGGAGGTCCCGGCATGGCGGGCCAAGGCCGAGGACGCTCCGGCAGACCCGGCGTCCCCACCCGCCAACTGGGCCAGCGTTGCGAAATACGGTGCGGTGCCGGACACGGGCGCCGATGCGACGGACGGACTGCGGCGCGCGTTCGCCTCCGGCGCGGACACGATTTACCTGCCGCACGGAACGTACCTGATCGATGACGCGGTCGAGATCCCGGCGAGCGTCCGGCGTATCGTGGGCATGAATTCGACTATCCGCATATTTCCCCAGCGGCAGCCGGGCTTCGACCGGGCGGGCGGCATGTTTCGAATCCTGTCGCCAGGCGGGACGGTGGCGATAGAGAACCTGGCCTTCGACAATACCGACCGCGGCGATCAGCTGGCAGTGGAGGTTTCCGGAAGCCGTGACGTGGTGCTGCGCGATATCATCTCGGCCGGCGTGAAGCTCCTGGACCGCAAGCAAGCCGGCGGACGCGTCTTCATTGAGAATACCTGCTGTGGCGAGATCACGATCGCTGGGCCACGGCCGGTTCAGGCCTTGCAGCTCGACACGGAAGGCGGCCGCGTCAGGATCGTGAACCAGGGCAGCCCCCTGTCCATCGTGGGGCTGAAGACCGAAGGCGTCAGCACGATTGTCGACAACCGGAACGGGGCCAGGACCGATATTTTCGGCGGACTGGTCTATATGGTGCGCGATCCCGGCAGCAACGATGTGCCGGCATTCCGCAATGCCGGCTCGCGGCTCTCCGCTTCATTCGCCGAGGAGGCGCTGAGGAGCGCGAGCCGTTATCGCGTCTATCTTGAAGACGATACCGCGAACGGTCCGCACGCTGTCGCCGCGGCGGACTTTCCCGAACGCGGCCTTGGCCGATTTGTCTCGTCCCTCTCGTCCGATCGGGCTCAGTAAGGACGCTTGACCTGGTAGGGGTCGACGGCGATTGGCGGCTTGGCCGGGGTCGCCTCGACGCAGGCGGCGTTCTTGCGGACAGCCTCTTCCGAGCAGGTCGAACGGTCGGCAAAGGCGCAAGTCGCGGCGGTGCCCGATTCGACCACGCAGAATTCCTGCCCGCCTTGCGGTGGCGTGGTGAACTCGGCCGGATTGGCGGCGCAGATGCCGCCGAGGCGCGTCGCCTCGTGCTGGCACTGCCCGGGGTCGACGAACATGCATTGCAGCGGAAAGCCAGTCATCTGGATGCAGAACGGCGACGCGGCAGCGGTTCCGGCCGCGAGCGACGCGACACCGATCGCGAGAAGGGGCGCCAGGACGGGCGCGATGCGGGCGATGGTCATGTCGTTCTCCTTTGCAAACTCTGAATCGATCGGGCCATGATAACCAGTAGAAGCGCGCAGCTGACCGCCTGCGCCACGCTGTAGCAAAAGATAGTCACCGGCGCGGAGAAGCCGAAACGGGCGGGGAGCACGAACAGAACGGCCACGAGACCCAGCCGTGTCAGCTGCCAAGTCGCCGCGAGCGCCTGCCGCTCGAGTATCTGGAGCGTGTGGAAGACCGGCAGGACAACCGCCTGCGCCAGATAGCCAAGGCTCATCGCCTGTAGATAAATCACAGCGTCGCCCCACTGTTCCCCGAATAAGGTGGGAAAAGCGAGAGCGGCTATCAGGTTACTGACCAGGATCCAGCCAAGCGCCAGGGCAAACTGGCGCGAGACCACCTGATAGAAGCGTTTCTTGAGCTGAACCGGATCGTTCGCCGCCGTCTTTCCCGCCTCGCCGATGAAGACCTGGAGGATCGAGGTGCCGACCAGCGAGAGCGGGCGGGCGACCACGCGCTCGGCCAGGAAGATGAATCCGGCAATCCGGGCAGAGTAGGTGGCCGAGACGAGCAGATAAAGCAGCTGGTTGCCGCCCACCGCGTCGATCAGGGCCGCCCAGCTGGCGATCAGCGGAAATCGGCTGTAGCGCCGTGCGAGTTCCGTCATTCGGGGAACGGAAAGCACGCTGCGCACCGTGCGATGGTTGAGCAGCCGCTCAAACAGGCCAATGGTGCCGGCGGATTGGCCGAGGACGAAACCGATCAGCAGACCCGGCGAGCCGGCGCCCACCAGGGCCAGGGCGATCTGCGAAACCGGACCGACGACCCCCTGGTAGAGCCGCGTCCGCGCGATCGGACCGAAAGCGCCATCACGCGTTGCAAGATACAGCGCAACGTAATAACCACCGAGGCTGAGAAAACCGAAGACGAACACACCGCGGAACCAGGCAACGGTGCCGGGATCAATCGGCGTCGGCCACAGCGCCGCCATGACCGATTGCGGAACGGCATAGGTGGCGAACGCCACAATTGCTGTCGTCGCCACCAGTGCGCAGGCGCTGAGCGCCGTCAGATTGAGCGCGTCCTTCTCGTCCGACGCGAGCGGTATCGTCAGCTCGTAGCGGAGTGAGGCGATGACCACCAGGATCATCAGCAGCGCCGTATAGACACTGAGAACGCCGAATTGCTGCGGCGAGTAGAGGCGCGTCAGGATTGGCGCGAGCAGGATGCTGACCATCTGGCCGGCCGCCGAGCCGCTTAGCATGATCGAGACATTCTGAAGGAAAGGCCTGGTCGCCAGGTGCCCGCGCAGCCATGCGAGCGGACCGCGTCGGCTGCGGCCTGCCCGGTTTTGAACCAGAGAGGGGCCGGACACTTCGGAAATCGATGCCGTGGGCTTCAATCGGGCCTCCGAATCAGCGGCGGCGAGCTAAGCCAATACAGCTAGACGGCGCACATACGGTATTGCAACGCCTGAGAAGCAGGGTTGATCGGCTCGTCACAGCAATATCACACGAAATCCTTAGAAACCGTTGCTAAATACAACCTATGGGAATCATCGGCGGTTGTGGCGGATAGCTATTTCAGAAACACCTTCGATCGAAGGATATCTTATTTTGAACTGTGCTTGTTCCACGCACTCAGCAATTTTCATTGGTAGCGCTCTATCAGCATACCATAATTGTAGAATTTATCGCCGCCTTTCCTTATCGCGCCCGGATGTCGGGGCTCGGCCATGACAGCCGAGATCGCGGAATCGCCCGGCGCGGCACCGAGGCCCCGACTCAGCGAAAGCATGATGCCGGTGCTGGTACTAGCCGGCGTGCTGGCGCTGTATTGTGCGGCGCGCACGGTTTTGCTTCGGATGGCGTCGGGGGCCTCAGTGAATTGCCTTGCGCTGGACAGCGTCGCCTTCACAGGTGCGGCATTGCTCGCGCATATCCGCTACGGGGAGGTTCCCGCGCCGCTTCGCCCGCTTGTCCGCGGCATCGCCGCCGTGGTCCTGGCGCAGGTGATCTTTGATTCCACAACGCTCATCTATGCGCCGGCTCGCATATCCGCCGGCGGAGACCAGGCTTTCTTTGACTACGGAGCAGCGATTGCCGTCCTGGCGGGAGCGGCGGCACTGTGGCGGCCAAGCTTCGCGCTTCCGCTGCTGTTCCATTACGTCGCATTCCGCCACCAGCTCAATCGCGTGAGCGGCGTCGCGGTGTCCGAAACCGACTATCTCAGCATGCTCGACATCGGCGAGTTCGTGACGGTCGGCGCAATCTCGCTTGCCTTGCTCGGCCGCCCGCACATGGCTGCCCGGTTACCCGCCTGGGATGTGGAGGAGCTGCGGCGATCGGCAGGAATGCGGGTCTGGACGTGGGCCGTCGGCGCGCATCTCGGGAACTATTTCGTTTCCGGATGGACGAAGATCCGGGCGGGCGGCAGCGACCCGCTGTTCTGGCTAATGCACAACCCCACCCAGACGTCGATCCTGATCGGGTTGGAGCGCGGCGACAACCCGTTCGCCCCTTGGCCATCGCTGGTCCAGTTGAGCTGGGATGCGATCACAGGCGCCGGCGTGCTGCTCAACCTCTTCGTCCTCGGTGTTCAGATCCTTTCGCCCCTGGCGTTTTTCAGGCGGCGCTGGCTCATGGTCTTCACCATCCTGTTCGACCTGTTCCATCTCGCCGTCGTGGCGACGCTGGGCGCGTTCTTCTTTTTCTGGATCGCGGTCAACGTCCTGATCTATCTCTCGGCCCGGCGAGTCGACGACCAGGCGATGACGCCCGGGGTCAAGGTAACCGGGCTCGTCGCTCTGCTGACAGCCCATTTTCTCTTCTACACGAGCCATTTAGGCTGGCTCGATGGCGCCAAGCTGGCCAGCCCGAGCTTCTTCGCCGTGACCCGCGAGGGCCGGCAGGTGCCGGTTCCTTCGGTCTATTTCGGCATCCTGTCGTATTCCATCGCGCAGACCGCGATGTACATTCCCGACGATCATTTTCCGATGCGGCTGGGCGGCAACACCTACAACCCTAAAGAGTGGCAGGACGCGCAATCCTGCGGGCCGGAAACCGTCCACATACAGGACACGGGCGTGTCGCTCGCGACAGTCGAAAACATGGTGCGCGAAACGGACGCGGCCATGCGACAGCATCCCGCCGTGAAGAATGGGAACCTTTATTACCTCTACCCGCATCATATGGTGGCGAACCCGCTGGTCTTTGCGGAATTCAACCGTCTGTCGATCGATGACATCGTCGGGTACCACTATGTCGTCGATTCGGTATGCCTTGGTCTCAGCGAGGGTCGCCTGGTTCGCGATGTGCGCAAGAGAACGGACTATGCCATCGATGTCAGCCCGTGATCCGCGCCCTGCCGGGGGCGACGTCTGGATCGTCTATGACGGCGAATGTCCGTTCTGCAGCTCTTACGTGCAGCTCTACCGAATCCGGGAGCAGGCCCGCCGGGTTCATCTGGTGAATGCCCGGTCCGACGATCCGATACTTGACGAGATCAACCGCCAACGGCTGGACCTCGACGAGGGCATGGTCGTGAAGTTCGCGGGCGGGCTTTATCACGGCGTGGCGGCGATGAACCTGCTAGCCGTGCTGGGAAGCGGCACGACGCTCTTCAATCGGCTGAATCGGGCCTTGTTCCGACGGCCGCGGCTGGCGCGGGCGATCTATCCCTGGCTGGTCCGCGGGCGGTGGCTGGCGCTCCGGCTGCTCGGCCGCCATCTGATCGGCGAGTTGTAGCGATGCGCGGGGAAGTCGGAACTTTGAACGGCGCCGCGCCCCCCGCACTGGAGGAGCAGCCGGCATTCTGGCTGACACCGTGCCGCGCTCCGCTCGAGCCGGTCCGAACGACCATCGTCGTGCCTACCTTCCGTGCTGAAGACACTCTGGAGCGCGCGCTGCGGAGCCTTCTGAGACAGACGATGCCCGATATCGAGATCATCGTCGTCGATGACGCCTCCACCGATGGATCGTGGCCGCTCATCATGGCGGCGGTCAAGGCCGACCCCCGGGTTCGCGCCATCCGCAACAAGGAGAATTGCGGCAAGCCCATCGGCATGAATCGCGCGATCGCGCTGGCGCGCGGGCGATGGATCGCCGTGCTCGATGCCGACGACTGGTACCATCCCGAGCGGCTTTCGGCCCTCATCGCGCTGGGCGAGGAGCGCGGCGTCGATCTGGTGGCCGACAATCAGTTCTTCTACGACGCCGGAGCGGATCGAATCATCGGTCCGGCCTGGACGATCGGGGATACCGACTGGCCGCTCGATTTCGACGATTTCATCGAATGCGCCAACCCCTACGCGACCTTCAACCTGGGCATGCTGAAGCCCATCATCCGCAGCGACTTCATCCAGCGCACCGGTCTGGCCTATGAGGAGCAGGCGCGTCATGGGCAGGATTTCCTTTTCCTGCTGCATTTCTACATCCTGGGCGGGCGAGCAGTCGTCTCCGACACACCCTGTTATTATTACACGCAACCCTATGGTGCGATTTCGCGTCGCTGGTCCCATACGGCGCGACGGCGGTACGATTTCCACACCGCCTACCTCATCAACCAGCGGCAGATCGAGGCCGCCAGCGACCGGCTGACGAACGCGCAACGGACCGCGCTGCTCCGGCGCACCGACCAGCTGAAATCGCTGGAATACTATTATCAGGCTAAGCAGTGCGTCACTGAGCGCGACTATCCAGGCGCGGTCAGGCGTCTCGCGCAGCAGCCGGCCATGTTGGGCTATGCCGCGTGGCGGCTTCGGCGCCGGCTTCTCAACTATCCAGACACGAAATTCATTGAACGCGTCGCCACGCGCGCGCGCCGCGGGCGGAGCGAACCATGAGGCCGACCGACAAGGACACCGACAACAATTTCACGCCCCTCCGCCTCCTGCTGGCAAGCCTGGTGGTGCTGGGCCATTTCAAGATCTTCATCGGCGTGTTTACGCCGGAGTGGCCGTTCGATTACGCGGCGACGGCGGTCGACTGCTTCTTCGTCGTCAGCGGCTATCTGGTCACTTACAGCTTCGACCGAGATTCGAGCCTCGGTAGATTCTATATCCGCCGGTTCTTCCGCATTTATCCGCTCTACATCGCGGTGGTCGTCGCCCAGACCGTCGTGCTGGCCCTGGTCGC
>CAZVYC010000114.1:0-15801 GCA_964631425.1 uncultured Rhodospirillales bacterium
GTTCGTGATCGGACAGAACATCGCGGTGACGCCCGGCAAGGTCGTCTTTCAAAACCGGCTGATCGAGCTGATCCAGTATTCGCCCACGACAGACCAAGTCTACGCCGAGCCGGTCCTCATCGTTCCTGCCTGGATAATGAAATACTACATCCTTGATCTGTCGCCGGAGAACTCGTTCGTCAAATATCTCGTCGACCACGGCCACACGGTCTTCATGATCTCGTGGAAGAACCCGACGTCCGAGGACCGTGAACTTGGGATAGACGATTATCGGCGGTTGGGCGCGATGGCGGCCTTGGACGCTATTTCGGCAATCGTCCCGGCGCGGAAGATCCACGCCGCCGGCTATTGCCTCGGCGGAACCCTGCTGCTGATCGCCGCGGCGGCCATGGGCCGCGAAGGTGACGACCGTCTTGCCTCGATGACCCTGTTCGCGGCCCAGGGCGACTTCACCGAGGCAGGCGAGCTCACGTTGTTCATCACTGAAAGCCAGATCTCCTACCTCGAAAACATGATGTGGGACCGCGGATACCTCGACACCTACCAGATGGCGGGGGCCTTTCAGATCCTCCGCTCGAACGACCTTGTCTGGTCCCGTGTCGTGCGTGAGTACCTGCTCGGCGGGCGCCAGCCCATGAACGATTTGATGGCGTGGAATGCGGATGCCACCCGCATGCCCTACCGCATGCACTCCGAATATCTGCGCCGCCTGTT
This sequence comes from uncultured Rhodospirillales bacterium, assembly GCA_964631425.1. Classification (GTDB taxonomy): domain Bacteria; phylum Pseudomonadota; class Alphaproteobacteria; order BOG-932; family Roseiterribacteraceae; genus BOG-932. The sequence continues at coordinate 715 of CAZVYC010000114.1, forward strand.
TCTGAATAACGACTTGGCGGAGGGACGGTTCGAGGTGGAGGAACGCCCGGTGTCGCTCACCGACATCCGAGTCCCGAGCTTCGCCGTCGGCACTGTCGCCGATCACGTCGCCCCCTGGCGTTCCGTCTACAAGGTCCACCTCATGCCGACCAACGAGCTCACCTTTGTGCTGACCAGTGGCGGCCACAATGCCGGTATCGTCAGCGAGCCCGGCCACCCCGGACGTACGTATCAGGTCTGCACGCGACAGCCCGGCGAGCGCTATGTCGATCCCGAGACTTGGCAGGCCGAGACACCCGTCCGCCAAGGATCCTGGTGGCCCGAATGGCAGGCTTGGCTCGCCCGATATTCAACCGAGAAAGTCGCGCCGCCGTCGATGGGTTCGTCCCAGACAGAATACCGGGCGCTCCGGGATGCTCCAGGCCTTTACGTCCGACAGCCATGAGAATCCGCCAGTGTTAACCTCCGAGGTCCTTATGAAACCGAGCGAAGTCATCGAAAACCGTACCTTCGACGAGATCGCCATTGGCGAGTCAGCCAGTCTGAGCCGGACTCTGTCGCGGGACGACATCGCTCTGTTTGCGGTGATGTCCGGCGACGTGAACCCGGCCCATCTGGATGAGCGCTATGCCGACGCCAGCATGTTCCACCGGATCATCGGTCACGGGATGTGGGGCGGCGCCCTGGTTTCTGCGCTTCTCGGCACTCGACTTCCTGGTCCCGGCACAATCTATCTGGGGCAGGATTTGCGCTTCCTGAAGCCGGTCGGCATCGGCGACACGATCACGGTGACGGTGACCGCGAAAGAGAAGCGGCCGGAGAAGCACATCGTCATCTTCGACTGTCGCTGCGTCAATCAGAGCGGGGACGAGGTGATCACCGGCACGGCGGTGACAATGGCCCCAGCTGAGAAGATCCGGCGTCCCCGCAGCGAGCTGCCGGAAATTCAGCTTCGGCGGCACGACCGGTATCAGGAGCTCATTGCGCGATGCGCTGAACTCGAGCCGATCCCGACGGCTGTCGTGCATCCCTGCGATCGAGCCGCGCTCGAGGGGGCTGCCCGCGCCGCCGAGGCGCGTCTCATCTGCCCCCTCCTCGTCGGCCCGGAAGCCAAGATCCGGTCGGTCGCTTCATCCGAAGGCATCGATATCGCGGCCTATGAGATCGTCGACGCGGAGCATAGCCATGCCGCCGCCGCGAAGGCTGTCGCGCTTGCGCGAGCCGGCAAGGTGGAAGCGCTCATGAAGGGGAGCCTGCACACCGACGAGCTGATGCACGAGGTGACGGCGACCGAAACGGGTCTGAGGACGACCCGCCGTATCAGCCACGCTTTCGTCATGGATGTCCCGAGCTATGCGCACCCGATCATCATTACCGATGCTGCGATCAACATTTTCCCGACCCTAGAGGTCAAGCGCGACATCTGCCAGAACGCCATCGACCTTGCCCGGGTCTTGGGTTTCGACGAGCCTAGGGTGGCAGTTCTCTCCGCCGTGGAGACCGTTACCGCAAAAATCCCTTCGACGCTCGAGGCCGCGGCCCTCTGCAAAATGGCCGATCGCGGGCAGATCACCGGCGGCCTCGTCGACGGGCCGTTCGCCTTCGACAACGCCGTGAGCGAACGGGCTGCTGAGGAGAAGCACATCGTCTCGCCGGTCGCCGGCAAGGCGAACATCCTCCTGGTCCCCGACCTGGAGGCCGGAAACATGCTGGCGAAGCAGCTTGCATACATGGCCAATGCGGACGGCGCCGGCATTGTGCTCGGCGCCCGAATCCCGATCATTTTGACCAGCCGCGCGGACAATCTGCGGACGCGCCTGGCGTCGGCGGCCGTGGCCGTGCTGCTTGCCCACGCGCGACGCCAAGCGCCCCCAGCGGCACTTGCGGCGGAGTGATGCTCATGAACGGCGCAATATTGGTGGTCAATGCGGGGTCATCCAGCATCAAGTTCTCGGGCTACACCGCAACCGATGAACAGGAACCGACGCTGCTCTTCAAAGGGCAGATCGAGGGGATCGGTTCGGCGCCGCACATGGCCGCCAAGGACGCGAACGGCACGACCATTGCCGAGAAGCGCTGGCCGAACGGCGCCAAAGCGGATCACGAGGCTCTCTTCGATGGTTTGTTCGGCTGGATGGAGGCCCATCTCGGCGGCCGAAAGCTGGGCGCCGTCGGGCACCGCGTCCTCCATGGTGGTATCGCTTTTGCCGCGCCAACGCGCATCGACGCGGCGGTGTTGGCGACGCTTCAATCGCTCTGTCCGCTCGCCCCGCTGCACCAGCCGCACAATCTCGCGGCCATTCGGGCAATTGCCGCCCTGTCTCCATCGCTGCCGCAAGTGGCGTGCTTCGACACCGCGTTCCATCATGACCAGGCGCCGGTCGTTCAGCGCTTTGCCTTACCGCGCGAACTGCACGAAGCCGGTATCAGGCGCTACGGGTTCCACGGACTTTCCTACGATTACATCGCGTCGGTCTTGCGGGAGCGGGCTCCTGCCATCGCGAGCGGGCGGGTTGTCGTTGCGCATCTCGGCGCCGGCGCGAGCCTATGCGCCATGCTCGATGGGAAGAGCGTCGACACCACCATGGGCTTTACCGCGCTCGACGGCCTGCCCATGGGCACGCGCTGCGGTGCGCTCGATCCCGGCGTGATACTTTATCTCGTGCGCGAGCGCGGCATGGATGCCGACCGCGTCGAGGAACTGCTCTATCACCGCAGCGGCCTCCTCGGCGTGTCCGGCCTCAGCAGCGACATGCGCGAACTGCTCGGCTCGCACGACCACCATGCAATGGAGGCGGTCGACCTCTTCGTCTACCGCATCGCCCGGGAACTTGGCGCCTTGGTCGCGACGCTCGGCGGGCTGGATGGATTGGTTTTCACCGCCGGCATCGGCGAGCACGCGCCCGAAATCCGCCGACTTGTGTGCGAGAGGAGCCGCTGGCTCGGGATCACGCTCGATCCGGGTGCCAACGAGCGCGGAGACGGCTGCGTTTCCGCGGCGGCGAGCCGCGTTTCCGTCTGGGCGATCCCCACCGACGAGGAGCGGATGATCGTACGCCATACGGTCGAGGCGCTCGGGATCCAAGGTGCAACTCGTCCGTCTCAAGCCACGGCCACGACGTCTCGTGGCGCCTATCAGGAGAAGCAGGCATGATCGACATCCCGCAGAAACCCCTTGGCGGGAAGAAGGGGCTCGTCCTCGGCATCGCCAACGAGCACTCCATCGCCTATGGGTGCGCTCAAGCGTTCCGCGCGCTCGGTGCCGAGCTCGCCCTCACTTATCTCAACGACAAGGCGAAGCCCTATGTGGAGCCGCTCGCGCGCGAGCTCGAGGCGCCCGTCTTTCTGCCCTGCGACGTGCAGGAGCCGGGCCAGCTTGACGCCGTCTTCCAGGCCCTCGGTCAAACGTGGGGAAAGCTCGATTTCGCGCTCCACGCGATCGCCTTCGCGCCGAAGGACGATCTGCATGGGCGCCTTACCGACTGCTCCCGGAATGGATTCCTGCAGGCGATGGATGTCTCTTGCCACTCGTTCATACGCATGGCGCGACTGGCCGAGCCGCTGATGCGTGACGGCGGGGCCATTTTCACGATGAGCTACTACGGCGCCGAGAAAGTGATCGAGCATTACAATGTGATGGGTCCCGTCAAGGCCGCGTTGGAGAGCGCCGTTCGCTATCTCGCCTTCGAGCTCGGCCCAAAAGGGATCCGTGTGCACGCCATCTCCCCGGGGCCGGTGAAGACGCGCGCGGCCTCCGGGATCGAGCATTTCGACGAGTTGATCGAGCGCGCCGCCAAGCGCGCACCCGCGCACCGCCTTGTAGGCATCGAGGATGTCGGCATGGCCACGGCCGTGCTGGCGACCGACTACGCCAAACTGATCACTGGAGAGACGGTCTATGTCGATGGTGGATACCACATCCTCGGATAGGCCTGAGCGGCCGTGGCGAGCACGGCGCATGCAACCGCATTCAACATCCAACCGCATTCAAATGGAGCCGCAATCATGACCGCACGGACGAACAGCAACGCGATGGCCACTCAGTCCATCTCGGCAAGCCAGATGCCATTGCCGCGCCTCGATCTCGCGAGTCAAGCGTTCGACTACTGGGTCGATGCATGGCAACGCTCGGTGCTCTTCCTCGACGTGCTGCGTCAGCGCGGGAACGACCATTTTGAACGTAGCACCGAGTTCGCTCCAAACGTCCTTCATTTCGACGGCGAGCTGATCATGATCGGCACTGAGCTCGAGCGCCCGGTCAACTATGGACTGGTCCGGATCGTGCCGCCGCCCGGCGTCACGATTGATGCGCGAAAGCGGCCATTCATCGTCTTCGACCCGCGTGCCGGCCATGGTCCGGGCATCGGCGGGATGAAGCAGGACAGCGAGATCGGCGTCGCTCTCGCCGCCGGCCATCCCTGCTATTTCGTCGGTTTCCTTCCGAAACCCGTCCCCGGCCAGACGATCGAGGATGTCTGCCGCGCTGAGGCGGCGTTCGTGCGCGAGGTTATCCGGCGCCATCCCGACGCCGAGGGGAAGCCATGCCTGATCGGCAACTGCCAGGCTGGCTGGCAGATCATGATGATGGCGGCGATAAAGCCCGACCTCGTCGGTCCGCTCATTCTCGCCGGCACACCGCTCTCTTATTGGGCAGGCGTGCACGGCAAGAACCCGATGCGCTATTCGGGCGGCCTGCTCGGCGGAACCTGGCTCACCTCGCTCGCTGGCGATGTCGGCCATGGCATCTTCGACGGGGCCAGTCTCATCGCCAATTTCGAGAACCTCAACCCGGCGAATACGCTGTGGACGAAGCAGTACAATGTCTATTCGAAGATCGACACCGAAGCCCCCCGATACCTCGAGTTCGAGAAATATTGGGGAAGTCCCGTGCTGCTCAATGCGGAGGAGATGCAGTTCATCGCCGATGAGCTGTTCGTCGGCAACCACCTTGCCTCGGGCGAGATCTCGACATCGGATGGGTGGCGGATCGATCTGCGCAACATCAAGTCACCGATCATCGTCTTCTGCTCCTGGGGCGACAACATAACGCCGCCGCAGCAGGCCTTGGGCTGGGTCCTTGATCTCTATGACAGCGAGGACGAGATCGCCGCGAACGGTCAGACGATCGTCTATGCGCTGCATCAAAGCATCGGGCATCTCGGCATCTTCGTCTCGGCCAAAGTCGCGACCAAGGAGCACGAGGAATTCGCTCAGACGATGGATCTGATCGATGTTTTGCCGCCCGGGCTCTACGAGGCGGTGATGACCGAGAAGGGCCCCGACACGGCGCATCCCGAGCTCGTATCCGGCAACTATGTCGTCCGTTTCGAGGCCCGGACCCTCAATGACATTCGCGCTCTGGGCGGCAACAGCGCTGAGGACGATTTGCGCTTCGCGACCGTGGCGCGGGTCTCCGAGGTCGGGCAGGGGCTCTACCGGACGCTCCTCAGCCCGTTGGTGCGCATGATGACGACCGAACAGACCGGCGCCTGGCTACGGGCGATGCATCCCAACCGCGTGCTCTATGAGATGTTCTCGGACCGGAACCCGTTTCTCAGGCCGGTGGCGCAGCTCGCCGATCAGGTCCGCGCAGACCGGCATCAGGCCGGCGAGGGCAATCCGTTTCTGGCTGTCCAAGAGGCGATGTCGCATCAAATTGTGCAGGCACTCGACGGCTACCGTGATATGCGCGATCGCTTCATTGAAGCTCTCTTCGAGACGGCCTACGGATCGCCGCTTCTGCAGGCAATGGTCGGTCTCCGGTCGGACGCAGCGCTGGCGCGTCGGCGAATCGGCCGCGACGTGGCGCACGAAGCCTTTGTACGCCGGAAGATCGCTGAGCTCGAGGCCGGCATCGAGCGCGGCGGCGTCCGCGAAGCGGTCATCCGCGCCTTGCTCTTCATCGGCCTAGGCGGCACCCATTTGACGGTGGACGAGCGCGCATTCGCGGTGCTGAAGGAGATCCGCGCCAGCGAGCCGGAAGATCACCGCCTGACCCTGAGCGAATGCAAGGCGCTGGTGCGTGATCAGTACTTCATGTTGCGCCTTGACCTGGACCGCGCCCTCTCGGCGATCCCGAAGCTGCTGGCCGCGGACGGCAGCGTGACCCCGTCGGAGGCACTCGAGATCGTTCGGCGCATCGTCGCCGCCGACGGCACGCCCGAGGGCGATATCAAGCTGCGGCTCACTCGCATCGAGGCGCTTTTTGAACCCGCGAGAGCCAGCGTGTCCCGCATCGGGCCGGAGCACCGCGTCGGCAAAGCAACGCAATCGCCGGAGACGGACGAAACGGGAGGCGGTTCGGCAAGAGCACGGCGCCTTCGGCAGCAAAACGTCTGAGGTGAAGTGAACTGTCGACTACGCGAAACAAATGGAGTTCGGATCATGAAGGCACGGGAGATAATGACATCCGATGTCGTATCGGTGCGCCCCGACGACCCGAGAGGCGCGATCGCAAAGCTGCTGATCGAGAAGGGCATCAGCGCCGTCCCGGTGGTCGATGCGGAGGGTGCCCCGGTTGGCATGGTGAGCGAGGGGGACCTGATCGGCCGCGACGACTCTGACCGCGAGGCGCGCCGGGATTGGTGGCTGGCCCTCTTGGCGGAAGGCGAGGAGCTGAACCCCGAGTTCCTCGCGAGTCTTCGCGCTCCAGAGCGCACGGCGCGGGACCTTATGTCGCGACCCATCATAACCGTCGGCGAGGAAACGGATGTCCGCGAGATTCCCCAGCTGCTGCAAGCCTACCGCATAAAGCGCGTGCCCGTAGTCCGCGACGGACGCATCACCGGCATCGTAAGCCGGGCAGATCTGTTGCGCTCTCTCACTCCTCAGGAGCCGGCTTCGCCCAATGCCGCGCACGGTACTGCCGCGCATGGTGGGGGATTTCTGGCTGACGCGTTCGCCGAGCTCGACGAGCACTTCGCCCATCTGCGGCATCCTGACAAGCCGACGCCGGCCAGTCCACGCCCGGAGCCGCATGATGCCGTGCCAGAGGCTCCGGAGTTTCGACACCTCGTGGCGGATTTCTATCGCAAGGAGCTGCAGCACCGTGAGGAAGTGAGCCGGGCCGCGGCCGCGGAGCGTCAACGCAAGGTGGCGGAGTTGATCGAGCACCATATCTCCGATGAAAACTGGCGAACTCTCCTGCACCAGGCGCGCCAAGCGGCGGAAGATGGGCAGAAGGAGTTCATGGTGCTGCGCTTCCCGAGCAAGCTCTGCAGTGACGGCGGACGAGCGATCAATGTGGCGGAGCCGGGTTGGCCGGCCACGCTGCGCGGTGAGGCCGGGGAGCTCTATTTCCGGTGGGAGCAGAGTCTGAAGTCGCACGGATTCCAGCTCGCCGCGCGCGTCCTCGACTTTCCCGGCGGGAAGCCAGGCGACATTGGTTTGTTCCTCACCTGGTGACGATGATCGGAAATAGAGGGTCGCATGGCTGGCGCCGAGCCGGTGGTGGATTCCGGTGTGGATGAGGTTTGAGCGGCAAGGCAATTGGGTGAGGCAGTTTTCGGGAGGAAAGCGGAACTTCTCACTGATGATCTTCAGCTTCACCAGGCAGGAAATTACCTGGGACGTGCAGAGTAGGCGAACGCTGCCGCCAAGATCGACAGATCGGGAAAGATCACCCGATGGAATCCCGGTACCTTACCACTAATTCACAGAAAACTGTTGAGTAATGCAGACGCCATGCGTAACCGGGCGTCCCACATTACTGAATTTGATCCAGCTCAATGCTGCCCCGCAGCATGCTGTTAAAATAGATATTCACAGTGGACTGTCCAGGAGAGCTGTCGCCGCTTCGGGAAGAGCACGGCGCCCTTGGCAGCAAAACTCTGAGCTGAACTGAACTGCCGACTGCGCGAAACTGATCACTGGGAGACGGTCTATGTCGATGGTGGATACCACATCCTCGGATAGCCCAAAGCAGGGGCTATCATCGCCTGAAGGCGGTATGGGGCGCCAGGCTCCGGCTCTGCAGAAAGAAAAGCCGAAAAAGACAAGACGGCTTATGCCCATCGCCGTTGTGGCTGTCGTCGCAGCGCTCGGCGCCGGGGGCGCCTGGTATTGGTGGCAGCAGCAGTTGAATGCGCTGCCTGCAGGCATCGCGAAAGCCAATGGCCGCCTCGAAGCGGAGCAAGTGGAAATTGCCGCCAAATATCCGGGCCGGATCGCCGCGGTTCTTGCCAAGGAAGGAGACATGGTCGATGCGGGTGCGGTGGTGGCGCGCATGGATACCGCCGAGCTCGAAGCGCAGCTGCTGTCGGCCGAGGCTTCGGTCCTGCGGTCAGAACACGAAAAGCTGGAGGCGGAGTCCCTTATCGTCCAGCGCCTTAGCGAGCAGACCTTGGCTGCGCAGGAGCTGCAACGGAGCGCCGCGCTCGTTCCGCGCGGCGCGGACACGCGCGAAAGGCTGGATCAGCGACGGAATCAAATGAAAACCGCTGATGCCGCGCACGCCGCGGCCCTGGCTAACCTGGATGCCGCGAAGGCCGCGATCGTGGCAGGTCAAGCGGAGGTGACCCGCATCAAGTCGCAAATCAGCGATTCGACTCTCGTTGCTCCCAAGCGCGGCCGTATCCAGTACAAGCTTGCGCAACCCGGAGAGGTCTTGCAGTCGGGCGGCCGCGTCTTGACGCTCCTCGACCTGAGCGACGTCTACATGACGATCTTCCTGCCGGCCGCCGAGGCCGGTCCTCTCGCGATCGGCGACGAAGCACGCGTCACCCTCGATCCGATCCCGGGCTATGTGTTTCCCGCACATGTTACCTTTGTCGCGACCGAAGCGCAGTTCACGCCGAAAACCGTGGAGACCGCCGAGGAGCGTGAGAAGCTGATGTTCCGGGTCAAGCTCACGATCAATCCGGAGCTTCGAGGGCGGTACGAGAATCAGGTTAAGACCGGCATACGGGGGATCGGCTACGTTCGCACCAAGCCGGATAAGGCTTGGCCAGCCACTCTGAATGTCAAGCTGCCGTAAATGATAGCCGCTGCTGCACGGGTCCAAGGACTCTCGCACCGATACGGCCAGACCGTCGCCCTTGATGACGTGACCCTCGCGATCCCGGCCCGCTGCATGGTCGGCCTCATCGGACCGGATGGCGTCGGCAAGTCGACCTTGCTCGCGCTGATCGCCGGTGTCCGCCGCATCCAGGACGGCAAGGTCTTTGCATTGGACGGCGACATGCGCAATTCCGAGCATCGCCGTTCGAGCCTGCCGCGCATCGCCTACATGCCGCAGGGGCTCGGGCGGAATCTGTATCCGACGCTGACCGTGTTCGAGAATCTCGACTTCTTCGGCCGCCTGTTCGACCAGTCGAAGTCCGAGCGTGAGAGCCGGATTAAGGAGCTTCTCGCGGCGACCGGTCTCGATCCCTTTCCCGATCGACCTGCAGGCAAGCTGTCAGGCGGAATGAAGCAGAAACTATCGCTGTGCTGCTCCCTGATCCACGATCCGGATCTTCTGATCCTCGATGAGCCGACCACGGGAGTCGATCCGCTATCACGTCGCCAATTCTGGGAACTGATCGATCACATTCGCGCGCGGCGCCCTGGTATGAGTGTGATGGTTGCGACCGCATACATGGAAGAAGCGGAGCGTTTCGACTGGCTCGCCGCTATGGATGCGGGCCAGGTGATCGCGAGCGGCACGCCTGCCGAGCTCATGGCCCACGGCCATGGAGCCACCCTCGACGACGCATTCATCAACCTTCTGCCGGAAGCCAAGCGCGCTGGTCACCAAGAGGTCATAGTCCGTCCACGCTCTTCGGCCGGTGGTCCGCCTGCCATCGAGGCGGAAGGGCTCACGCGCCGGTTCGGCGACTTCATTGCGGTCGACCATGTGAGTTTTCGTATCGAGCGCGGCGAGATCTTCGGCTTTCTCGGGTCCAACGGCTGCGGCAAGAGCACGACCATGAAGATGCTCACCGGTCTGCTGCCGGTCACCGAGGGGAAAGCGCTCCTTTTCGGGCGCCAGCTCGACGCTGGAGACATGGCGACGCGCCGGCGCGTCGGCTACATGTCGCAGTCCTTCTCGCTATACAGCGAGCTGACTGTACGGCAAAACCTTGAGCTTCATGCTCATCTGTTCGCCCTGCCCGAGGACGGCAGAGCGGCGCGCATTCAGGAAATGCTCGAGCGGTTCGATCTGCTCGGCGTGGCGGACAGCCGGCCCGAAAGCCTGCCCCTGGGTCAGAGGCAGCGACTGCAGCTTGCCGTCGCGGTTCTTCACCGTCCCGAGATATTGATCCTGGACGAGCCGACCTCGGGCGTCGATCCGGTCGCCCGCGATGGTTTCTGGCAATCTCTCATAAGCCTGTCTCGCGACGACGGCGTGACGATCTTTCTCTCTACCCACTTCATGAATGAAGCAGAGCGATGCGACCGCATTTCGCTGATGAACGCCGGCAAGGTTCTGGCTGTCGGCACGGCGACGGAACTGACGCAGGTCCGCGGCATGACCAAGCTCGAGGACGCGTTCATCGCCTATCTCGAAGATGCCACCGGCGCCCGGTTGCAAGGGGAGCCCACTGAGGCCGAAGCGCCCCCCGAACCGGTCCGGCCCTCCGTCTCGCCGGTCGTTGAGAGTCCGCTGTTCGATTGGCGCCGGCTGTGGGCCTATGCACGCCGGGAGACGATGGAAATCCTGCGTGACCCGATCCGGGTAACCTTCGCGCTCGTCGGCCCGCTGATTTTGCTGGCGGCCATCGGCTATGGCATCTCATTCGACGTCGAGCACCTCGCCTACGCGGCTCTCGATCAGGATCAGACGGTCGAGAGCCGGGAGCTGCTCGAGAATTTCTCGGGATCGAGATACTTCACCGAGCATCGAGAGATTGCGGACCAATTTGACCTCGAACGGCGGCTCAAGGATGGCGAGCTCGCGGTCGCGGTCGAAATACCGCCCAACTTCGGCAAGCATCTGGAGAGCAGGCAGGAGCCCCAAGTGTCCGCCTCGGTGGACGGCGCCATGCCGTTTCGCGCCGAGACGGCGGGCGGCTATGTCACCGGACTGGCCATGACCTATTTGGCCGATCAGGCGGCCAGGGGCCATCTCCCGGGTCTCGAGCCGCCGCCGGTGGATGTCGAGGAGCGGTTTCGCTATAACCAGGCCTTCAAGAGCGTTTATGCGACCATCCCCGGGAGCATCATGCTTCTTCTCATGCTGATCCCGGCGATGACGACAGCGGTTGGCGTGGCCCGGGAAAAGGAGACCGGATCGATTGCCAATTTCCGCTCCACCCCGATCACAAGAATAGAATTTCTGCTCGGCAAGCAGCTTCCCTATATCATCATCGGGCTTGTCAGTTTCCTGACGCTCGTGTTGATGGCGATATTCCTGTTCGGCGTGCCGCTGAAGGGATCCGTTGTCACCCTGTTGCTCGGCACAATCATCTATATAATTGCGACAACCGCATTTGGCCTGCTCGTCTCCTGCTTCACCGCGACCCAGGTGGCTGCGGTTTTCACGACGGCCATTCTGGCGATCGTTATCGGTGTGAATTTCTCGGGCCTCCTGGTGCCGTTCTCGTCGCTTTCAGGAGCCGCTCGCTGGATTGGCGTTGGCTTCCCTTCGGGATGGTTCACGCAAGTGAGCATGGGGATATTTACGAAGGGCCTCGGCTTCTCGGACCTCTGGTTCGACATCCTGATCATCCTGCTTTTCGCCGTCGGTTTCCTCGCTGCGGCAACCCTGGTCTTGCGCAAGCAGGAGGCGTGACATGCGGCTCGCCAATGTGTTTAGGCTCGGCATGAAGGAGCTGTACAGCCTGCGCGCGGACCCGGTCCTGCTCATCATGATGCTCTACGCATTCAGTTTTGCGGTTTATGCGCAAGCGACCGGGGCGAAGACCGAAGTCGAGAATGTGGCGGTCGGTATCGTGGATGAAGACCACTCCGAGCTCTCCCGTCGGATCGCTGCCGCCATACTCGAACCCTATTTCAAGCCGGCGGTTGAGATGGAGCCGACGGACATCGATCCCGGTATGAATTCCGGCCGCTTCGTATTTGTCATAGAACTACCTCCCAAGTTCGAGTTCGACGCCCTGACAGGGCGGCGACCGACCGCGCAGATCGATGTCGATGCGACCGCCATTTCCCAGGCCGGCATTGGCGCCACGTATATCCAGAACATCATCGTGCAGGAGACTTTGAGCTACTTGCAGCACAACGAAGGAACGACGGCAGGCCTACCGGTCAATCTCGTGACGCGAACCTGGTTCAACCCGAACCACCAGACCAAATGGTTCAACGCCATCATGGCGCTCATCAATGACATCACGATGCTGGCTGTGGTCCTCACCGGGTCGGCGCTCATTCGCGAACGCGAACACGGGACGGTGGAGCATCTGCTGGTCATGCCGGTCAGACCGACGGAAATCATGATCGCGAAGATCTGGGCGAACGGCCTCGTGATCGTCCTGGCCGCGACGCTGTCGCTGTGGCTTGTGGTCCATAATCTCCTTCGGGTGCCGATCGCCGGATCGGCCTCATTGTTCATTGCGGGTACCGTCCTGTACCAACTCTCCGTCGGCGCCCTCGGCATCCTGCTTGCGACCTTTACCAGCACGATGGGACAGTTCGGCTTGCTGATCCTTCCAGTCCTGATCGTTTTGAATTTGCTATCAGGCAGTACCACTCCGATGGAAAGCATGCCGTCCTGGACACGAGAGGCGATGCAAGTGATGCCCACGCCGCACTTCGTCAGCTTCGCTCAAGCCGTCCTCTACCGTGCCGCGGGTTTCGATATCGTTTGGCCACAGTTGGCCACTCTCGCCGGCATCACGATCGTGTTCTTCAGCGTATCTCTGATGCGCTTCAGGACCACGATCGCGAGCTTCCAATAATGAATGTGAGAGTCAGGCGCCTTGATCTGCCCTCAACAAGCCTGCCTAAGCCGATCAGCACGATGCCGATCGCGAGTGAAGTTTCAAGTGAGGTTGATCTGGATCAATGAGCGACCGTGTCCCTCGGGAGAATTATTTCCTGGGAGGTTCACGGTGCATCGGATCTTGGTTGCGACAGATGGCTCCGATGGAGCAAACCGCGCTGTGGACACCGCAGCGGATTTCGCAAACAGACTGCAGCTGGAGCTTTGGATCGTGAGCGCGATGGACGGCGTTTCCGAGGAAGCGCTCGAGTTCGCAAAAGAGGAACGCGTCGCGATCGGGGATGCGCTCAATGACGCAACCAGCAGAATACTTGCAGAAGCAAAGCAGAGATCGCAACGCCTCGGTGCGCAAGCGATCCACGTCAGGTCTGTCTGGGGCGATGCCGCAGAGAAAGTTTTGGAGCTCAGCCGAGAGATAGAGGCAGATGCAATCTTCATTGGCCGACGCGGCCGCGGGCGGTTGCAAGGCTTACTGCTAGGCAGCGTGTCTCAGAAACTGGCGAGCCTGGCGCCATGCATGACTGCGATCGTTCCATGAGACGATCAATCGGCCCGACGACTGCGGCCCGCCGGTCGGCCGCCGAGCGAATTTGAGATGGTCGAATGCCGCCGCGCCCAGAACGGTATCCCCGAGCCGCATTTCCGGACTGTCGTGAGGGCGGTGCGGAAAGGGTCCATCTGGACAGCGCAGGCCACATCCTCAGTGCTCCATCGCAGACGGGCCGGAGCTTTCCCGTGGGCGCCACAATCCTCCCCGACGGCGTCAACTTCAGCGTCTTCTCGCGGCAAGCCACTCGGGTCGAGCTCCTGTTGTTCGATTGTGTCTCGGCGGTGCAGCCGACGCGGGTAATCGAGCTCGATCCGCGCGCGCACCGCACTTATCACTACTGGCATGCTTTCGTGCCCGGCATAGGCGTCGGACAGGTCTATGCGTATCGCGCGTTTGGTCCTTTCGATCCCGCGCAAGGTCTGCGTTTCGATCCGAGCAAGGTCCTGCTCGATCCGTACGGGCGTGCCGTCGTCGTCCCTGAGGGATATTGCCGCCAACATGCAAGCGATTACGGCCGGAACGATACGATCGCCATGAAAAGCGTGGTGGTCGACTCCGACGCTTACGATTGGGAGGGCGACAAGCCGCTGCGTCGGACCTTTGCGTCGACCGTCATTTACGAGATGCACGTCGCGGGCTTCACGCGGCATCCGAGTTCGGGGGTCGCCCCCGAACTGAGAGGGACATATGCCGGGATGATCGAGAAGATCCCGTATCTTAAAGATCTCGGGATCACCGCCGTGGAGCTGCTGCCGATCTTCCAGTACGACCGGCAGGATTGCCCGGCGGGCTTGGTGAACTACTGGGGTTATTCGCCGGTATCGTTCTTTGCGCCACATGCCGGTTACAGTTCACGAAAGGACGCCCTCGGTCCGGTCGACGAGTTCCGCGACCTTGTCAAAGCCCTGCACCGCGCCGGCATAGAGGTGATCCTCGATGTCGTCTACAACCATACCGCCGAAGACAATGCGGCGGGCCCCACTGTCTGTTTTCGCGGGCTCGCCAACGAGGTGTATTACATCCTTGATCAGGACCGCGCACGATATGCCAATTACAGCGGTACCGGGAACACGTTGAACGCCAATCAGGCGATCGTGCGCCGCATGATCCTCGACAGCCTGCGGTACTGGGTTTCGGAAATGCATGTCGACGGTTTTCGTTTCGACCTGGCCGCGATCCTGGCCCGCGACGAGACCGGTCGTCCGCTCGAGAATCCCCCTGCCCCATGGGATATCGAAACGGATCCCGTTCTCGCCGATACGAAGCTGATAGCAGAAGCCTGGGATGCCGCCGGCCTCTATCAGGTCGGAACCTTCATCGGCGACAGCTGGAAGGAATGGAACGGCCGCTTCCGCGACGATATCCGGCGCTTCACGAAAGGGGACAGGGGCACCGTGCGGATGCTGGCGCAACGGGTGCTCGGCAGTCCAGATATCTTTGGTCAACGGGAAAGAGAGCCCGAGCAGAGCGTCAATTTCGTGACCTGCCACGACGGCTTTACCCTGAACGATCTGGTTTCGTACGACGACAAGCACAACGAGGCGAACGGCGAAGCGAACCGGGACGGTATGGATAACAATCTATCTTGGAATTGCGGGATCGAAGGACCCAGCGAGGATGCCGCCGTCGAAAGCCTGCGCCGTCGTCAAGTAAA
>CAZVYC010000115.1:0-11284 GCA_964631425.1 uncultured Rhodospirillales bacterium
GATCGGATTGCTGATCAACAGATCGCCGTACGCGACGCGCATGCTGCCGTGCTCCTTGCGGAGATATTCAACGAGGTACCGGCGTTCGGGAAACTCTTGTCAAGGCGGCGGGTTTGGGAAAGGGTTCGGCAGCCTCAACTCACCTGAGCCGGTCCTTGCCCCGAACCCGCGCCGCCTCGCCTCCCGCTCCGCATCCGGCGCGCGCCTACATCAAGATCGCGGCCGTTGCGGCCGTGCTCGGCGTGTTGTTCGGCGCTTTGATCACCTTCGTGAGCCGGGAGGTGTTGAACGACCTGCGCCATCACCTGACGCTCTGGCTGATCTTGGCGCTGGTGGCGGCCATCAATATCAGCTCGTTCCTGCTCTTCATCCTGTTCTG
The DNA here is from genome assembly GCA_964631425.1 of uncultured Rhodospirillales bacterium. Classification (GTDB taxonomy): domain Bacteria; phylum Pseudomonadota; class Alphaproteobacteria; order BOG-932; family Roseiterribacteraceae; genus BOG-932. The sequence continues at coordinate 380 of CAZVYC010000115.1, forward strand.
GACTGTCTATCGTTGGATCAAGCGTGACCTTGAGCCGGAGGAGAAAGACTAAGGTTACGCCGTCCCGTGCATGTAGCGCTTGATCTGCTGCGCCATCTGGTCGGCGTCCGTGTCGCTTGAGAAAACAGTCAGGAATTTCCCGTCCGGTCCCATCAGATAGACGAATGAGGAGTGGTTCATCGCATAGGCCGTCGGATCGCCATTCGCCGCGTCGGCCTTGGCGTAATAGACTTTATACTCCCGTGCGATCTGGGCGATCTGCTGGGGCGTTCCGGTCAGGCCGACCAGGCGCTTGTCGAACAGCGGCACATAGCCGGCCAGCTGCTTGGGCGTGTCGCGCGCCGGATCGATGGTGACGAAGATCGGCTGCACCTTTCCAGCGTCCGGCCCCAAGAGGTCGACCGCCTGCGCCATGACCTGCAGCTCGGTCGGGCAGGCATCGGGGCAGAAAGTGTATCCAAAATAGATCAGCCGAAATTCGCCGTTATAGGTCTGGTCGGTCACCGGCTTGCCGGTCTGATCCTCCAGCGTGAACGGGCCGCCGATCGCCACCCCGCTCGTGCCGGCGCCGGCATCACGCGGGCCACTCTTCACGGCATACCACATGGCCACGACCGCAACGGCGACGACGGCCATCATCGCGATCATGAGGGTCAGCAAGAAGCGGTTGGAGCGACCTGCGGGCTTCGGCATGGCGGTCATATAGGCGACAAAACGGCAGAGCGCCACCCGTACCCCACGCCCTGCGGCCTCATGTCAGGAGGCCCCACCACTCAGCGTCGCTGCCCTTTCCGCAGGGACCCAGACGACATCCCCATCGGCCTGCGGCGCGAACACCGGCAGGCCGGGCGACAGCCGGTGGGGGTGGTAGTCCCGTTCGCGAAGGAAGCGCCACAGCGCGCCGCGGCTGTCGCCGGCCCGCGCAAGATAGAGGTCGACCGCCTCCAGAAAGACGACCGGACGCAGCCGCGCCAGGGTTTCCCTGGCGCCAAGCAGCATCTGCATCTCCCATCCCTCGATATCCGCTTTGATTAGATCGAGTCGGTCGATCCCGTTCGCCCCGACGAACCCGTCGATCGTTTCGACCGGTACCTCGTGCCGGAAGACCTTCCCATCGGCATTGCCCTCACCCAGGTGACTGAGCCCAAATCCGAGGCTGCCGGAGCGCTTGATCGGCGTGTTGAGGGTCAGTACGCCCGGAGCAGCGCCGAAGGCGATCGGATGAATCCGGATCCGGCCCCTGCCCCTGAGCCGCACCATCGGCCGCAGGATCGAGAGCGCGTAAGCGCCGGGCTCAAAGGCATGGACGACGCCGTCGGGCGCCATCAGGGCAAACAGCTTCGCCATCTGCCCGGCATGGGCGCCGACATCGAACACCACCCCATCCCGCGGCAACAGGGGCCTGAGGATCGGGATCAGCTCGGTATGGTGCTGGCGGGCGATGGCCTTGAACAGGTGCGCCGCGCGGGTAAGACGCGCCCGCCCCCGCAAGGGCGGGTTCGTCGGATTCATGCCGATCTTTTAAAGCACACCCAGCATCGCGCCAACCAGCGGATGACGGACGATGTCATGATCCTCGAGCCGGACCACCGCCACGCCGGACAAGACTTCGAGCCGGCGGGCGATATCGGCCAGCCCGGACATGCCGTCCAGCAGGTCGCTCTGCTCGGGGTCGCCGGTGATCACCATGGTCGAGTGCCAGCCAAGGCGGGTCAGCAGCATCTTCATCTGGGCATAGGTGCAGTTCTGCGCCTCGTCGATCACCACGAAGGCGTTGTTGAGCGTGCGCCCGCGCATATAGCCGATCGGTGCGATCTCGATCTCGCCCTCCGCCATCAGGGCGCGCAGGCGCTTGCCGCCGACGCGGTCGGTCAGGCAATCGTAGAGCGGACGCAGATAGGGGGCCATCTTCTCCAGCATGTCGCCAGGCAGATAGCCCAGGCTCTCGCCCGCCTCGATCGCCGGCCGCGACAGCACGATCCGCTCGATCTTGCCCTCTTCCAGCGCCTCCACGGCGGCGGCCACTGCGAGATAGGTCTTGCCCGTCCCGGCCGGGCCGATTGCCAGCGTCAAGCTGTGCTCGGCGATCGCGGAGAGCAGGCGTTGCTGGTTGGGACTGCGCGGCTGCACCTTGCGGACATAGCTTTGCTCGCGCCGGTCGCTTAACGGGTCCCAACCGGCCCCGAAGAGCGGCTGGACTTTGCCGCGCTCGGCGGCTTCGGTCTGGGCGGCAGCAGCACGGGAAGAGCGCTTTGTCATTGCGATAACCCTTTCACGCTGGTGGGAGGACGGACCGCGGTCTCGTCCGGGCACAAAAAACCCCGCGACAAGGCGGGGTTGGCAGAAAACTCAAATAGATTCTTGCGCGGGGGCAACGGCCCCTGTGAAAGTGCGGGGAGACGCAGAGGAAGAACGATAGACGAAATGGCCGCGTCCCTTATTGCTACGGAAGCGAACTACGGCTGCACCATATACTACATGCAGCGGCTTGTCAGGTATCTTGTGGGTCTACCCCGTAGGAAATCGATACGTTGCGCCAGGCTGTCATCAGAAAGGGGAAATCATGCTGCTGAACCTCACCGCGGACGAAGTCCTGACGACCACGCGGTCGGTCCGTAGACGGCTCGATCTGGAGCGGCCGGTCAGTCGCGCGCTGATCGAGGAGTGCCTCGACATCGCGCTGCAGGCGCCGAATGGGTCCAACCGGAATACCTGGCACTGGGTGCTGGTGGACGACAGGGTGCTGCTGAGGGAGATTTCGCGCATTTATGACCAGTCGATGACCGACTTCATCACGGGCGAAGCCGGGCAGGAATATCAGAAGTTCGCGGCGGCGCAGTTGGCGGCGGACACCACCGGCAAGCTGGCCGAAGACATGGGCCGCATGTCCGAGTCGGTAGATTTTCTCCGCCGCAACATGGAGCGGATGCCGGCGGCGGTGGTGCCGATGTTCCTAGGCCGGCCGGAGCGGATGGACCTGTTCCACCAGGCGAGCCATTGGGGCTCGGTCATCCCCGCGGTCTGGAGCCTATTCCTGGCGCTACGCGTCCGCGGGCTCGGCAGCGCCTGGACCACCATCCATATCCTGCGCGAGCGCGAGATGGCCGACCTGCTCGGCATCCCTTACGACGACTATACCCAGGTGGGCCTGTTCCCGATCGCCTATACGATCGGCACCGAGTTCAAGCGCGGCAAACGCAAGCCGGTGGCCGAGGTGTCGAGCTGGAACCGGTTCGGCCGGCGCTGAACTCCAGCCGCGCCGGCTGCTCATGAGGGTGATCGCATATGAAAACGTGGCGCGAGTTGCATGCCTGCTTTGAAGTCGAACCGCCAAGACGCCAAGGCGCCAAGACATGAATGTTACCGCGGAGGGCGCGGAGAAGCGCCGAGGTCGCGGAGACTATAATTAATTTACTCCGTGTCCTCTGCGCTCCTCCGCCTTCTCAGCGGTAGGTTTTCTTAACTTGGCGCCTTGGCGTCTTGGCGGTTCAATTCTTTTGAGGCTACCAACTTCACGCATATGCGATTGCCCTGGGCTGCTCATCGGCCTTTGCAGGGATAGGGCGGCAGCCAGCAAGGGTAACCGAGCGTAACATGCTCGGCCCAGCGGCGCATCGGTTTACCTTCAGCCACCGCCACCAGACTTCCCTCGAGCTGCAGAACCGGCTCCCCGGCGAAGTCGCGCTTTAAGCCGATGAGCCGAACGCCGTTCCCGTCGGGAAAGGGAAATGCCCGCATCATGGTGATGTTCGGCATCGTCCCTTGCGCATCGATGGCGGTCAGTTCTGGGGACATTGTCGTGGAGCGCTCGGTGGCGGTGATCCCCGGAATGTCGACTGCGACTGCCGGCTCATCCTGACTGGCCGGGCGCGGGTTCACCCGCAGGCAGCTCAATAGAAGAACCGCGCCTAAGACCACCCACGCAAGCGAGTCCCGCCGATACAGGCGGCGCAGCAGAAGCCAGGCCAACAGCCCGAAGCCCGGCCAAGTCCACTTGAAGTAATGAACATTGTAGTAGCGCCAGAGACCTGTCGGTAGCAGGTCGACATAGGCCAGCATCATGAAACAGTAGGTTGTAAGGCAGAGTCCGGCCAACCGGGCCAATCCTCCCCGCACTAACGCGAGAACCGCGCCGGCTATTCCCAGCGGCAGCCAGGGTGCGTGGGCAAGCAGGCCTTGCCCCGAAAAGAACCATTGGCGCGGCTCGATCAGCAGGACATAGGCGCGCCAGATGATGTGGTGAGCGGTAAATCCGATCGCGCGCGAGTTGACTGCATAGGCGCTCGGCAGCCAGCCATAGATCGCGTGGTAGAGCAAAGCGTACGGGACAATCAAGGCCGCCAAGCCGCCGAGCATCAGGACCACAGCCCGCCCCGGCTGGGTGCCGGCCCTCAGGTCGGCTACGGCGACCCACGTGAGGCAGATCGCCCCTACGACCGCGTCGGCGGGACGCATGAGCGAAATCGCCCCCGCCAGAAGCCCGAGCATCAGCGGCCGCCGCATTCCATCGAGATGTGCCGCTGTCGCTGCCAGCAGACACCAGATAAGCGCCGCGACGGGACTGGAGTTCCAGGGGATCACCCATTGCTTGAAAAGCATCGGGTCGGCGCAAACCGTCAGCAGAAACAGGACGACGGCGACCGGCCGCGACACGTCGACCGCCTCCGCGAACGTGAGGAAGCCGAAATAGGCGACCAGCACACAGGCAATATCGACAGGAAAGCACAGATGGGCGCCCAGAAAGGAAAACAACGCTCCGAGCGCCGGATATCCGAGTGGGTACCAGTGCCGAGCCGCACTCAAATCGCCGTGAGCGAGCGCCCGGGCCGATTCGTAATAGCGTCCCTGGTCCCACCAGCCGGTCCAGGCTTGATAACAGCAGGCATCGACGTTGTGTCCCGGCGCAGCGGGATTGGCCAAATAATAGAATACATAGAGCAGGAGCAACAGCAGCGCGCCCCATACTTCGAGCGAAAGCCGGTGCCAAACCGGCTGCCAAGTCCTCCGAGGGCGCGTTTCGACCACCATCAGCGCATAACGGGCGGCCCGGCCGTGACGACCGGTGCCGAGCTATTCGAAGGCTTCTTCCCAGGTTCCGAGGGTCGAAGCCTTCGAATACTCTGTGGCGCGGCTTTCGAAGAAATTGGCGTGCTCGACGCCGTTCAGCATCGCGTCCATCCAGGGCAGCGGGTTCGCGGAAATGCGATAGATTGGCTGCAGGCTGAGCTGGGTCAGGCGCCGGTCGGCGATGTAGCGGATATAGGTCTTCACGTCTTCGGCAGTCAGCCCCTGGACGCCGCCCTGCTCGAAGGCGAGGTCGATGAAGGCGTCCTCATGGGTGACGATGGTTTCGCAGGCCTTGTAGATCTCGCGCTGCAGTTCCGGCGTCCAGATATCCCGGTTCTCGTCGATGAAGGCGCGGAACAGCTTGATGATGGAGAGCGTATGCAGCGTCTCATCGCGCACGCTCCACGACACGATCTGCCCCATGCCCTTCATCTTGTTGAAGCGCGGGAAGTTCATCAGGATCGCGAACGAAGCGAAGAGCTGCAGCCCCTCGGTGAAGGCGCCGAACACCGCCAAGGTCATCGCGATGTTCTCGCGCGACTCGACGTTGAAGCCCTGCATGTAGTCGTACTTGTCCTTCATCTCCTTGTAGTGGAGGAAGGCCGAGTATTCGGTCTCGGGCATGCCGATCGTGTCGAGTAGGTGGCTGTAGGCCGCAATATGCACCGTCTCCATATTGGAGAAGGCGGCCAGCATCATCTTGACCTCAGTCGGCTGGAACACCTGCGAGTAGTGCTTCATATAGCAGTTGTTCACCTCGACATCCGCCTGGGTGAAGAAGCGGAAAATCTGGGTCAAGAGGTTGCGCTCGCCGTCATTCAGCTTGTTGCGCCAATCCTTGACGTCGTCGGCCAGCGGCACCTCTTCCGGCAGCCAGTGGATGCGCTGCTGGGTCATCCAGGCCTCATAGGCCCAGGGATAATTGAACGGCTTGTAGGCGCCACTTGGGACGAGAAGGTTCGGCATCGGATCAACCGTCGTGACTAAGTTTCAATGACTTGCTTTCAAGGCTGAGTTCCCGACGAAAGTCGGGATCCACCTGTCGGCAGCCGCGATGGCTGGAATATGGGCCCCGACCTTCGTCGGGACGTCGGTAAGGGACGGGTAGGCAAGAGCGCTCACGGTACCGCCAAGCCTGCTAATGCAGCGGGAACAGATACGGCTCGGCCGGTCGCCCTTTCGGCGCAACCGTGACCGTGCGCGGCTTCGCCTGCGGAACCGGCGCCGGCACGTGTTTTTCGAAAATCGCGGGGAATTCTTCCACCAGATCGCCCTCGCCGTGCTGGATCAGAAACCGCATGGCGCGATCCCCGCCCCACTCTTCCGCGGCCGCAATCCCCTTCCCGCCGATCGCACGCGCCAGATAGGCAAAACGCCCATCCTTGGTCAGGAACAGATAGCGCGTCGCCATCGCCTCCGTCTCGACGGAACGGAACAGGCAGGTACATCCGTCGGCGGGATAAAGGCGGCCGCTCAGCCGAAAACTGAAGCCGCCTGTGGCATCTTTCCCTACTGGCATGACAGGCACTCCTCGTAATTGGTCGAGGCCGGCTCGCCGCCAATGTTGAGCGGAAGCCTGGGCGCGCTCTCCACGCTGGTGATGATATCGGGTGTCGGCGCGGTCGAGGCGGAGGTCGCAGCCTCGGCCCGCTGGATCGACATCGAGCGACAGTAGTAGAGCGACTTCACGCCCTTCTTCCAGGCCTGGAAATGGATCTGGTGCAGGTCGCGCTTATGCACGTTCGCCGGGATGAAGACGTTCAGCGACTGCGACTGGCAGATGAACGGCGTACGGTCGGCGGCGAGCTCGATCACCCAGCGCTGGTCGAGCTCGAACGCGGTCTTGAACACCGATTTCTCGTGCTCGTTCAGGATATCGAGATGCTGCACCGAGCCGCCATTCATGACGATCGACGACCAGGTCTCCTCGTCGTTGCGGCCGCGCTCGGCCAGCAGGGCTTCCAGATACGGGTTGCGTACCGGGAAAGAGCCGGACAGCGTCTTGTGCGTGTAGGCGTTGGTCGGCAACGGCTCGATCCCGGGCGAGACGCCGCCGCAGATGATCGAGATCGAGGCGGTGGGTGCAATTGCGATCTTATTCGAGAATCGCTCCATGATGCCGTAATCGGCTGCGTCCGGGCAGGCGCCGCGCTCGCGCGCCAACTTTTGCGAAGCGGCGTCGGCGGCGCGCTTCACATGCTGGAACATGCGGCGGTTCCATACCTTGGCCATTACGCTTTCGAACGGCACACCCATTCCTTGCAGGAAGGAATGGAAGCCCATGACCCCCAAGCCAACCGATCGCTCGCGCTCTGCCGCATAGGCGGCGCGCGACATCGAGTCCGGCGCGTTGGCGATGAAATCGCTGAGCACATTGTCGAGGAAGCGCAGCGTGTCCTCGATGAAGGTCGGGTGATCCTGCCATTCCAGGAACTTCTCGAGATTGACCGAGGACAGGCAGCACACCGCCGTGCGTTCCTCACCACGCGGGTCGGTGCCGGTCGCGAGCGTGATCTCGCTGCAGAGGTTCGACATCTTGACCTGCAGACCGGCCAGCTTGTGATGCTCGGGGATGGCGCGGTTCACATGGTCGATGAAGATCAGATAGGGCTCGCCGGTTTCGATCCGCGCGGTCAGGATGCGGATCCACAGCGCACGGGCCGAAACCCGGCGGATCACCGCTCCGTCCTTCGGGCTGCACAGCGCCCACTCCTCGTCGTTCTCGACTGCCCGCATGAAGGCGTCGGGAATGGTGATGCCGTGGTGAAGGTTGAGCGCCTTGCGGTTCGGGTCGCCGCCGGTCGGCCGACGCAACTCGACGAACTCTTCGATCTCGGGATGGCTGACCGGCAGGTAGACGGCAGCCGAACCGCGGCGGAGCGACCCCTGGCTGATCGCGAGGGTCAGCGAATCCTGCACGCGAATGAAGGGCACGATGCCGCTGGTCTTGCCGTTGCGGCCAACCTTCTCGCCAATCGAGCGCAGATTGCCCCAATAGGAGCCGATGCCGCCGCCGCGCGCAGCCAGCCAGACATTCTCGTTCCACAGATCGACGATGCCGTTCAGGCTGTCGCTGGCCTCATTGAGAAAGCATGAGATCGGCAGGCCGCGATCGGTACCACCATTCGACAGCACCGGCGTCGCCGGCATGAACCAGAGCTTCGAGATGTAGTCGTAGAGCCGCTGCGCATGGCCGCTGTCGTCGCTGTAATAGACCGCGACCCGGGCGAACAGGTCCTGGAAAGTTTCGCCGGGCAGCAGATAACGGTCGGCCAGCGTGGCTTTTCCAAAATCTGTCAACAGGTCGTCCCGGGATGGATCGGTCCGAAGACGCGTGCCATTCTCCAGCTGTACGACATCGAACATCGTCGGCTCCCCTGTCATATCCACAGGCTGTGGATGATCTGACTGTGTATAACCCATTGGTTAGCCACAACCAGTTGTTATCAGAGCTGAGAAGCCTACCATATCTGGAGCAACTGTCCACTGCATTTTAAGGCCAAAGCTATGACCGACGGCTCTCGAATCATCTTCACAATCGGCCATTCGACTCATCCGGCGGATATCTTCATTGGAATGTTGAAAAGCCGCCAGATCGAATCGCTCGTCGATGTGCGCGCGTTCCCGGGTTCGCGCCGCCATCCGCAATTCGACAAGGCCACGCTTGCCCGCGCCCTCAACGACGCCGGAGTCGCATACTACCATATGGTGTCGCTGGGCGGTCGGCGCAAAGCACAAGACGTGCCCGAGCACGATACCCACTGGCGCAATCCGGCCTTCGCCAACTACGCCGACTACACCAAAACGCCGCCCTTCCGCGCCGGCCTCGCCGAACTGGAAACGCTGGCGCTAAGGAGCCGCGTCGCGATCATGTGCGCCGAAGCCCTCTGGTGGCGCTGCCACCGCCGCATCATCGCCGATGAACTGATTAAGGACGGATTTGCAGTAACCCACATCATGCCCCCCGGCCACACCGCGGAAGCCGCCCACGCGCCGGAGCTGCCGGGACTTCTTCGGTAACCGCAGAGAACGCTGACAACCGCGGACGTCGCGGACGTTCGAGCACCTTGAGCCAAGCATGCCTCATGGAGGTTTCGAGCAATCCCGAGAATTGCCTGGCCCACCCTAATTTCATCGAATCCGCGCCCGCCGCGCTTGTCAGCGTTCTCTGCGGTTATGCCGGCCGGCAAGATCGACGAAGCCGCCCGTCCGCCCGAGCGGCCGCGACTTATTTGTTAACCGCAGAGGACGCTGAGGAGCGCGGAGGGCGCGGAGGTTCAAGCCCATTCACCACGCGACGTATGCCTTCCCGCATTCTAGGAGGTTCGCGCCCGTTGGGCCAAGGACTGGAAGTAGGCGCTTTCGGTCCAACCCAGAGTGCACTCCACGCTCCGCGCCCTCGGCGCTCCTCAGCGTCCTCTGCGGTCAATAGCCAGTGACCAGCTATCTCGCGTCGGAGAAAATACCATAGATTTGCCGGTCAACTTAATGCCATCAGGAGCCATCGTGCTGCGCCTGCTCTTTATCAGCCCGCGTTTCCTGTTCCCAATGAACGAAGGCGGTAAAATTCGGACGGCCAATATCCTGAAGTGCATGAAGGGCGGCGCGTTCGAGATCGTCCTGGCCTCACCTGCGCCGGAGAATATCAGGCAGTACAAGGAAGATATAACCTCGACCTGCGATAGGTTCTTAGGCTGGCCTGCGCCTCCGCCATCACGTTTGCGCCGCGTAACCGCGCTGCTCGATCCTGTGCCAGTGGCCGCTGCGACTGACCGCTCCGCAGCCGGCCAGGCGGTAGTCGTCAAGGCGCTCGAGGAGAAGCCGGATGTGGTCCTGGTCGACTTCCCGCACGCCGCGGTGCTGCTGCCGGAGGGCAAGATCGCATCGGCCTCGGCGATCTTCACCCACAATGTCGAGGCCGAGATCTTCGAGCGCCATGCCAAGGTCGCCCAGGGCCCGATGCGTCTGGTCTGGCGCGACCAGAGCCGCAAGATGCGCCGATTCGAAGGCGACGCGCTGCGCCGGTTCGACTCCGTCATCGCCGTCTCAGCCCGCGACGGCAAGACCCTGGCCGCGCTTTACGATCTGCCGCGGGTCGAGGTCATCGACACCGGCGTCGATCTCGAATTCTATCGCTTCGCCCCCGCCGCTTCGGCACCCTTGGTCGGACCCCGCGACGGCACGATCGTCTTCACCGGGGCGATGGACTGGCGTGCCAATATCGACGGAATCGAATTTTTGATGGACGAGGTCTGGCCGCTGGTAATCGGCATGCGACCGCTAGCAAATGCAGTAATCGTCGGCCGCAACCCGCCCCCCGACCTGGTCGCCAAGGCGCGCGAGCGCGGGCTGGCCTGGGAATTCACCGGCTTCGTCGATGACATCAGACAATATGTTGCCGAGAGCCACGTCTATGTCATCCCGCTCCGCGTCGGCAGCGGCACGCGAATCAAGGCCTTCGAGGCGATGGCGATGGGCCGCCCCGTGGTCTCGACCACGGTTGGAGTCGAAGGCCTGGATGTTATCCCGGGTGAGCATTTCCTGGCCGCCGACACCGCCCAAGCCTTCGCCCGGGCGCTTTTAGATCTGTTCAGCGATGCAATGCTGCGCGACCGCCTCGCCCGCGCCGCCCGGGCCCGCGTCGAAGAGCGCTTCTCCTGGTCCCATGTCGCAAGGCAATTCGAGGCGATCTGCCTGAGGGCATTGGAGCATCGGCGATCAAGCAATAAGCTTGACGCGGTGGATGGGTAGAGCGGAAAGCGAAACCCATCCTACATTACGGAGTGGCTCACGGGGGAACGCGATGACCCATGTACTGCCGTTTCATACTGTCTCGAC